>DASYLM010000562.1:0-1910 GCA_036009565.1 Pseudonocardia sp. | reverse complement strand
CCAGAGCCTGACCGCGGGCGGGACCTCGTTGCCCATCAACATCCTGACCTACAGCCCGTCCACGCCGGTCGGTGGCATCACCGCGCCGCTGGCCGTGCTGCCGACCGGCCACGAAACCGGTTGCGTGGCAGCCGACTACAGCGGCGTGAACGTGGCCGGCAAGATCGTCCTGATCAAGCGGGGGCCGGCCGGCTGCACGTTCGCCATCAAGGCGCGGCTCGCCTCGGAAGGCGGCGCGGTCGGCGCGATCGTCTACAACAATGTCGACGGTCCGTTGAGCGGCACGCTCGGCGACCCGGCCAACGGAACCATTCCGGTCGGCGGCGTCACCTCCGCCGCGGGTGCGATCCTCGCCGCGCAGCCGGGCGCGGCCACGAAACTGGAGCTGCGGGCCCTCACCCAGAACACGACCAGCTACAACGTGATCGCCGAGACCCAGACCGGTCGGCACGACAACGTCGTGATGGCCGGTGCGCACCTGGACAGCGTCACCGCCGGCCCCGGCATCAACGACAACGGCTCGGGCAGCGCGACCCTGCTGGAGACCGCGCTGCAGCTGGGCGGCACGCCGCAGACCAACAACGCGGTGCGGTTCGCGTGGTGGAGCGCCGAGGAGTTCGGCCTGCTCGGGTCGACCTTCTACGTGGACTCGCTGGACTTCGAGGAGCAGCTCAACATCGCGCTGTACCTGAACTTCGACATGCTCGCCTCGCCGAACGCGGCCCGGTTCGTCTACGACGGTGACGGCTCCGACGGTGCGAACGCCGAGGGACCGTTCGGCTCCGCGCAGATCGAGGCGGCGTTCACCGACTTCCTCACCGCCACCGAGGTGGAGACCGAGACCTCGCCGTTCAACGGGCGTTCCGACTACGGCGAGTTCATCGTCCAGGGCATCCCGGCCGGCGGCCTGTTCTCCGGCGCCGAGGGCGTGAAGACCGCGGCACAGGCGGACAAGTGGGGCGGTGTCGCGGGCCTGGCCTACGACTCCTGCTACCACCAGCGCTGCGACAACCTCGGCAACCTCGACCGGGCCGTGCTGGACAGCAACGCCGACGCGGTGGCCTTCGTGCTCGGCACGTATGCGATCAGCACCGAGGACATCAACGGGATCCCGCCGGGTGCGGCGGCCGCCCAGCTGGCGTCCTCTAAGAAGGCCAGTGCCAAGTCGCGGTTGCTGACCACGGTGCGGGCGCGGACCGTGAGCGTGGACGGCCCGGGCACCCGCGAGGGCTCGGGGAGCTGATCGTCCAGACCGCGGTGGGCGCCCCCGGTTGCCGGGGGCGCCCTTCGCGTTCTAGCCGAGGTTGTTGGTCCCGAAGGTGTCGCAGGCGGCCGGGTTGCCGCTGTCCAGGCCGGTACGGAACCACTTCTCGCGCTGCGCCGAGCTGCCGTGGGTGAACTTGCTCGTGTCCACCCGGCCGCCGCCGAGGTTCTTCTGGATGTAGTCGTCGCCGATCTTGGACGCGGTGTCCAGCGCGCGGTTGATGTCGTCGGCGGACACGTTGCGGATCAACGGCTTGCCGCCCTTGGACACCGGCGTGGTGGTGGCGTGCTTGGACCACACGCCCGCGTAGCAGTCGGCCTGCAGCTCGAGCCGGACCGAGTCGGAGGTCGGGCCGCTGCCCTCCTTGACCCGGTTCGACGTGCCGAGCAGGTTCTGCACGTGGTGGCCGTACTCGTGGGCGAGCACGTAGGCCTCGGCGAAGGTGCCGCCCTGCGTGCCGAACCGGTCGGTGAGCTCCTGGTAGAAGGACAGGTCGATGTAGACCTCGGAGTCGGCCGGGCAGTAGAACGGGCCGGTGTCGGAGGTGGCGCTGCCGCAGCCGGTGCGCACGCCGCCGCGGAAGAAGTTGGTCGGCGCCTGCTTGTAGGTCAGGTTGGTCCGGGCGAACTCGTCGGTCCAGTACGCC
>DASYLM010000561.1:0-9328 GCA_036009565.1 Pseudonocardia sp. | reverse complement strand
CAGCAGCTGGTCGGTGTGCCCGGCGGCCACCAGGACGGCGAGCGACTCGAACAGCCGCCAGTCGGTGGCGTGGTTCGCCCGGGACGGCCCGTAAGGCCAGGTACAGCGCGGCATCGGCGGCCGCGCGGTGCATGACGGAGTCGGGCTCCCGGTTGAGGTGGCCGAGGATCACCCGCCCCGGCGGCACCGCCAGCTCGCCGCACAGCAACTCGGTCGGTTCCACCGCACCTCGGCGGCCGCCCGCCTGGCAGGTCCGGCACCTGAGACGCGGGCCGCGGAGTGCGGGCCGGCAGCGGTAGCGCCCGGGCTCGACACCTGCATATCGAGCTCGACAGCAACAACAGGCTGGTCTCATTGCGTTCAAACCGGACTGAGGTTGCTTTCGAAAACGAGGATTGTCGAATATTCGGGATTCGAACCGACCGGCGTCAAGGTGGGATCCCTCCCGAAGGAGGCAGATCACCGACCAACGCTCTGTGTCGACCGGGACCCGGCCCGGCTGCATCACCAGCCGCTGCACGCCCAGCAGGACGTCGTCGGGGCCCTGACCGGCCACGGGCGGCCGGGGTGCCGGGCAGGTGCGGCGGCGGTCGGCGGGCGGGGTCGTCCGCCGCGGGCGGTGGTACCCGTATCGCCGGATCCGTGGCAACCGGCTACCCCCCGCCGGCCTGGTACACCGGTGCCGCGCCCACCCAGGTCTGCGCGACGCCGATCTCGGCCAGCTCCTCCGGCGCCGTGGTCAGCGGGTCGCGCTCCAGCACCACGAAGTCGGCGAGCATGCCCGGGGCCAGCCGGCCCTTGTGATCCTCCTCGCCGGAGGCGTACGCGGACCCCGTGGTGTAGAGCGCGAGCGCTTCGGCGGCGGTGATCCGCTGGTTGGCACCGAGCTCGGTACCGTCGCCGGCGCGGCGGGTGACACAGCTGCGCATGGCCAGCAGCACCTCGTAGGGCCCGCACGGGAAGTCCGAGGAACCGGCCACCGGAATGCCCGCGTCCAGCAGGTCCCGGTGCGCGAACATCCGCCCCAGCCGCTCCATCCCGTAGTAGCCCGGCAGCTTCTCACCGTGGAAGGCCACATAGCTCCCGAACGGCACGGCCACCATGTCCGAGGCCCGGATCCGCTTCAGGATCTCGGCGTCGACCACGCTGCAGTGCTCGATGCGGTGCCGCGCGCCCGGCCGGGGGTTGGCCAGCTGGGCCGCCTCCACCGCGTCCAGCAGCAGCCGGATCGCCCGGTCACCGTTGGCGTGCACGCACACCGTGCTGCCCGCGTCGTGCACCCGGCGGACGAACTCGTTCAGCTCCTCGGTCGGCATCGCCTGGATCCCGTGCGAGCAGCTGCCCTCGTACGGCTCCTCCAGCAGGCAGGTCCCGCCGGCGATGGCGCCGTCCACGAACGCCTTGACCCCGCCGATGCGCAGCCAGGTGTCGCCCAGCCCGGTGCGCAGGCCCAACGCCTCGAGCGAGTCCAGCACCGGGTAGGCCAGCAGCATGTTCACCCGCAGGGTCAGCTCACCGCGTGCGTGCGCCTCCTGCAGCACCCGCAGCCCACGCGGCAGCACCAGCGCGTCGCCCACCGAGGTGATCCCGGCCGCGTGCATCATCCCCTGGTAGCGGCCCAGCGCCGCCAGCTCGCGCTCCGGGCTGGGCGGTGGGATCGCCACCTCGACCAGGTCGTGCATGGCCCGCTCGTACACCAGGCCGTTGAGCTGCCCGGCGGCGTCCCGGCCGAACTCACCACCGGCCGGCGGCTCGCTGGCGTCGGTCAGGTTCACCGCACGCAGCCCGGCGGAGTTGAGTACGCCCCAGTGCATCCCGATCTGCCGGACGTACACCGGGTGCTCCGGGCAGGCCCCGTCCAGCTCGGTCCTGGTCAGCACGACGCCGCCGGTGGTCTTGGTGTGGTCGTAGCGGCTGCCCTGCACCCACTCCCCCGCCGGCGTCGCCTCGGCCCGCTCGCGCAGCAGGGCGAGCAACTGGTCCCGGGACCGGACGCGCTCCGGGGACAGGTCCACGTCGAGCAGCTGGCCGGCCATCATGCTGGGGTGCTGGTGGGCGTCGTTGAAGCCGGGCACCAGCACCCCCCGGCCGAAGTCGTGGACCGGGGCGGCCGGGAACATCTCCCGCAACCGCGCAACCGGCCCGGTCGCCACGATCCACTCGCCCAGCGTCGCGAACGCCGGCGGTGTCCCGGTCTGTGTTGTTCCGGTCTGTGCTGTTCCGGTCTGTGCTGTCCCGGGCTGGGTCAGCGGGTGCACGGTGCCCGCGGTGAAGATCTGTGCCATACCCGGGAGTGCGCCTGCCACCATGCTCCGACCCCTCGCCCTGCCTGTCCGTCATCCTCGATGTGCCTCCTGAGCAATCTCGCAGACGTCGGCGGCCGCTGCCAGGCCCGGAGGCCGACCGCCCTCGGCGGCCTGTCGGTGCGGGCCGACATGATGGCGGCATGACCGAGACCGTTGACGGGGTGCCGGCATCCCCGGCCGCCGTGGCCGCGCAGTCCGAGCTGATCGCCCCCCGGATGCGCGAGCACCTCACGCTCACCCCGCTGGCCACCTTCCACGGGGTGGCCGACGAGCTGGGCGCCGAGGCGCTGGTCAAGTGCGAGCACCTGCAGCGCACCGGTTCGTTCAAGGCCCGGGGCGCGCTGGCCAAGGTCCTGACGTTGACCGCCGAGGAGCGTGAACGCGGTGTGGTCACCGCGTCCTCGGGCAACCACGGACTCGGGGTGGCGCACGCGCTCTCGGTGCTCGGCGGGCAGGGCATCGTGTTCGTGCCGGACAACGCGTCGCCGGTGAAGGTGGCCGCCATCCGCCGGTTCGGCGCCGAGGTCCGCGGCCACGGCACCGACTCCGGAGCCATGGAGGCCGTCGCCCGCGAGTACGCCGGTGAGCACGGCCTCGTCTACGTCTCGCCGTACAACGACCTCGACGTCATCGCCGGCCAGGGCACGATCGGGGTCGAGATGCTGGAGCAGGCGGGTGGGCGCGGGTTGGACGCGGTGTTCGTCAGTGTCGGCGGCGGCGGGTTGATCAGCGGCGTTGCGTCGGTGCTGAAGCACCGGCTGCCCGGGGTGCGGGTGTTCGGTGCCTCGCCCTCGGCGGACGCGGCGATGGCGGCGTCGGTCGCGGCCGGCAGGGTGGTGCCGGTGGATGCGCGCCCCACCCTGTCCGACGGCACCGCCGGCAGTGTCGAGGCCGGCGCGGTCACCCTGGGGCTCTGCCGGGCGCTGGTCGACGACTGGGTGCTGGTCGACGAGGCGGCGATCCGCGCGGCGCTTCGGCTGGTCATCGATACCGAGCACCAGCTCATCGAGGGCGCCGCCGCGATGGCGGTGGCGGCCGCACTGGCCCGCCGGGAGGAGCTGCGCGGCCAGCGGGTGGCCATCGTGTCCTGCGGGGCGAACATCGCGGCCAGCACGCTCGCCGCCGCACTGACCGCCGCCTAGTCGCACCGACCGCCGCCCAGCTCCCGCGGGGTCGCCGGTGTCGCCGCCGCGGGCCGTGCTCAGGCACCGGAGGTCTACGGCGTCCACGCCGCCACGGTCCGCCCTCGCCCCGGTCCACCGCGGCACGGTCCACCCCGGCACAGGGTTTAGTTATGAACTTATACATACCTCTTGCTAACATAGCGAGGGTGACGAATACCGACGCTCGGCTCCGCCAGCTCGCGACGGCCTCGCACGTGTTGTCCCGGACGCTGCGCCGCACCGGGGAGATCCAGGTCGGACTGGAACCGTTGCCGCAGAGCGAGTACGACGTGCTGGAGTTCGTCGGCTCGCACCCGGGCGCCTCGGTGTCCGATGTCGCGCGCGGACTGCGGCTGCAGACCAGCAACGTCAGCAACACCGTGCGCCAACTGGTGCGCCGCGGCCTGGTCGAGCGCACCGCGGACCCGCGTGACCAGCGGCGGGTACTGCTCCGGCTGACCGCCTTGGCAGACCGGCACGGCGAGCTGCTGAAGGCCACCTGGGCGTCCGTGCTGGCCGGGCTGCTGCCCGGAATCAGCGAGCGGGACGCCGAACTGCTGCTCGCGGCGGCGCCGGCGCTCGCCCGGCTGGCCGACCTGGCCGCCACCGGCCCGACTCCCCCCGGTTCCGCCCGGGCGCCGGTCGCGCCAGCGGCCAGCGGAACCTGACCGTCAGGCCGACCCCCGGGACTCGGTGCTCACCGAGGGTCTCGGTCCGGCCGGGCTGAGCTCGGCACGCAGGACCGGCGCCATCCCGCGCGGGGTTGACCCGCCGCCGCGGTGGTGTCCGGCTCCGCTGTGGTGTCCGGCTCCGCTGTGGTGTCCCGCTCCGCTGTGGTGTCCCGCTCCGCTGTGGTCTCCGGCTCCGCCGGGGTGTCCCGCAGCTCCACCACCATCCGCACCGCGTCGGCCCTGGTCCACGCGGTGCTGGCCAGCAGCAAGCGGCCGGTGTCGGCGTCCCGGCTGATGCTCTCCACCCGCCAGGCCGCCACACCGGCGTCGAGCCGCAGCCCGCGCAGCGCCTCCACCGGCGGGATGTCGAAGCTCACCCGGCAGCAGTCCCGGACCCGGCCGGGCCGCCGAGGCACCAGGTCGATCGACTCCACGGCCCTCGGCGCCAGGTCGAGGACCGCCACCACGTCGACCGGGATCCAGTCCTCGGTCCAGGACGCCAGCAGGTCGTCGACGAAGAAGATGCGCACGATGCGGTGCACCGCGGTACCGGCCGGCCGGCCCAGCCGCTCGGCGAGCGTGGCCGGCAGTCGGGTGCGGCCGGCGGAGGTGAGCTGAGTGCGGGGGGTGGCACCGGCGGCGGCGACCGCGGCGTGCCAGGACGGCGGCCTGCTGTGCGAGATCACGTAGTCGATGCGCCTATTGACGAACGTGCCGGCACCCTGCACCCGGCGGACCAGCAACCGCCGCTCCAACTCCTGCAGCGCCGAGCGGGCGGCCGCGCGGCCCACTCCGAACCGGTCGGCCAGCTCGGGTTCGCTGGCGACCCGGGCCCCGGGTGGCCAGCCGACGATCTCCGCGGCCAGCCGATCGGCAATCTCCAGGTATCTCGTCGAGGACGTCACCCACCCGACGATTCCGTCCCCGGTTGTCCGGACAACCTCGCCGCGGCCACAACGGCCGGCCCACCAGGTGAACATCGGAGAGCGGCGGTCCTCACCGCACGCCGCGGAACCCGCTCGGACCCGCGTCAGAACCCGCTGCCCGCCGCGGCGATGAACTTGGCAACCGCGTCCCTCGGGTCACCGGCCCGCACCAGCGCCTCGCCGACCAGCACCACGTCGGCGCCCCACGAGTGGTACTCGGCGACGTCCTCCGGTCCGGCGACCCCGGACTCGGCCACCTTCACCGCGCCGACCGGGATGCGCGGGGCCAGCTCCGCGTAGATCGAACGGTCCACCTCGAGGGTCTTGAGGTTCCGGGCGTTGACGCCGATCAACTGGGCGCCCGCCTTCTCCGCCCGCGCCAGCTCCGCCGCGGTGTGCGTCTCCACCAGCGCGGTCAGCCCGAGCTCGCCGGACAGCCCGAGCAGCTCGGTCAGCAGTGAGTCGTCCAGCGAGGCCACCATCAGCAGGATCAGGTCGGCGCCGAACGCGCGTGTCTCCCACACCTGGTACTCGGTCACCACGAAGTCCTTGCGCAGGACCGGGATCGACACCGAGTCCCGCACCGCCGTCAGGTCGGCGAGCGAACCGCTGAACCTGCGCTGCTCGGTGAGCACACTGATCGCGGCGGCGCCACCGTCGGCATAACGCGCGGCCAGCCACGCCGGGTCGGGGATGTCCGCGAGCTCACCCTTGCTCGGGCTCTTCCGCTTCACCTCGGCGATGATCGAGACGCCCGGGGCGCGGAACGCGGGCAGCGGGTCGAGCGCCGGGGCGACGTCGGGCACCCGGGCCTTGAGCTCGGCGAGCGGCACCTCGCACTGCCGGCCCGCAAGGTCCTCGCGAACCCCGTCGAGGATGCCGTCCAGGACGGTCATGGCACATCTCCTTCCACGCTGTCGCCGATGATCCAAACGCTACCTGGGTGGCGACGGAGCGCGCCGCGCGTCACTCCAGATAGTCGCGCAATACCTGCGAGCGGGACGGGTGCCGGAGCTTGTGCATGGTCTTGGACTCGATCTGGCGGATCCGCTCGCGGGTGACCCCGTAGACCTGGCCGATCTCGTCCAGGGTGCGCGGTTGGCCGTCGGTGAGGCCGAAGCGCAGCCGGACCACGCCTGCCTCCCGGTCGGACAGGGTGGCCAGCACGGACTGCAGCTGGTCACGCAGCAGCGCGAAGGCCACCGCGTCCACCGCCACCACGGCCTCGGAGTCCTCGATGAAGTCGCCGAGCTGGCTGCTGCCGTCCTCGCCGATGGTCTGGTCCAGGGAGATGGGCTCCCGGGCGTACTGCTGGACCTCGAGCACCTTCTCCGGAGTGATGTCCATTTCTTTGGCGAGCTCTTCCGGCGTGGGCTCGCGGCCCAGGTCGCGCATCATGTCCCGCTGCATCCGGCTGAGCCGGTTCATGATCTCGACGACGTGCACCGGGATGCGGATGGTGCGGGCCTGGTCGGCCATCGCCCGGGTGATCGCCTGGCGGATCCACCACGTCGCATAGGTGGAGAACTTGTAGCCCTTGGTGTAGTCGAACTTGTCGACCGCTCGGATCAGGCCGAGGTTGCCCTCCTGGATCAGGTCCAGGAATGCCATGCCGCGGCCGGTGTAGCGCCTGGCCTGGGAGACGACCAGCCGCAGGTTCGCCTCGAGGAGGTGGTTCTTGGCGCGTTCGCCGTCCCGGACGATCCAGCGCAGGTCGACGCGCAGCTGCGTGGTGCCGGGGTCCGTCGGGTCGATCGGGTCGACGGTCGAGGTCAGACGTTCGGCGGCGTAGAGGCCGGCCTCGATCCGCTTGGCGAGCTCCACCTCCTGCACCGCGTTGAGCAGCGCGACCTTGCCGATCTGCTTGAGGTAGGCCCGGACCGAGTCGGCGGAGGTGGTCAGCTCGGCGTCCTTGCGCGCCTGGCGCAGTGCCGCCGACTCCTCCTCGTCCCATTCAAAGCTGGTGGCCGCGGTGAGGCCGGGGCCGCTCTGCCCGTCGGACTCGGCGACCGCCGGATCGGCGTCCCCGGCCGTCAGTTCCTTGGCAGCAGGCCCGTCCGCCGTGGGTCTGGTGGTCTCGTGGGCCTCAGCTGTCATGCGTACCATGCCTGCCTGGGCACGCTGCCCGAGCTTGTTCATCGGGGACGACGCAGGCTCGACCTACGCGCGACTTGCCCCAGACGACGGCGACACTACGCCCCCGGCGCATCACCGGTCTCGCGAAGGCGTCCGCCGGGGTGCCACCACGGGTCGCGGTACGGCGTGACCGGTGGGTGGGTGCCGTTCAGGAAGTGGCCAGCTGACGTTCACCTGGCCAGCGGACCCGGGATGTCCAGTGGGTCGATGTCGCCGATCGTCTCGATGCTGGCACGGTAGCCGGGCTCGTCGTGCGGTCCGGGATCTTCCGAGCCGACGACCTGCAACTCGCAGCTGATCGCCTGGATCGGGAAGCCGTTCCTGAGCTGCGTGCACAGCTGGTTGTTCACCACTTCCCAGTATGGGCTCTTGGCCGCATCGACCGCGGCCAGGCGGTCGAGCGCTGTTGTGCGTAGCCGCGTGTAGTCCGGGATGTCCTTGTCCGCGATTCCGCTCACGTAGCGGTAGTGGAAGAACTGGTTGAGCGTGTGGCCGCCCTGGTTCGCTGTTTTCACCCCGATCACCTGGAACATGAAGTCACGACTTGGTTGACCCCGCCCGGCCGCCCGACCGTCCACACCGGCGGTGCGCTCGCCGATGAGGATGCCGCCGGCCAGGAAGGCGCCGGCCAGGACGATCAGCCCGAGCACCGCCACGATGAGACGACGTGCCGTCACAGGCGAACCTCGCTTTGGGGGATACGGGGCAGCTGCCGCACCGGTAGATCGGTCAACGAATAGTGCCAGATCGACTACGGCCGGTGACCGCACGGCCTCGCCCAGAGCGCACACAGCACGCCCGGCTCGACACAGCGGCCCAGGCGGCTGTGTGAGCACGACGCGGGCTGTGTGAGCGACGCGGGCCGAGGTGACGTGCAGTGCCACGTCGGTGGAGGCCACCTTCAGGGCGGCGATGAGCTCGGCCAGCTCCCCGCGTGACTCCCACGTCAGCTCGACGCCCGCCTCGTCGGCGCGAGCCAGCTCCGCGCCGACCTCGTCGGCCAACGCCTGGACCGCACACACCGAGGCGACCAGCCGCCCGTAGTTGGCCAGCACGTACGGGTCGGCGGCGGCCCGCTCGGAGTCGGACAGCAGCCACGGTCGGGAGGCGCCCAGCGGGTACTCCCGGGCGGTCGCCAGTGCACCCTGCGCGATACGGGTAGCCCACCGGCGCAGTAGCGACGCGTCGCCGACCCAGACCAGGTTCGCCGCGTTGACGTAGTGGTAGCCGAGCAGCTGCGCGATGGACCCGTCCGCCCCGGCGATCGCGCGCACCACCCGCAGGCCGGTGGACCAGTCCTGGCCGGCCGCCTCCCTCCAGGCGGCGGCCGCGCAGCGCGGTCGCCGCGCTACACGCAATCGAGTGAGTTGATCGCGATCACAGTGGCGGCGGTCGCACCGGGAGCTCAGCTCGGCGAAGGCCGGAAGGTCAGCACCAGCGCGGCGCCGAGCAGGACCAGCTGGACCACCGCTGCGACGATCGTGGGCCACGAACCGACCAGGCTGATCACGTCCAGCCCGACGCCGAGCACGGCGGTGAGGCCCAGCGAGACTCGGGCCCAGCCGTGCCCGCTACGCAGCGGGACCTGCAGCGCCAGCCACACCACGGCCAGCACCACCCAGCAGCCGAGGCCGAGCACCGCACCGACCAGTGCGGCGGCGCCGATCTCCACGGCCTCACCGGCCGCGGCCTCCTGGGTGGCGAGCAGATAGTTCGCCACCCCGCCGAGCACACCGACGACGGCGGCCGCGACCCAGAACCAGCTCGCCCGACGCATCCGGGCAGTCTGCCCGGCCGCCCCCGGCCACCGCGCCCCGGCCTCGCGCCGCGATACCCGACTGGTCATCCGCGATCCGGCGCCGCGCTGTCGCGGGAGGGCTCGGCGTCGCGGGCGGGCTCGGCATCGCGGGAGGACTCGGCGCCGTCGGCGGTGCGGGACCGTTCGGACGAGCCCGAGTGCAGCATCAGCATCAGGCTCAACCCGAGCCCGAACAGCACCGCGTGCAGTACGTGGTCGGGCGCGTTCAGGTTCCACATGGTCGCCGTCGGGGTGTTCGCGGCGTACGCCAGACCGAACACGAACAGCAGCAGGTAGCCGATCGTCTGGGCTGCCGCGAACCGCCGCA
>DASYLM010000560.1:0-3302 GCA_036009565.1 Pseudonocardia sp. | reverse complement strand
GCGGAGCACCTGGCGGCGCGAGCAGGCCAGCCAGAGCTCGGTATTGCTCTGCTCCGCCGAGGCACGCGCCTCGACGAGCGCGGCGAGTCCGCTGGTGCCGAGGAACTCGACGTGGTCCAGATCGACGATCAACCGCTGGTGAGCCCCGCCCAGTGCCGAGGCGATGCTGTCGCGGAGCGTGGGCGAGCTCAGCATGTCCACCTCGCCGCCGACCCGGAGCAGGATCGTGCCCGGGACCGGCTCCTCGGACAGGATGCTGATCGGTTCCTCGGTCGACAGATTGCCCACATGGCGCACGGTAAGCGCGTCGGCCGGGCCCAACAACTCGTGGCTCGGGGCTCTCAGCACCCGCCGGACAGTTCTCGCCGTCGCCGACCCGGTCGGCAAGGATTGCCAATTTCTTGACAAGCTTGCGCAAGCTGCCGCATGGTCAGTCGGTCGGCCGCGACCGAGGAGGTTCTGTGGGGCCCACCCTGACCGATGTTGCAAAGCGGGCCAATGTCGCACTCTCCACCGCCTCCCGTGCATTCAGCGATCCCGGGCGGGTCGGCCCCGACACATTGCGCAAGATCCGCATGATTGCGCAAGAAGTCGGCTACCAGCCGGTCGCGCCGCGTGTCTCCGGACCGCCGGTCATCAGTGACCACGCCACGATCGCCGTCATCGTGCCGGACATCGCGAACCCGGTGTTCGCCGCATTCGTGAAGGCCGCGCAGGGCCAGGGCTGGCACAGCCGGCACACCGTGGTGCTCGCGGACTGCGACTTCGACCCGGACCGGGAACGCGCCGTCATCGCCCACCTCGCCGGACGGGTCGACGGCATCGCGGTGTGCTCCTCCCGGCTGGACGCCGAGGAGGTGCTCGCACTCTGTGGACGGGTCCCCCTGGTGCTGGTCAACCGGGAGACCGACGGCGCGGACCGCATCGTCGCGGACTGCATCGTCGCGGATGCGACCGAAGGGCTGCGGCAGACCGTCGACTACCTGACCGCGCTGGGCCACCGCCGCATCGCCTACGTGCAGGGCTCAGCGCTGTCCTGGTCGAACCGGCACCGGGTGGGCGTGGTCCGCGCGCTCGCCGAGGCCCACGACCTGGAGCTGGACGTACTGGACTGGCAGACCGAGACGGTCGACGGCGGGACGGCCGCGGCGGCCAGGGTGGTCGCCTCCGGCGCCACGGCGGTGATCGCGCACAACGACCTGGTCGCGCTCGGCGTGATCATCGGCGCTCGCGCCCTCGGGGTTCGGGTCCCCGACGACCTGTCCGTGGTCGGTACCGACGACATCCCGTTCGCCGCCGTCTCCCGACCCGCCCTGACCAGTATCTCCACCCCGAACGCCCGGGCCGGCGCACTGAGCCTGGAACTGCTCGGCCGTGCCGCGGCGGGGGACCGGCAGCCACCGCGCCGGCTCCGGCTGCCCACCCATCTCGTCGTCCGCGGCTCGACCGGGCCCACCCCGGCCCGCGCGGCCGCGTCGCACGAGCCAGCTGAGCACTGAGCCAGTTGAGCGCTGGGCCAGCTGGGCCCGCCGAGACTGAGCCGGCCGAGCAGCTCCGCCGCACCGAAGGGGACCGTATGAAGATTGTCGTTGCCGACCCGAACCTCGCGCCGCTGCGTGCGGAGCTGGAGGCGGGCTTCCCGGCCGGCGCCGAGGTCAGCTGGCCGGACCGGCGGGACGACTCGGCCGTCGAGGCCGCGCTGCACAACGCCGAGGTGCTGATCTGCGCCCGGTGCGGCCCGGCGATGGCGGCCGCCGGCAAGAACCTGCGGCTGGTGCACGCGCCCGGCGCCGGGGTGGACGGGATCGACATCGCGGCGCTGCCGCCGGGCGCGCTGGTCGCCAACACGTTCCACCACGAGGACTCGATCGCCGAGTATGTGCTCGCGTCGGCGATCCTGCTGCGCCGGGGCTTCCTGGCCCAAGATGCCGCGCTGCGCCGGGACCGGTGGGCCTCACCCGCCTACGACCCCGCCACGCCCTGGGGCGACTCGCTGGCCGCCGCGACGGTCGGCCTGGTCGGCTTCGGCCACATCGGCGAGCGGACCTGGCGGCGGTTCCGGGCGTTCGGCGCGCGCGGGCTGGCGGTCACCCGCCGCGGCGAGGTGGACACCGCGGCGCACGGGTTGGACTGGGCCGGGACCACCGCCGAGCTCGACACCCTGCTGGAGCGGTCCGACGTCGTGGTCGTCAGTGCCCCGCTGACCGCCGCGACCACCGGGCTGATCGGTGCGCCCGAGCTGGCCCGGATGCGGCTGGGGGCGGTGCTGGTCAACGTCGGGCGGGGCCCACTGGTCGACGAGCGGGCGCTGTACGACGCACTGCGCGACGGCTCGCTCGGTGGCGCCGCCATCGACGTCTGGTACGGCTACCCGTCGGCCGGTGCGCTCGCCGCGCCGTCCGCGCTGTCGTTCCGCGAGCTGCCCAACGTGTTGATGACACCGCACTCCTCCGGCCTCACCCGGCAGACGTTCGCCGCCAGGGTCGAGGACATCGCGGCCAACGTCCGCCGGCTGGCGGCGGGGGAACCGCTGGTCAACGTGGTGGCGGTGGCCCGGTGAGCGGCGCCGTCAACCCAGGGGTCGGCCGGGCTGTGACCGACGCTGTGACCGACCGGATCGTCGCGGCGGAGGTGCTGGTCACCAGCTCCGGCCGCAACTTCGTCGCACTGAAGATCGTTACCGCCGACGGGCTGGGGGGCTGGGGCGACGCGACGCTGAACGGCCGCGAGCTCGCGGTGGCCGAGTACCTGCGCGAGCACGTCTGCCCGCTCCTGCCCGGCCGCGACCCGGCGCGCATCGAGGACACCTGGCAGTACCTGTACCGGGGCGTCTACTGGCGCCGGGGCGCGGTCACCATGGCCGCGGTCGGAGCGGTCGACCTGGCGCTGTGGGACATCAAGGGCAAGGCCGCCGGGATGCCGGTCTACCAGCTGCTCGGCGGAGCGGTGCGGGACCGGGTGCTCAGCTACACGCACGCCACCGGCTGGGACACCCCGGCGCTGTTGGACGCGGTGGACGCGGTGCGGGCCCGGGGTTTCCGGGCAGTCCGGGTGCAGACCGGGGTGCCGGGGTTGGACCCGATCTACGGTGCCAGCCGGGGCGGTACCGGGTACGAGCGGGCCGGCCGGGGCGCCGGACCGGTCGAGGAGACCTGGGACACCGACGCCTACCTCCGCCACCTGCCCGGCGCGCTGGCGCAGGTCCGCGGGCACGTCGGGCCCGAGCTGGCCACGCCGAACTTCGCCATCCAGGAGTACATGGGCTGCTCGGACGCGACCCACGAGGTGTTCCGGCACGCCTG
>DASYLM010000559.1:0-14003 GCA_036009565.1 Pseudonocardia sp. | reverse complement strand
GCACCGGCCACTTCACCTCGGTCGCGCCCGTCCCGGTCACGCCGACGCCGCCCCGGTGCCCAGCGGCTCTGGCCGTTCGTTCGATCCTGAGGCGCGCAGCACCGACCGCACCACGGGCCAGCGCGACCCGGCGGCGATCAGCGCCAGGTCGGCCCGCAGTCCGGGCGCCAGCCGGCCCCGGTCCGCCAGGCCGGCGACCACCGCCGGGCCGTCGGTGACCAGCCGGATCGCCGCCGGCAGGTCCACCACCCGGTCACCGGCCAGCGCGAACGCCGCGGCGAGCAGGCCCGAGGGCAGGTAGTCCGAGGCCAGCGCGGTGACCAGACCCCTGGCCACCAGCTCCCGGCCGGAGGCGTTGCCGTTGTGCGAGCTGCCGCGCAGCACATTCGGCGCGCCCATCACCACCGGCAGACCGCGCTCCCTGGCCGCCCGCGCCGCGGCGAGTGTCGTCGGGAACTCGGCGACGGCGCCGCCCCGGGCGAGCAGCTCGTCAATCTCACCGGCCGAGCTGGGATCGTGGCCGAGCAGCCGGATCCGACCGCCCCGGGCCAGCTCACCGAGCCAGTCCAGTGCCTCCGCGCGCACGTCCAACCGGCCGCCGCGGTCGGCTATCAGGTCGTCGACGTGCCGGGCGGCCTCAGCCGCGGACAGTCCCCTGGTGCCGATCAGGTACCGCTCGTAGTAGGCACGGTCGGCGTACTGGCCCTGGCCGGGGGTGTGGTCCTCGTGGGAGACCAGTGCGGTGCCAGCGCCTGTCATCGCGGCGAACCGGCGGCGCAGCCCGGCCAGGCCCTCCGGGCAGCGCACGTCCAGCCGGTACAGGATGCGGTGATCCACCAAGCCGTCCACCCGGGCGTCCACGGCGGCACACACCTGCTCCGCGCCGGCCACCGAGCGGGCCAGGCCCCGGCCGTGGCTCTCCTCGAACCCGGCGCCGTGGAACGCGGTGGTCACCGCGGCGGCCCGCAACTTGCCCTCGAAGGACAGCAGCGCGAACTCGATCGGTAGCTCGGCGCCCGGGCGGGGCAGCCGCTCCTTCTCCAGCCCGTCACTGTGCACGTCCACCAACCCGGGCACGCACAGCAGGCCCTGGCCGTCCACGTCGGCCGACACCCCCGGCCGGTGCGGCTCGACCGCGCTGACGGTGCCCGCGCGCACCACGACCAGGGCGTCCTCCACGATCCGGTCGGCGAGCACGGCCCGGACGTGGCCGAGCACGTAGTCCGATGGCGGGGTACCGAGGGTCCAATGCTCAACCCTCGGTTCGTACAGCCCGGTGTTCACGCCATCGCCTCCGCCATCTGTTCCGGGGCGCCCTCGCCCGCGATCCGCCCGTCCCGCAACAGCACCACCCGCGACGCCAGCCGGCGCATCGCGTCCAGCTCGTGGAACACCGCGAGCACCGCGACACCCTGAGTGGCCAGCGAGGCCACCAGTTGCAGCGCGGCCTCCCGATTCGCCGGGTCGAGCGCCGAGAACGGCTCGTCGAGCAACAGCAGCCGGGGTGGGCAGACCGTGCCGGCGGCCAGGTTCACCCGCTGCCGCTCACCGCCGGAGAGCAGCGAGCAGTCCACGTCCCACAGCGCTTCCTCCAGGTTCAACCGGCGCAGCGCTCCGGCGGCGGCCTCCACCGCGCCCGCCCGGTCCAGACCCCGGCGCCCGGCCGCGCCGGCCACCACCTCCAGCGGCCCGGTGCGCGGCGGCGCGGCCAGGAACTGGGTCACGTAGCCGAACTCCCGGCCACGCAGCCGGGCCATCGCCCGGTCGTCCAGCGAGGTCAGCTCGACGGGGTCTGAACCCGCCTCGGCCAGCAGCCGCACCGAACCGGAGTCCGGCAGGTAGCTGCGGTGCACACAGCGCAGCAGCGATGACTTGCCGGCGCCACTGGCACCGGCCAGCGCGACGTGCTCGCCGGCGTGCACGTCCAGATCCACACCGCGCAGTGAGGACACGGTGCGCCCGTCGATGGTGTGCAGGGTGAACGACTTGTACAGCCGGCGGATCGAGAGCACCGGTGGCAGTTCAGTCACGGCCACTCACCTCCTGGCGGCGGCGACCAGCCGCTGGGTGTAGGGGTGGTGCGGGTCGTGGAACAGCTGGTCGGTGAGGCCGCGCTCCACCACCCGCCCCAGCTGCATGACCATGGTCCGGTCGGTCAGCGCCTCGATCACCGCGAAGTCGTGGCTGACCACCACCGCCGCGACGGCCCGCTCGGCGAGCACCGCGCGCAGCAGGTCCAGCACGCCGGCGGCCACCGAGGCGTCCAGTCCGGTGGTCGGTTCGTCCAACAGCAGCACCGGCGGCTCGGTCGCCAGCGCCTTGGCGATCTGCACCCGCTGGCGCATGCCACCGGAGAAGGTGCGCACCGAGTCGTCCATCCGGGACAGCGGGATCTCCACCCGGTCCAGCAGTTCGGCGGCGCGGCGGCGGATGTCGTGGTAACCGCGCCACCCCGCCGCGGTGAGCCGCTCGGCGATGTTTCCGCCGGCACTCACCCCCAGGTCCAGCCCCACCGCCGGGTTCTGGTGCACCACCGCCATGGTGGCCACCCGCAGCTGCCGTCGGTCCGGGCCCGGCAGCCGCAGCACGTCGGTCCGCCCGTCGTCCACCTCGGCGAGCCGGACCTCGCCGCGGGTCGCGGCCTCGTCACCGATCACGCAGGCCAGCACGGTCGACTTGCCGGAGCCCGACTCGCCGATCAGGCCGAGTGCCTCACCGGGAGCCACGTCGAACGACACGTCCCAGGCGGCCACCACGGCGCCGGTGGTAGGGCTGATCGCGGTGCCGTGCGCCGGCCCGGTACCGGCGACCGTGCCGTCCGGGTCGACCCCGACGGTGCCGAACACCTTGCCCAGCCCGTCCACCCGCAATGCCCACTCCGGGCTGTCCGCCGAGCGGACCCGGCGAGCCGGAGCCGGCCGAACCGGGGCGGTACGGGTGTCGAGCGCCCGCCGGCCCGGATCCGGGCGCAGGTTCAGCGGCGCCCGGTCGCGGTGCGCGGCGAGATCGGCGTCCCCGGCCTGTACCCGGGCACACCACTCGGTGTCGCTGCACACGTACCCGCCGCGCGCGCCGGCCTCCACCAGGAACGCGTCGTCGGAGCCGCAGCGCCGACACCGGGCACCCGGCGCGTGCTCCACCTCGAACGGCACGTCGTCGAAGGCCAGCGGGGTGACATCGGTGTGCGGCGGTACCGCGTAGATCCGCTTCTCCCGGCCGGCGCCGAACAGGTTCAGCTGCTCGCTGCGGTGCAGCCGTGGTACGTCCCAGCGCGGGATCGGCGTGGTGGCCATGACGTAGCGGCCGCCGACCAGCACCGGGTAGCCGGTGCTCCTGGTGATCATGCCGTTGCGCACCAGGTCCTCGTAGAGGCTGACCCACATCGCCGAGTAGTCCGCCTCCGCGTGCATCCGGGCACACTCGGCGACCGATTTCTGGACGCCGCGCAACGGTTCGGGCACCGGCACCTGGTAGACGAGCAGGTGCCGGACGGTCATCGCTTCCTCGGGCACCCGGTGGCGGGTCTGCACGACGGTGGCCTCCCGGGTGTCGGCGGACTCGGCGCAACCGGTGCTCGTCGCGATCAGCCGGCGCAGGTTCGCGGCGTTCACGCCGCCGTCGTCGCCCTGGTCGATCACCTTGACGGTGTCGTCCTCGCCGATCACGGCCAGCGTGACCTGCAACCCGCCGGACCCCCAGCCCCGCGCCACCGGCATTTCCCGGGACCCGAACGGCACCTGGTACCCGGGCACGCACACGGCGGTCAGCGCGGCGCGGCGGATCTCCCGCTTGGCGCCCTCGTCGAGCAGCCCGACCGGTTCGGCGCCGGTGTCCAGCTCAGCGAGCAGTGCGCCGGTGGTGGTCATCAGCAGGCCCTCCCCGCCGGCTCGGACCGACGAGCCGGCTCCTCCCCGTTGTCCGCGTTGGCTTGCAGCGCCTGTTTGCGCTCGACCATCGACCGGAACGTCACGTAGTGCGGCAGCTTCAGGTGTTCCAGGAAGCCGCCGGAGTCCAACCCGTCGGTGGTGAGCAGCAGAAGTTGCTCCAGTGGACCGTTGCGGCCGAACCGGCGGTTGGCGATGTCCAGGTTCGCCATCGCGATGGCCTTGCGCTCGTTGTGCCCGAAACACAGGCCGTAGCCGACGTCGAACCGGGAGCGGTCCTCCTCGACACCGTCCAGGTCCTCGATCGCCTCCGCCTCGGTCACCCGGAACTCCCCGATCTGGACCGGGTTGCCGGTGTGCGGGTGGCGGACCCGCAGCGGCAGCCGGCCGTGCCGGACCTCGCCCAGGGTGATCTCATGCAGATCGCCGTCCGGGCCGAGGATCGAGCGGTACCACAGCGCCACCAGCGCGCCGGTCTCGGCGCGGGCCATCGCGGCCAGCGCCGCCGAGCGTGGGGCCGGCGGCCGGGCCGGGCTCCGGGTGATGTCGAACGGTTCCGGATCGGTGCCGTCGCGGTGGTCCACCGCAAGGTCCAGCTCCCGCAGCAGGTCCAGGAACCGGCGCGGGTGGCGCTGGGCATCAGTGCGCACCCGGGTCGAGGTGGCCTCGTTCGCGGAGCCGTTCGCAGATCCGTTCGCGGTGCCGTTCGTGGTGCCGTTCGATGCCGGCCGGGTGGTCGGTTTCTCCAGCAGCCGACCGGTGTAGTCCGTCGTGCGCCCGAGCAGCTGCGGCCCGTCCGGCTCCCGGAACGCCGGCACGATGCGCCGCAGGATGAGCAGCTCGTCCGGGTCGACCGGTTCGCCGACCGCGAGGCGCGGCAGTGTGGACCGGTAGGCCCGCAACAGGTGTGACGCCTCGATCGGGTCACCCTCCGCCTGCCGGAACGCCGCCGCCGCACTACCCTCGTCGTAGAGCCCCGCCTCGCCCATCACCCGGTCCACCGCCAGCCGGAACCGGGCGATCACCTGTTCGGTCGGCGCCCACGGAGCCGGCGACTGGTCCCGCGACCGTCGGACCAGGTCCTCAGCGGCCAGGATCGCGTCCAGACCACCGCGTGCCCCCGAATACCCCACTAGTGCCCCTCCTCTTCGACAGTGGTGCCACGGGGCAGGCCGATCAGCCCGCCGTCCGGCGCAATCAGCAGCACATCGATCCCGCCCGGGTAGCGCTCCACCACCGCCGCCCGAGCGGACACGAACCCGTCCGGCACACCGCTCGGGGCCACCGCCCGGCGCCCGGGCACCCCCGGTCCGGACAGCAGCCATCGCCGGGGACCACCGGCCAACCCGAGCACCGGGACGGCGACCAACGCGGCGTCCTCGGGTGCCGTCGGAGTGCCCCGGTGCAGCGCGCCGACCTCGGCCGGGGTGATCGGGCGCAGCGCCGCGACCAGCCTGGCACGCTCCAGCGGCACCCGGGGTGCCGACGTGGCGGTGCCCAACAGCTCGCCCCAGCGCGTCAGCGTGTCAGGCCGATCCAGGACGCAGATCCCGGTGCCCAGGTCAGCGAGCGCCAGGATCGGCAGCAGGACGGCCGGCAGCCCGGCCGCATCGCTGGTCCGGGGCACCGCGGTGACTGGCAGCCGAGCCGGCACACCGGGGCGGGCCAGCGCATCCAACACGGCCCGGAAGGCCTGTCGGGAGATGGCCGGTGACAAGGCCGCTCGGGTGTCGGGGGTTGTGTCGGTGACGGTCAACTCAACTCCTCGAACTCGACGACGGTGGGCGCCAGCTGCGCCCATTCGCGGTTCGACCGCTCGGCCTCCCGGTCGGCCACCCGCCGGCAGAGCTCGACCACCTGCTCGGCCATCGGGCCGCCGCCCCGGGCCTCGGCGTCCAGCAACGCCGCCGCCAGCACCGCGGCACGGTCCTCGCCCAGCCGCATCGCCCAGCCGCGCTGCCCGGCCAGGTCCACCTCCGCCCGGCAGGCCAGGACGTCCCCCAGCAGGAAGCGGTGGCCCGCTACCGGCTCGCGCACCTGGGTGGACACACACCCGACCTCGGGCCCTGTCAACACCCGCACCGGCGCGCCGCCGGCCAGGCAGGCGTCAGCCAGCTCGCACAGCTCGGCCGACTCGGCCAAAGCCAGCAGCTCACACCGCTGCTCGGCACTCAAACCAGCTCTGAATGCACTGCTCACCCGCGTCATGACCTGGACACTGCGCCGCCAGCTGGTACGGACAACTTCGGCCCGGCCACCACCACGGTGCCACCAGATGAATACTCCCGACGGTTGTATCGCCTCGTCGGGACAGGCCGCGGCGCACGCGGCGCAGGACACTAGTCCAGGAGGTCCTCGATCATGATGGGGATGTGGCGGACCCGGGTGCCGGTGGCGTTGTAGATGGCGTTGGCGACGGCCGCCGCCACACCGACGGTGCCGATCTCGCCGATGCCCTTGGCACCGACGGCGTTGTGCAGCGTGTCCGGGTACTCGACGAAGTGCACGTCGATGTCGGGGATGTCGGCGTTCACCGGCACCAGGTAACCGGCGAAGTCGCCGTTGGCCAGCCGGCCGTTCTCCTCGATCTCCAGGCCCTCGTGCAGCGCGGCCGAAACGCCCCAGATCATGCCGCCGATCAGCTGGCTGCGCGCCATCTGCTGGTTGATGATCCGGCCGGCGTCGAACACGCCGAGCAGCCGGGACACCCGCGCCTCCCGGGTCCACCGGTGCACCCGGACCTCGCAGAACTGGGCGCCGAACGAGCTGAACGAGTGCTTGGTCAGCTCCTCGCCGGGGGCGGAGGAGCCCTTCGCGGAGAGCGAGGATCGGCCCATCGCCCGCAGCACCTCGCCGAACGTCAGCGCCGCACCGGCGACCAGTACCTGACCGTCCGCGTAGGAGACCTCCCTACCCTCGAATGGCGCACCCGGCGACGAAGCAAGGGCCTGCAGGTCGTCGAGGACCTTGGTCGCGGCGAGCATGATCGCGGTGCCCACGCTCGCCGTGGCGGTCGAGCCGCCGGACAGGCCACCGGGGGGCAGCGCCGAGTCGCCGAGCCTCGGCGTGACCCGCTCCGGCGCGATGTCCAGCGACTCGGCGCCGACCAGGGACATGACCGTCAGCAGGCCGGTGCCCGGGTCCGACCCGCTGGTGGTGACCTCGGCCGTGTCGTCGGCCAGCAGGGTGATCTCGACGGTGGCCGGGAAACGCAGCGCGGGGAACATCGCGGTGGCCGTGCCGAGGCCGACCAGCCAGTCGCCGTCGGTGTGGCCGCGCGGCGAGCGATGCGTCCAGCCGAACCGGGCCGCGCCGATCTGGAAGCACTCGTCGAGGTGCTTGCTCGACCACTGCAGGTCCTTGCCGGGCGGCGCGGCCGAGTTGTTCCGCATGCGCAGCTCGATCGGGTCCATGCCCAACTCGACCGCGAGCTCGTCGATCGCACTCTCCAGCGCGAAGGACCCGGGTGCCTCGCCCGGCGCCCGCATGAACGTGGTCGGCGGGATGTGCAGGGGCACCATCTTCTGGCTGATCGCCAGGTTCTGGGTGGCGTACCACTCCCGCGAGGTGCCGTGCGAGGTCGGCTCCACGAACGACCGGTCCATCGGCGTGCTGCACACCGAGTCGTGCCGCAATGCGATCAGCGTGCCGGTCCGGTCCGCGCCGAGGGCGATCTTCTGCACAGTCGCGGCGCGCCCGGCGGTGGCGGTGAACACCTGCTCCCGGGTGAGCGCGGCCTTGACCGGCCGATCGAGGACCCTGGACGACGCCGCCGCCAGGAACGCCGGTATGGAGGTGCGGCCCTTGCCACCGAACGCCCCGCCCACGAAGGGGTTCACCGCGTGCACCGACGGTGGCTCGGGCACCAGGGCAGCGGTCAGCTCGGCCGCCTGCAGGTCGGAGCCCTGGTTACCGCTGTAGATCGTCAGGCCGTCGGCGTCCCACACCGCCACGGCGGAGTGCGGCTCCATCGCGGCGTGGTTCTGCGTCGCCGTGCGATACGTCGCCTCGACGACCACCGGGCTCGCCGCCAGCGCCTCCTCGATCGACTCCACGCCGGGGGCGAGGACCGTGATCGTCGGCGGCGCACCGTCCATGGCCGGCGGTGCGTCCTCGGCCGAGGCCAGGCCGCCCTCCAGCGAGGTCAGGGCCGGGCGCTCGTGGTAGCTGACCTCGATGAGCATGGCCGCGTCCCTGGCCTGCTCGAAGGTCTCCGCCACGACGAAGCCGATCGGCTGGCCGTAGTAGGCGACCTCCCGGTCCTGCAGCGGAACCCAGGTCTCGCCCAGGAACGTGGCCGGCGTGCGCAGCTCCAGCGAGTCGAACGGCGTGTACACGCCGATCACGCCGGGTGCGCTCTTCGTCGCCGTGACGTCCATGGCCTCGATCTCGCCGTGGGCGATCGTGCTGAGCACGACGTACCCGTAGGCCATGCCGGGGAAGTTGTGGTCCGCCCCGTACCTGGCCTGGCCGGTGACCTTCAGCGGCCCGTCCAACCGGCTGGTCATCCGCGGTTCCCTTCGGTCAGTTCGAGCAGTGCACGGACCACGGTCCGCTTGAGCAGGGACACCTTGAAACCGTTCGCGGACAACGGCGTGGCGCCCTCGGCCGCCACGGACGCGGCGGCCTCGAAGGCCGCCGAGCTCGCCGGCGCACCGCGCAGGGCCGCTTCGACCGCGGCCAGCCGCCACGGCACGGTCGCCACGCCGCCGACCGCCACCCGGGCGTCGACGATGCGCGAGTCCCGAACATCCAGCGCGACCGCGGCGGAGCACAGCGCGAACTCGTAGGACTGCCGGTCCCGCACCTTGACGTACGTCGACCGCGACGCCCAGTCCAACCGCGGGACCAGGACCTCGGCGATCAGCTCACCGGGGCGCAGGTCGTTCTCCACCTCGGGAGAGTCACCCGGCGGGCGGTAGAAGTCAGCCAGCGTGACGGTGCGGCTTCCGGCTGCGCTGACCAGCCGGATCTCCGCGTCGAGCGCAACCAGTGCGACCGCCACGTCGCTGGCGTGGGTCGCCACACACGAGTCGCTCGTGCCCAGCAGGGCGTGCATCCGGTTGGCCCCCGAGACGGCGGGGCAGCCGCTGCCGGGTTGCCGCTTGTTGCAGGGCATGGCGACATCGCGGAAATACGTGCAGCGGGTGCGCTGCAACAGGTTCCCGCCGATGCTGGCCATGTTCCGCAGCTGCTGGGAAGCGCTCAACAGCAGGGCGCGGGAGATCACCGGGTACACACCGGGGTGCGCCGCGATGTCGCTCATCCGCTCGAGCGCGCCGATCCGCAGCCCGTCGCTTGCGTCGATGCCGCGCAGGGGCAGCTCGTTGATGTCCTGGACGTGGCGCGGCGTGAGGACGTTGAGCTTCATCAGGTCGACCAGCGTGGTGCCGCCGGCCAGGAACGTGCCGGGCGCGGCGAGCGCGGCTTCGACAGTCGTGGGTGCCGTGAGCTCAAAGGGACGCATCGGCCCGCCTCGCCTGTTCGATTGCCGCGACGATGTTCGGGTAGGCCGAGCAGCGGCAGATGTTGCCGGACATGAACTCCCGGACGTCCTCGACGCCCTGCTCGACCGCGGCGACCGCCGACATGACCTGCCCGGGTGTGCAGAACCCGCACTGCAGGGCGTCCTGGTCGAGGAACGCCTGCTGGACCGGGTGCAGCTGGTCCCCCGTGGACAGTGCTTCCACCGTCGTCACCGGCCGTTTCACGGTGGCGGCCAGGGTGAGGCAGGAGAGCACCGGCCGGCCGCCGACGTGCACGGTGCAGGCACCGCACTGACCTCGGTCGCAGCCCTTCTTCGGGCCGGTGATGTCGAGGCGTTCCCGCAACGCGTCCAGCAGCGTGACGCCGGGGTCGACGCTCAGGTGCGCCGTACTACCGTTGACTGTGAGAGAGATGTCCACTGAATCTCTTTCCGCGGATCGCCCAGATATAGGCACCCGACAGGTGGCTCGTGGTGGTGGCGACGACGTCCGGTCCGGCGCCGAGCTGAACCGGATATTCATCCGCTTCACCTGGGCGAGGCTAGCGGATTACAATCCGCTTCGCAACGCGTGCCGACCTCGGTGCAAAACCCAGGTCGACGTGGTTACATTCCGCCACCAGCGGGCCGACACAGGGAGGGACGATGACGACGGGATCGGTCAGCCCCCGGCGCGCGGACACCCGGCGTAACCACGAGCGCATCCTCACCGTGGCGGCGGAGTCGCTGACCCGGTCGGGCGAGATCTCGTTCAACGCCATCGCGAAGCAGGCCGACGTGGGGGTCGGCACGGTGTACCGGCATTTCCCCACCCCGGAAGCACTCATCCTCGCGGTCTACCAGCGCGAGGTGCGACACCTCGTCGACGTCGTACCGCGCCTGCTCGAGATCCACACCCCGGAACAGGCTTTCCGGATCTGGACGACCGATCACCTGGCGCGCTACATGATGACCAAGCGCGGCCTGGCCGACGCCCTGCGCGCCGCGACGGCGTCCCACGGTGAGCTGCCGGTGTCCGCCCAACAGGCCATGGTCGGCGCGGTCGCCACGCTGCTGAGGGCCAACGCCGAGGCCGGAGCCGTCCGTGCGGACCTGGATCCGCAGACGGTCCTGCGTGGACTGGCCGGCCTGCTCTACCTCGACCCGACCGGCGACTGGCGGACTCAGACGGCGAGTCTCACCGACCTGCTGTGGCGAGGGATGCACACCGACAACAGATGCGCGGGCCACTGATCCATTCGCCGGCCAGTGAGGCGTCCGTGACGCGGTCGCGGCGAACACGTAGTGATGCCTTGGCCAACCGTAAGGGACGCCGTCAGCCGGGCGTCAGTGCGGCGCTCAGCACCGGCCCGATCTCGGCGGCCGCTTCCGGCCCGTACGCCACACGCACCCGCTCGGTCTCCTGAGCGGCGTCGATATCCCATTCCTGGGTGCCGGTGGTCTCCAGTACCAGGGTGGCGAGCAGGGAGCCGAGCTGCGCGGCGCGCTCCACGCTGAGTTCGCCGTCGATACCGGCCAGGAAACCGGCCCGGAACGCGTCGCCGCCGCCGGTCGGGTCCGCGATGTCGTGGGTCGGCACGACGTTGATGTGCAGGTCGGTACCGTCGCGGCCGACCAGTAGCGAACCCTTGTCGGACAGTGTGGTGATCCGCAGGCCGACCCGGTCGGTGAGCTCGGCCTCGCTCCAACCGGTCCGGCGGATGAGCAGTTCCCACTCGTACTCGTTGGTGAACAGGTACTTCGCCCCGTCCACCAGCGTCCGGCACTGCTCGGCGTCCAGTCGGGGCAGCTGCTGCGACGGGTCGGCGGCGAAGGGGATCCCCAGCTCTCGGGCCTCCCGGGTGTGCTCGACCATCGCGTCCGGGTCGTTCGCCCCGACCAGCACCAGCGTTATCCGGTGGCTCGCCACCAGCGGTTCCAGGGAGATGTCCCGGGCGTGGCTCATCGCCCCGGGGTAGAACGAGGCGATCTGGCACTGGTCGTCGTCGGTGGTGCAGGTGAACCGGGGGGTGTGTGCGGTGCCCACGGTGAGCACGCCGGCACAGTCCACGCCGTGCCGCTGCAGCCAGTCCCGGTACTCGGCGAAGTCGGCCCCGACCGCGCCGACCAGCACCGGGCGCTGGCCGAGCACGCCCATCCCGAAGGCGATGTTGGCGCCCACGCCGCCCCGGCGGATCACCAGGTCGTCGACCAGGAAGCTCAGCGAAACCCGGTCGAGCTGTTCGGCGAGCAGCTGCTCGGCGAAGCGGCCGGGGAAGTGCATCAGGTGGTCGCTGGCGATCGAACCGGTGATGGCGGTGGTTCCGACAGGCATGGCTACTCCCGGATGGGCACGGCGGACTCAGTACCGGTAGTGCTCGGGCTTGAACGGTCCCTCGACCTCGACACCGATGTACTCGGCCTGGTCCTTGGTGAGCCTGGTCAGCTCGCCGCCCAGGGCCAGGACGTGGATCCGGGCGACCTTCTCGTCGAGGATCTTGGGCAGCCGGTAGACGTCGCGGTTGTACTCGGTGTGCTTGGTGAACAGCTCGACCTGCGCGATCACCTGGTTGGCGAAGCTGTTGGACATCACGAAGCTGGGGTGGCCAGTGGCGTTGCCCAGGTTCATCAGCCGCCCCTCGGACAGCACGATGATCGAGTGCCCGTCCGGGAACACCCACTCGTCCACCTGCGGTTTGATGTTGATCCGGGTGATCCCGGGATATCGGGCCAGCCCGGCCATGTCGAGCTCGTTGTCGAAGTGCCCGACGTTGCCCAGGATCGCCTGGTGCTTCATCTTCGCCATGTGTTCGACGGTGACGATGTCCTTGTTGCCGGTGGTGGTGATGACCAGGTCCGCCCGGGCGATCACATCGTCCAGCAGCGCGACCTGGAAACCCTCCAACAGCGCCTGCAGCGCGCAGATCGGGTCCACCTCGGCCACGATCACCCGGGCGCCCTGCCCGGCCAGGGCCTCCGCCGAGCCCTTGCCGACATCGCCGAAGCCGGCCACCACCGCGACCTTGCCGCCGATCAGCACGTCGGTGCCCCGGTTGATGCCGTCGACCAGCGAGTGCCGGATGCCGTACTTGTTGTCGAACTTGGACTTGGTCACCGAGTCGTTCACGTTGATCGCCGGGAACAGCAGCTGCCCCTGCTCGGCGAGCTGATACAGCCGGTGCACACCGGTGGTGGTCTCCTCGGTGACGCCGCGGATGTCGGCGGAGACCCGGGTCCAGCGCCGCGGGTCGGCGGCCAGGCTCCGGCGCAGCGTGTCCATGATGACCCGGAGCTCCTCCGACGCGGTCAGGTCGTCGTCCGCGATCGCCGGCACCACCCCGGTCGCCTCGAACTCCACCCCCTTGTGCACCAGCAGGGTCGCGTCGCCGCCGTCGTCCAGGATCATGTTCGGGCCGACCAGAGCGCCCTCGGCGTCGGCGAACAGGAACAGCTGCTCGGTGCACCACCAGTACTCCCCCAGCGACTCGCCCTTCCAGGCGAACACCGGTACACCCCGGGGTGCTTCGGGCGTGCCGTGCGGGCCGACCACCGTCGCGGCGGCGGCGTGGTCCTGGGTGGAGAAGATGTTGCAGGACACCCAGCGGACCTCGGCGCCCAGTGACACCAGCGTCTCGATCAGCACCGCGGTCTGCACCGTCATGTGCAGCGACCCGGCGACCCGGGCACCGTGCAACGGGCGGGCCTCGGCGTACTCCCGGCGCAGTGACATCAACCCGGGCATCTCGTGCTCGGCCAGCCGAATCTCCTTGCGGCCGAACTCGGCCAGCCCCAGGTCGGCGACCGCGAAGTCCAGCCCGTTGCGGCGCTGGTGCAGCGCGTGCCCGGGTGCTTCAGTCGTTGTCGCGGTGGTCGTCACGGTGGTCGTCACGGTGGTCGTCATAGCTTCCTCTCAGACCGGGACCGGCGCCATGGCCGGGGCGTCGGAGACGGTCAGTCCGGCGGCCGCACGCAGCGCGTCGGCGCGGTCGGTGTGCTCCCAGGGCAGGTCGACGTCGGTACGGCCGAAATGGCCGTACGCCGAGGTCGGTGAGTAGATCGGTCGGTGCAGCCCCAGGTAGCCGCGGAACGCGGCCGGGCGCAGGTCGAAGTGCTCGGTCACCAGGTCCTCGATCAGGTCCCGGCCGACCCGCTCGGTGCCGAACGTGTCGATCAGCACCGACACCGGCCGGGCCACCCCGATCGCGTAGGCCACCTGCACCTCCGCCCGCGCCGCCAGCCCGGCGGCCACCACGTTCTTCGCCACGTACCGGGCGGCGTAGGCGGCGGAACGGTCCACCTTCGACGGGTCCTTACCGGAGAACGCCCCACCACCGTGGCGGGCGAACCCACCGTAGGTATCCACGATGATCTTGCGGCCGGTCAGCCCGGCATCACCCACCGGGCCACCGATCACGAACCGCCCGGTCGGGTTGACCAACAGGTCCGCCCGCAACGCATCCGCGTCGTAGAAATCCGCCGGTAGCTCGTGGGTGATCACATGCCGCCACAGGTCCTCGCGGATCTGCTCGATACTGACCTCCTCCGCGTGCTGCGTGGAGATCAACACCCGTTCCACCCCGACCGGCACATTGCCCCGGTAACGCACACTGACCTGCGTCTTCCCGTCCGGGCGCAGATAGCCCAGCGTGCCGTCC
>DASYLM010000558.1:0-10691 GCA_036009565.1 Pseudonocardia sp. | reverse complement strand
GGTCCGCAGCCGGGGGTCGGAGTCGGTGAGCAGGATCGTGGCGTAGTAGTTCGTCACACCGGAGATGTCCACCCCACCGGGGGCGATGGACAGCACCGTGCCGTCGCGGGTCAGGTCCGGCAGCGCGTCGAAGCTGACCTGCACCTTCTGGTTCGGCGCCACCTTCGCCGCGTCCGACTCCTCGAACGGAACCACCACCTGGAAGGTGTTGATGTTGTTCAACACCATGAAGGCCGAGCCACCCGGGCGGGTCGCCGACGGGGCACCGGTACTCGAGGCCGAGGACTGGTCGCTCGTGGCGGCCGCGCCGACCCCGGGGATCGAGGCATCGCTACCCGGCGCCAGTGCGCTGGTGCCACCACCGGCACCCACGTACTCACCGACAGCACCGGTGATCGAGGAGACCGTGCCGGCCACGGGTGCGTAGAGCACCGTGTTGTTCAGGTCGCGCTGCGCATTCGCCACCAGAGCGGCGCCGTTGGCCACCAGAGCGGCCTGCGCGGCGATGTTCGGGCCGCGGTCGGAGCTGTCCGAGTCGACCGCGTTCTGCGCCGTCACCACGTTGGCGCGCTGGGTCTCCTCGGTGATCCGCGCCTGGGTGTCGTCCACCTTGAGGGTCTTCTTCGCCTGGTCGAGGGTCGTCTTCGCCGCGATCAGGTTGGCCTTCGCCGTGCCCAGAGCCGTCTTGTCCGCAGGGCAGGGGTCGGTAACCGCGCTGGTCACGGTGGTACCGGTACTGCCGGACGAAGAACCCGATCCCAGTCTGCTCAACGGGTTCGTCCCTGATGTTCCTGAGCCCGTCGTGCTGGTGTCGCTGGAGCTCGCCGCGTCCGCGTCGTGGGACGAGTACGGCGACGGCCCACAGTGATCGGTAACGACGTAGGTGTGCAGCGCCTGGGCGTACTGACGCCTCGCGAAGTCGAGGGCGACCCGGGCGCGGTCGACCGAGTTCTCGTCCTTCTCGTGGATCGCGTCGCTGTTCTTCTTGGTGACATCGAGGATCTTCTTCGCCTGGTCCAGCGTGCGGCGGTCGCCGTGCACCGTCGGGGAGTGCACGAGCCGGTCCAGAATGGCCTGCTGGTTGTTCAGCTGCGCCTGCTGCTGGTTCAACAGCTGCTGGAAGTTGAACGGGTCCTCCCGGGCCAGCACCTGACCCGCCCGGACCGTGTCGCCGACCTTGACGTCCAGCTCGACCAGCTGCGCGGCCTGCGCGAACCCCAGGTTCTGCGAGGTCACCGCGGCCAGCGCACCGGAGGCCGAGACCTTCGTCGACACCTGCCCACGCTCCACCCGCGACGTGGGCGGCGCCGGAGCCGGGCTCCCGCAGGCCGCGGTCACCGTCGCCACCACCAACGCCAGCGACACCACGGCGGCCATCCGCAGCCCCCGGCTGCTGCCGCGGCAAGTCGTGTGAGCCATGAAACCTCAGCCTTTCGCCCGCACACCCGAGAAGCGCTGTCGCATGCCACGCCTATCCCGATCATGTCCGTAGCCTTGCGCCCTACTTCGACAACGACGCCGACGACAGGCGGTTACGGACAATGCGGATCATCACCGAAAATTGCGAAAGTCGCCTGGAACCCACGCCCAAATTCCACACGAAAGCGGCAAGGAACTTCAGTCAGCGGCGACCCGGTACGCCCGCGGTGGCCCGATCCGGATGCCGCCGCATTGAATTCGCGGTGCGGAACAACACGGGACGGCACGAGTAGGAAGCCGACACTCGCATGCGGTCAGCTCTGCTCGGCCGGCACAGTCGGTTCGCCCTTTCCGATGCCGGCGCCGATCCCGACTCCGACCCCGCCGCCGGCACCGACCCCACCTCTGGCCTCATCGAGCACCGCTCGCCAGCCGATGCTCCCGGCTCGCGGCGCCGCCGCAGCACCAGCAGCAGGCCGACCATGGTGAGGACGCCGCTGCTCCCGAGCGCCGCGGCGACACCACCGATCGTGCCTCCGGGCAGCAGCGCGACCATGGACACGAACAGCGCGTTCAGCAGGGCGGACATCGCGCACACCGCAGGCAGCCGCATCGTCAGGTGGCCCGCCTCGCCGATGCCACCGGGGTTGACCGAGATGGCGACGAAGAGCAGCCCGACGAGGGCGGCACCCATACTCACCACGCCGAGCAGGAAATCGTGGTAGTCGGTGGGAACCATGGAGCCGAACCCTACAACCGAGGGCGCCGCAGAACCGTTGCCCCGCGAACGCGGTCGCGCATTCGAATGCGGCAATTCGACGGGCCGCCATTGTGGGCCACCGCTACCCCGCGCATAACGCGCCCGGAGCCGAATGCGGCGATTGTCGAGATCCACCGGCACCGGAAATCGCCCGACCGGCGCCGGCCGGCGCAACCCCCGACCCGGCACTGTCCGCCCGCCGCGCCGAAGTCCGGGCCACCCGCCCCGGTGATCGCCTAACACCACCGTCATCTCGACGAAACACCGCGGGCGTCACCGGTCACGCGATCGTCACGCCGCGCACGTCCGCCGGCAATACTGCGACGGTGAACTCGTATCCGACCCGCTACCAAGCGGGGCGCGTCTAGGGTTCCGCCGCCGATCGCCAGCTGTGCTGGTCACCGGCGGGCCTGGTCCGAGAGATGCAGGCAGTTCTGTCGCGGCTGGCGCGGCGTGCTGCTCCACGGCGGGGGAAAAGCCCGGGAGGCCGATTGGGCCCGGGCGTGTCTTGGTGTGGTCGTCCGGTCCCTTGCTCGCAAGGGAGACTCCGATGACAGCCGTCGACGACCGACCGGTGGCCGACCTACAGACCTTCGGCTACGACCAGCAACTCGAACGCAAAGTGGGCACCTTCGCCTCGTTCGCGGTCGGGTTCTCGTTCGTATCCATCCTGACCACCGTCTTCCAACTCTTCGGCCTGGGCTACGGCTTCGGCGGCACCGCGTTCTTCTGGACCTGGCCGGCGGTGTTCGCCGGGCAGCTGCTGGTGGCGCTGTGCTTCTCCGAGCTGGCCGCCCGCTACCCGATCTCCGGTGCCATCTACCAGTGGTCGCGGCGGCTCGGCGGCTCGGTGGTCGGCTGGTTCGCCGGCTGGACGATGATCATTGCGCAGATCGTCACGCTGGCCGCGGCGGCCATCGCGCTGCAGGTCGTGCTGCCGGTGGTCTGGACCGGGTTCCAGGTGATCGGCACCGACCCCGCGCTGGACTCGGTGTCCGGAGCCTCCAACGCGGTACTGCTCGGGGTGGTCCTGCTCGCCGTCACCACCGTGCTCAACGCGGCCAGCATCCGGATCACCGCGATCGCCAGCTCGGTCGGCGTGGTGTGCGAGCTGGTCGGCGTCGCGCTGGTCGTGGTGCTGCTGTTCGGGCACGCCGAGCGCGGGCCGGCCGTCCTGCTGCACGCCACCAACCTGGACGCCACGACCGGCTACTTCGTCCCGCTGCTGATGTCCTCGCTGATGGCCGCGTACGTGCTGGTCGGCTTCGACAGTGCCGGTGAGCTCTCCGAGGAGACGCACAACCCGCGCCGGACCGCGCCGCGCACCATCCTGCGCGCGGTGGCCGCGTCCGGCCTTGGCGGGGCCCTGCTCATCGTGGCCGCGCTGATGGCCGCGCCGAGCCTGACCGACGGCAAGCTCGCCACCGAGGGCCTGCCCTACGTGCTGACCAGCCGGCTCGGCACGGTGCCCGGCAAGCTGCTGCTGCTCGACGTGGCGGTCGCGGTGTTCGTCTGCACGCTGGCCATCCAGACCTCGGCCAGCCGCATGATCTTCTCGATGGCCCGGGACCGGGTCCTGCCGTTCTCCGCCCAGCTCGCGAAGGTCTCCGGCCGCACCGGCACCCCGGTCGTACCGACCATCGTCGCCGGTGTGCTCGCGGCCGCGCTGCTCGCGGTCAACATCGGCAACCCCGCGCTGTTCCTCGCGCTGACCAGCGTCTGCATCATGCTGATGTACCTGGCCTACCTGATGGTCACCGTGCCGATGCTGGTGCAACGGCTGCGGGGCCGGCTGGCCACCGGCGAGCTGGACGAGACCGGCCGCCCGCTGTTCTCGATGGGCCGCTGGGGCACGCTCGTCAACGCCGTCGCGGTGCTCTACGGGCTCGGCATGGCGATCAACCTGGGCTGGCCGCGCGCCGAGGTGTTCGACCCGGAGGGCGGGCACTGGTACCTGCGGTTCCTCGGGCCGATCGCCCTCGGGGTGACCGCGCTGCTCGGGCTGGCCGCCTACGCCGCCCAGCGCCGCGACTACCACGCGACCATCGGTTCCCCGCAGCCCCGCCGCTGGCTGGGTGGGTCCGCCGTGGCCGCTGAGGAGGCGTGATGGGGTACGCACACGAGATCCCCGGCGGCGCCGCCTGGTCGGCCACGGTCCGCGCCGCGCGCACCGTCACGTTCACCGCGCGCGGTGCCGACGCGAACCTGTCGCTGCTGCTCGTCAGCGCCGACCGGCTGGACCGGCTGAACATCCCGGACACCCTCAAGGCGCAGCTGAGTGCCTGCATCCGCCCGCCGATGGTCCTCATGTCCGACCGGGGCCAGGCGCTCGCGTCGGTCACCGGGTCCTCACTGGACTGGCACGACGCGCTCACCGGCTTCGGGCACGAGACCCACCTGGAGCGGTTCGGGCCGTCCAGCTACGGCGCCGACCGCAACGCCTGGCGCCGCGCCGCGCACACCGGCCTGGTCAGCGAGCTGACCAGGCACGGGCTCTCCGAGGTCGATCTGCACGGCTGCGTCAACGTGTTCACCAAGATCGCGGTCGCGGACGACTCGGGCCTGAGCTACTCCCCCGGGCACTGCCACGAGGGGGACACCTTCACCCTGCGCACCGAACAGGACCTGCTGCTGGTCGCCGCCACCGCACCGCACCCGATGAACCCCGGGCCGTGGGCGCCGGCCCCGGTGCTGGTCGAGGTCGGGATCGCCGAGCCCCCGGCATCTGACGACCCGTCGCGCACGTTCCGTGACGAGAGCGCCCGCGCGCTCGACGAGACCCGGAAGGCACTGCTGTGAGCAGCTCACTGAGCACCACCGAACTGGACGCGGGCACGGCGGTGTACGACGAGGTCGTGGCGGCCGGCGACGGCGCACTGATCACCGTCCCGGCCGGCGGCGAGCTGCGCATCGTGGACCTGCACGGCAACCAGGCCGTGGACACGCTGCTCTACGACGCCACCGACATCCGCAACCGGTACTCCGCCTTCGACACCGTCCGCGAGCAGCGCGCCGTCTACCTCACGACCGGGTCCCGGCTGCTGTCCACCCGGCTCGACGAGCTGGCGGTGATCAGCGCGGACACCTGCGGCCGGCACGACACGGTGGGCGGTGCCTGCGCGCAGGAGTCCAACGTGATCCGCTACGGCGAGCACACCCGCCACCAGCACGCCTGCCGGCAGACCTTCCTGCGCTACGGCGCGGCCGCCGGCATCGGGCAGCGCGAGCTCGGGCACAACATCAACTTCTTCATGAACGTGCCGGTGGCCCCGGACGGCGGGCTGCACTTCGCCGACGGGCTCTCCGCGCCGGGTAAGTACGTGCAGCTGCGCGCGTCCCGCGACGTGCTCGTGCTGATCAGCAACTGCCCGCAGCTGAACAACCCGTGCAACGGATGGGACCCCACGCCGGTGCGGCTGCTCGGGTGGTGGAAACCGTGAGCCTGCTGGTCGACCCCGTTCCGACGCACGTGGAGTTCCCGACCGGGTCGGTGACCGTGCTGCGGGCCGGGGCGCAGACCACGCTGCAGGACGTCACCGGGCGGGCCGGCTACTGGGACGTCGGCGTGCCGCCGTCCGGGGCGTTCGACGACCTTGCCGCGGCGCTCGGCGCACTGGCGGTGGGCAACCCGGCGAGCGCGGCGAGCCTGGAGTGCGTGGTCCGCGGCCCGGTGCTGCGCTTCGACCGGACGGCCACGGTGTGCCTGACCGGTGCGCTGGGCGGTGCCACGCTCGACGGCCGGCCGGTCCGCCCCGGTGTGGTGCGGGTGGTGCCGGCCGGCGCGGTGCTGGACCTCGGACCGGTCGGTGGCCCCGGCATGCGCGGCTACCTCAGTGTGGCCGGCGGCTTCGACGTGCCGGCGACACTGGGCAGCCGGGCCACGTTCCTGTTGGGCGGGTTCGGCGGGCTGGACGGCCGTGCCCTGCGCGACGGCGACCTGCTCGGCGTCGGGCGCGCGGAGAACCTGGCCGGGCCGCTGGACGTGGCGCCGCTGCTGCCGGTGCTGTCCGGGAACTGGACGCTGCGGGTGTTGGCCGGGCCGCACGGCGCGCCGGACTACCTGACCGACGCGGGGGTCGCCGAGTTCTTCGCCGCCGACTGGCGGGTGGACCACCGGGCCGACCGCACCGGCGTGCGACTGGTCGGGCCGCTGCCCGGCTGGGCGCGCACCGACGGCGGCGAAGCGGGGCTGCACCCGTCCAACCTGCACGACTCCGCCTACCCGGTGGGCGGGATCATGCTGTCCGGCGACACCCCGGTGGTCGTCGGCCCGGACGGCCCGAGCCTCGGCGGATTTGTGGTGCCGGCTGTCGTGGTCGGCGCGGACCGCTGGAAGCTCGGGCAGCTGCGCCCCGGCGACGCGGTGCGGCTGGAGCCGATCGGCCCGGACCGGGCCGATGAGCTGGCCGCCCGGCGCCGGGCCCTGTTGTCCGACCCGCGCGCAGCGCTGGCCGAGGCGTTCGAGACCGCGCTGGGCCGTCGGGCGGTCCGGCCGCGTGCGGCCGCCGGGACCCGGACCACTGCCGCCGCTGGAGCCCCGGCCCCTGCTCCGGGAAGCAGGCCGGCCGCCCTGGCGCGGCGGCCCGCCACCGGGTCCGCACCCGAGTTCCGCATCCGGCGCTCCGGGGACCGGCACCTGCTGGTCGAGGCGGGCCCGGCGGAGCTGGACCTCACCGTCCGCATGTGGGTGCACCTGCTGGCCAACGCGCTGCGGGCGGCCGCGCCGGCCGGGGTGACCGAGATCGTCGAGGGCGTGCGGTCGCTGCTGGTCGCGGTGGACGACAGCCGACTGCCGCTGCCGGTGCTGGCCGGGTTGCTGACCGAGCTGGCCGGCGACCTGGCCGACCCGGCCACGGTGACCCTGCAGGTCCGCGAGGTCACCCTGCCCATCGCGTTCGACCACCCGGAGGCGCACGAGGCGATGCGCCGCTACGCCACCTCGGTGCGCCCGGACGCGCCGTGGTGCCCGGACAACGTCGAGTTCATCCGGCGGGTCAACGACCTGCCGGAGCGCGCCGAGGTGTTCGACGTCGTCGCCGCCGCGACCTACCTGGTGATCGGGCTGGGCGATGTCTACCTCGGTGCGCCCGTCGCGGTACCGATCGACCCCCGGCACCGGCTGGTCACCACCAAGTACAACCCGGCGCGCACCTGGACGCCGCAGAACGCGGTCGGCATCGGCGGCATCTACCTGTGCGTCTACGGCATGGAGGGCCCGGGCGGCTACCAGCTGGTCGGCCGCACCGTGCCGGTCTGGCGGCCGCCGGGCGGCCCGAGCCGCGATCCCCAGCCCTGGCTGCTGCGCCAGTTCGACCGGCTCCGGTTCCGGCCGGTCTCGGTGGCGGAGCTGGCCGCCGCGCGGGCCGACATCAAGGCCGGCCGGGCCGACCTCGAGGTGGCGCCGGCGACGTTCTCGGTGCGCGAGGCCGCCGCGCTCGCCTCGGCCAACCGCGCGGAGATCGACGTCCTGCAGACCCGGCGCCGGGCCGCGTTCGCCGCCGAGCGGGAGCGCTGGGCGGCCGGGCCGGCGCACAATCATCCATCGGCATCCGAACACAGGCACGGACAGAACGGACTCCCAGCGTGAGCCACAGCCCCACCGACCGCGTCCGGGCGGCCTACCGGCGCATCGCCGAGGCCGACCGGCCCGAGGTCTGGATCACCCTGTGCCACGAGCACGACCTGCTCGTGGCGGCCAAGGAGATCGAGGACCGCCTCGCCGGCGGTGAGCAGCTGCCGCTGGCCGGGCTGGTCGTCGCGGTGAAGGACAACATCGACGTGGCCGGCCTGCCCACCACGGCGGCCTGCCCGTCCTACGCCTACACCCCGAGCGACAGCGCCACCGCGGTGCGCCGGCTCACCGACGCGGGCGCGCTGGTGCTCGGCAAGACCAACCTGGACCAGTTCGCGACCGGGCTGGTCGGCACCCGCAGTCCCTACGGCGCGGTGCGGCACGCGCACCTGCCGGAGCGGATCTCGGGTGGGTCCAGCTCAGGTTCGGCGGTCGCGGTGGCGCTCGGTATCGCCGACCTGGCACTGGGCACCGACACCGCGGGCTCCGGGCGGGTGCCCGCCGCGCTGCACGGCCTGGTCGGTCTCAAGCCCACGCTCGGCCTGGTGCCCAACACCGGGGTGGTTCCCGCCGCCCGGCCCTACGACTGCGTCACCGTCTTCGCCGCCACCCTCACTCTCGCCCAGCGGGGGATCGCGGTGCTGACCGGCCCGGACCCGCTCGACCCGAGGAGCCGGACCTGGCCGGACTCGGTGCGCCTCGCCGCCGGCGCCCACCCGAGGGTGGCCGTGCCGGACGCCGCGGGGCTGGCCCCGCTGTCCACCGGGGCGAGCGCGGCGTTCCACGCGGCGGCCGAGCGGCTCCGGGCCGGCGGCGCGGTCGTCGAGGCGATCGACATCCGGCCGTTCCTCACCGCCGCCACGCTGCTCTACGAGGGCGCGCTGGTCGCCGAGCGCTACGCGGCGGTCGGCGAGTTCATCGACAGCAGAGTCGGCAGAGACAGGGTCGACGACGGAATCGACCCGACCGTCGCCGGCATCATCCTGGCCGCGAAGCAGCTGCCCGCGTACCGCCTCGCCGCCGACCTCGAGCTGCTGGACCGGCACCGGGCGACCGCGGCCGCCGCCCTCGCCGGCTTCGACGCGCTGCTGCTGCCCACCACGACCGGGCACCCCACCCTCGCCGAGGTCCGGGCCGAGCCGGTCGCGGTGAACTCCCGGATGGGCGTCTACACCAACTTCGTCAACCTGCTGGACATGGCCGCGGTGGCCGTACCGGCGGGTACCGCCGACGGCGGCCCGTTCGGCGTCAGCGTGATCACCAGGGCTTTCGACGACCAGATCGGCATCGACATCGCGGCGCTGCTCACCGGGGAGCAGGCCGACGTGCCGCTGCCGCCGACCGGGATCGATCTGGCCGTCTTCGGCGCGCACCTGCGGGGCCACCCGCTCAACGGCGAGCTGACCGGCCTCGGGGCGCGCTTCGCCGGCACCGTGGCGACCGCGCCCGCGTACCGGATGGTCGCGCTCCCCACCGAGCCGCCGAAGCCGGGCGTACTGCGGGTCGCGGCCGGTGGCGCCGCGCTGCCCGGGGAGCGCTGGACGCTGTCGCCGGCCGCGCTGGGCAGGTTCCTGGCCGGGCTGCCGGCACCGATGAGCCTGGGTCTGATCGAGCTGGACGACGGCGGCACGGTGCTCGGTTTCCACTGCAACTCCGTGGCCGCCGAGGCGGGCGTGGACATCACCCACCACGGCGGCTGGCCCGCGTACCTGGCCTCGGCACCGGTGCGCTGAGTCGGCCGTCCCGGCACCGGGGTCACACCGGGGGCCCGCCCGCGGTGCCGCTTAGAGTGACCCGCTGTGTCCCCCGTGTCGCGCAGCCGGAAGAAGAAACGCCGGGTGCCGCCGCCCGGTGTCGGCACCCGGCTGCCGCCGCTGCCGCCACCACCGCCGCTGCCGCCCGGCGCGCGCTACACGCTCGACGACCTGGGCCCGGCCCAGCACGTGATCCACCGTGAGCTGACCGGCCGCGGGTGGCAGCTCGACACCCGCGGCGGCGACCACGGGCCGGCCTGGTACTACCCCCCGTCGGTGCCCCCGGACTGGAACCCGGACGACCCCCGCTGGGACGAGGCCCGCGCCGTGCCGCTGACCCCGACCCGGCTGACCGAGGACGTGGACCGCACCCCGCGCATCGAGCGGGCCGGCCCGGTCCGCACCGGTCCGCTCACCGAGTGGCACAGCTATGCCGACCTCGCCGCGGTGCTCGCGGGGGCCGGGCAGATCGAGTCGTGGCGGGCCACCGAACCGCAACCGCCGCCGGAGTGGCCGACACCCCGGGGCGGCTGGCCGGACTGGCTGTGGACGGTGCCCTACCTCGGGTCCGCCCAGCCGGGTGCCGATCACCCGCCGCCGGTGGAGCGGGGCGCGAACTGCCAGCGCTACGCCTACGAGATCCTCGCGCTGTTCGGCCGGCGGCCGCCCCCGTTGCGGTCGAGCGAGCTGTGGGCGGACACGGCACACACGACCCGGGTCGACGGGGCGCCGGAACCGCTGGACCTGCTGCTGTTCAACGCGACCCCCGTCGCACATCCACAAGCCCACGGCGCGCACGTCGGCGTGTGGATGTGCGACGGGCAGGTGCTGCACCTGAGCGCCGAGGTCGGCGTGCCGGCGGTGTGGACGCTCGACACGTTCCGGGCCACCGACCGGTACGCCGTGCTGGTCGGCGCGAAGCGGGTCAGGCCGGCTTCTCCTCAGGCGGCGCCGGCGGGATCGTCACGCTGAACGTGGCGCCGCCGCCCGGGGTCGGACGGTGGTCGACCTGGCCGCGGTGGGCGGTCACGATCGCCGCGACGATCGACAGACCCAGCCCGGCGCCGATGCCGTTGCCCAGGTGCTCGTCGGCGGGTCGGTGCGGCTGCCGGCCGCGCGCCGGGTCGGCCCTGAAGAACCGTTCGAAGACCCGCTCGTCGTCGTCGGCGGTGAGCCCCGGACCGTG
>DASYLM010000557.1:0-4394 GCA_036009565.1 Pseudonocardia sp. | reverse complement strand
CCTGCGCGGCTACTGGCCCGAACCGGCGACCCTCGCCTGGATGGCCGAGCAGCGGATGCGCTCCTACGAGATGACCGAGATCGTCGCCCGCGGCCTGCCCGAGTGCCTCACCGAGGCGTTCGGCATCGCCACCGACGACTGCGACGGGGTGTTCCTCTCCGTCGACATCGACGTCTGCGATCCGGGGCACGCCCCTGGTACCGGCACCCCCGAGCCCGGCGGCCTCACCGCCCGCGAGCTGCTCGACTCGGTCCGGCGCATCGCCTACGAGCTGCCCGTCGTCGGGGTGGACGTGGTGGAGGTGTCACCGCCCTACGACCACGCCGACATCACCTCGTTCCTGGCCAACCGCGTGGTCCTCGAAACGCTGTCCGGCATCGCCCGCCGCCGCAAGGACGCCGCCGACGGCACCACCTGGGACCCCCGGCAACCCCTCCTGGACGGCCGCTGACCCCGGAACCCCGTACACACCCTCCCGCGAGTCGGGGATTCCGTCAGGGCGAGTCGGGGATTCCGTCAGGCCGAGTCCTAGGCTCGGGCACGCCCCGGCGGCACTGTCCGACCGGGACACTATGTGCCACACTTCGGCGAAATTGTCGCAATGACGCTTGTCACAATGACGCGGGGCTCGCCCCGCCAAGGAGTCGACCCCACCATGGCACTGCTGTCACTACGCACCGCCGGAACCCTGCTCGCCGGCGTCGGCGCCAGCCACTTCGTCGCGCCCGGCCTGTACGAGCCGATCACCGCCCCGGTGTTCCCCGACGACACCCGGTCCTGGATCTACCGCAACGGCGCCACCGAGTTGGCGCTCGGGCTGGCGTTGCGCAACAGCAGGCGGACCCTGCGCACCGCCGGCCTCGCCGGACTGCTCGGCTACACGGTCTGGCTCGGCACCAACGCGGCCAAGAACCGCTGACCAGGCGCTCACTGACTGACTGAGAGAGGTCGGGGGCAGCAGAGGTTAACCTGACATGACAGGTTCGCGGAAGCGCCTACTGACGAAGGATGGGATGGCCGGATGCGGAAGATTGTGCTGGGCAAGAGCGGTCTGGACGTGTCCCGGGTCGCGTTCGGTACCTGGCAGCTCGGTGGGGACTGGGGCTCGTTCGACGAGGACGCGGCGATCGCAGCCATCCGGCACGCCCGCGAGCTCGGCGTCAACCTCTTCGACACGGCGCAGGCGTACGGCTTCGGCCGGTCCGAGGAGGTCCTCGGCAAGGCACTGCGCAGCGAGCTGGACAGCAGCCGGGACCAGCTGGTGATCGCCACCAAGGGCGGCATCAACCCGGGTTCCGACCGGCCGCGTGACGCCCGCCGGGACTGGCTGCGCAGCGGTGTCGAGGCCAGCCTGCGCGCGCTGAACGTCGACTACATCGACCTCTACCAGGTGCACTGGCCGGACTCGGACACGCCGGCCGAGGAGACCGCCACGGCGCTGCAGGAGCTCGTCGACGAGGGCAAGGTCCGCCACGTCGGCGTGTCCAACTACACCGACGAGCAGATGGCCACCTTCGACAAGACCCGCCCGGTCGAGACCGTGCAGCCGCCCTACCACCTGTTCCGTCGCGACATCGAGAACGACGTGCTGCCCTACGCGAGGGAGCACAACGTGGGCGTGCTCGCCTACAGCCCACTGGGCAGCGGCCTGCTGACCGGCCAGCTCACCCCGGACAGCACCTTCGACAGCGACGACTGGCGCTCGAAGTCGACCGCCTTCCGGGGCGACACGCTGCGCCGCAACCTCGCCGTGGTCGACAAGCTGGCCGAGCTGGCTGGCACGCGCGGGCTGTCCATCGGACAGCTCGCCACCGCCTGGGTGCTCGCCCAGCCGGGGGTGCACGTAGCCATCGTCGGGGCCCGCAGCGCGCGGAACATCGAGAACAGCCTGGCCGCCGCGGACGTCGACCTCACCGAGGCGGACCTGGCCGATATCGAGAAGATCGTCGCGGACGGCGTGTCGATCACCGGCGCGTCACCGGAAGGCGTGGAGTAGCCCGTCCCCGACGTGTTGGCCGCCGCGCGCGGTACTTGATCCAGTACCGTGCGCGGCGACTCGTCGGGAGGATCTATGCGCCCGCTCATCGGGATGTCGTTGCTGGTCACCGTCGTCCTCGCCGGGTGTGGCGGACCCGCGCCGACGGTGGCGCCGCCGTCCTCGTCGGCCGCTGCGCCGCCCAGCTCGTCCGCCGGCTCGTCCGCCGCCGCTGCGTCTACCGCTGCTGGTTCTGCCGGACCCGGGTCCGTCGCGGCCGGCGACGGAGCGGACGCGACCGCGCATGTTGTCCCGCGCTGTCACACCTCGCAGCTGTCCGCGCGGCTCGGCCCGCGCGTCGGCACGGACCCCGCCCAGGGCTACCTGCCGCTGATCTACACCAACACGTCTCGCGGGGCGTGCCTGCTGCGCGGGGTGCCCGGCGCCGACCTGCACGGCCCCGCCGACCCCAATGGTCCGGTGTACACGCTGTTCCGGCAGCAGACCGGCATCAAGGATGTGCGGCTGCAACCGGGCGCCAGCGCGTCGGCGCGGTTGGTGGTGCTGTCGGACCAGGACGGCTCGTTCGGCAGCCTCGGCTCGCGGAACTGGGTGCCGATCCAGTTGGTCACCATCCCGCCCGGCGAGACCACCGCGCTCACCGTGCCGTGGCCGGCCGGGCTGACCGTGTCGCGCCAGGACTCGGCGACCCACCCGGGCTCCTGGATCGAGGCCTTCGCCGCCGGCTGAGCCCTTGGCCCGGCGCCTCGGTCAGTCCGGCGCCGCGGTTCGGCGCCGCGGTCAGTGCGGCGCCGCGGTCAGTTCGGGCTCGCGGTCAGTTCGGCGCCGCGGTCCGGGGAGCAAGCACCACGCCCAGCACGCCGAGCGCGGCAAGTACCGCGAGCAGCACCGGCATCGCTGTCGCCGGCGTACCCAGCAGCGCCAGCAGCGCACCACCCGCGCCGATCATGGTGGCGGTGCTGAGCTGGTCGGCCATCTGCGCCGCCGAGGTGTGGAACCCGACCTCACCGGGTGCGGACTGGCGCAGCAGCAGGAACGCGATCGACGGGAAGGACAGCCCCATCCCGACACCGGCGAAAGCCCACACCGGCAGCGCCAGCCACCCCACGCCCCAGCTCGGTGCGACGAGCAGCAGTGCCAGTGCGCCGCCGGTGAGCAGGCAGAACCCGATGCGTAGCAGCCGGGGGCGGGGCAGGTCGGGGTGCCGACCCTGCCACCAGGACGCCGAAGACCAGCCCAGTGCGCCGACCACCAGCGGGGTACCGGCGGCGGCCAGCGACCAGTGGTGCGTGCTGGTCAGGATCAGCGGCAGGTAGGAACCCGTGGTGAAGAACAGCGCCGCGCACAGCCCTCGACAGACCACCACGGTGGAGATGCCCCGGCGGGCCCGGAACACCCCGGTCGGCAGCAGCCGACGCGTCGCCGGGACCAGCACCAGCAGCGCGACGACCAGCACGATCGCGGCGGTGACATCCGGTTTCTGGCCGGCCCAGGTCAACGCGGAAACCCCGCCCGCGGCCGCGAACGCGGCGGGGAGCAGACCCCGGCGCTTCGGCGCGGCCACCCGGTCGGGGTCCGGTGCGCCCAGCCGGCGGACCGCCGGCACCACCAGCACCAACGCCAGCACGGCGACCGGCACCAGGCCGAAGAACACCCACCGCCAGGACAGCCGCTCGGTGACCAGGCCTGAGATCGGCGGCCCGATCAGCGACGGCAGCACCCACGCCGAGGACATCAGGCCGAACATCGCCGGCCGGACCCGTTCCGGGTACACCTGTGCGACCAGTACATAGATCGCCACCGTCACACTGCCCGCGCCAAGGCCCTGCAGCGTCCGGCCGACCAGGAGCTGCGGCATGCCGGCCGCGCTCGCCGCGGTGAGCAGGCCGGCGGAGAACAGCACCGGCGCCACGATCAGGGGCAACCTCGGGCCCGCCAGGTCGCACCAGCGTCCGCCGAGCACGGTGCCGAACACGCCGGCGGCCATGAACGCCACAAACGGCCAGGCGTACAGCGACAGGGCACCGAGGCTCGCGACCAACGCCGGCATCGCGGTGCCGACGCCCATTGCCTCGAACGCCACCATGCTGATCAGCAGCAACACGCCGACCGTGATCGAACGCCGCCCCGGGCCGAAAAGCTCGCCGCGGGTGGACGTGCGGACATAGGTGGGCTCCGGCGGCGTGGTCTCCGGGGCGGCGTCCTGCGTACTCATGTCCCCCACACTGCAACCTGAACGGGGCTCCAGGTCAAGCCAGTTGCCGCCGCGCGTCCGCACACCGGGAAATCGTGCCCCACCCCCACCCCACCCGCGAGTCGGGGATTCCGCCGCGCGAGTCGGGGATTCCGTCCGCGCGAGTGGGGATTCCTCCGCGCGAGTCGGGGGCTGCCAGCACAC
>DASYLM010000556.1:0-6929 GCA_036009565.1 Pseudonocardia sp. | reverse complement strand
CAAATCCAGCGATGGCGGTCCCTGCGGTCCTGGACCAGGTGACCACCGGAGTGGCGGCAGTCGGCCGCGCGCACCCATGGCGGCGGCGCCGCCGGGCTCGTCGGCGTGCTGGCCCAGGCGGGTGCACTCAGTAGTCCGACCGCGAAGGTGGCTGCCACCAGCGGCAGCGCGGCGCGGCCCGCAGTGTGGGTTAGACGCATCGTCAACATAATCCTTTCGGGGAGGACAAGAGGACAAGACGAACCAGCCGACGCCCGTCGGGGTGAACGGCGATGCCGGCGGCGCCCTTTTTAACACTGCGCAACACCCTATGCAAAGACTGTGGTCACGCTATGCGGGAAATCCTCTCAGTAACGACTCAGAATGAGAACTCGTAGCACCGCGCAATACAAAGGAGTCGAACAGGCCGCACACAGGAAAAGGCGCCGACCCGGTCGCACCGCCCGATCCGCCACGCTCGACGCACCGCCCCGAGTGGTGAACTCCCGCCACACCCGCTCGAGAGCAACCGCCGGCGGCGCCCCGCCGGGACCGTCGGCGCCACCCCGACTCCCACCCGACTACCACCCCGACTCCCACCCGACTGCCGTCGGCTCGTGGCCACGAACGAGTCCGCTTAGCCCAATCGGCCGTGGGTACCTGGGGGTGTCTGCGGCCGTCTCGGGGGAAGCGGTGCACCCGAATGGACGCTTTTCACTCCAATGGGTGACGTGCGACCGTTTCTACTAGACGTTCGAGCGGTCGATCACCGGCTGGGGGGTGACGGGTGGGCTTCCCGTTGTTCACCGACCCGGGGTGCGGCTCGCGGGTGCCGCTCGACATGTCGGTGATCGCCTTCGACGACGCCCCCTGGTTCGATCGCTCGTGCGCGCCCGCCCAGCCAGCCACCTGCCGGCGACCGCGACCCGGTCAGCAGTGCCATCGAAGGGGACGTCCATGTTTGACTCCGGTCCGCCCGAGGTCGTCGTGATCGGCTCGGTGAACATCGATCACGTGGTCGTCGCGGACGCGTTCCCCGCACCGGGCGAGACGATCATGGGCAACACCGCGCACGTCACGCTGGGCGGCAAGGGATCGAACCAGGCGGTCGCGGCGGCGATGGGCGGCGCGCGCACGGCGATGATCGCCCGCGTCGGCGCCGACGCGGAGGGCACCCGGGCCCGTGACGGACTGGCCGAGCGCGGCGTGGACGTCGGCGCGGTGGCCCCGGTCGACGACAGCGAGACGGGCACCGCCTGGATCACCGTGGCGGCCGGCGACAACACGATCATCGTGATCTCCGGCGCGAACCACGTGTGGGCCGCCGATGGCGACCCGCTGGACGGCGCCGGGGCCACGGCGGCCGTGGTGCTGACCCAGCTCGAGATCCCGCTGGACGTCGTACAGCGGGCGGCGGCCAACTGCGAGGGCCAGTTCCTGCTCAACGCCGCGCCGGCCGCCGAACTGCCCGACGAGCTGATCGAGCTGTGCGACGTGCTCATCGTGAACGAGCACGAGCAGGCCGTGGTGGCCCGCCAGACCACCGCCCACAGTGGGCCCGTCGGCAACTCCAACGGCAGCTCCGACAGCGGCACCGACAGCGGCTCCGACAGCACGGACAACGCCGATCCGGCGGCGGTGCGGCGGGCACACCTGGCGCTGCGCGAGCGGGGCGCCGGTGCGGTGGTCACCACACTGGGCGGCGCCGGCGCGATCGTCACCGACACCGACGGCATCACCACCTCGATCCCGTCACCGCCGGCCACCGTGGTGGACACCACCGGGGCCGGCGACGCGTTCGCCGGCGTGCTCGCAGCCCGGTTGGCCGCCGGCGACTCGCTGCTGGACGCCGCCCGCTGGGGCGCCGCCGCCGGCTCGCTGGCGGTTCGCGCGGCCGGTGCCCAGGAGTCCTACGCCGACCTCGACACCCTCCGCGAAGTCCTGGTCTCCTGAACGAGAGCGAGCCGATCATGAAGCGCACCGGCATCATCCACAGCGAACTGGCCGGACTGATCGCCGGGCTCCGGCACACCGACACCTTCGTGATCGGTGACGCCGGGCTGCCGCTCGCGCCCGGGACGCCCTGCATCGACCTCGGCTACCGGTACGGCCAACCCTCGTTCATCGACGTGGCCCGGACGGTGCTGGCCGAGGTCGTGGTCGAGCAGAGCTGGGTCTCCACGCCGGTGCTGGAGCTCAACGCCGAGGTGCACGCCGTGCTGCTCGAGCTGGGACTGCAACCGATGCCGATCGACCACGGCGCTTTCAAGGCGCTGGCCCGCGACGCCAAGTTCGCGGTCCGCACCGGCGAGGACACCGTCTACGCCAACGTCATCTGCCAGGCCGGCGTGGCTTTCAACCCTTAGTAAGCGGCCCGCGCCCGTTGCGCTTCAGGTGGCCGCGGAACCGGGTACCGACCGCCGGCCCGCGCCGTCCAACCACTGTCACTCGATCGGGCCGGGACGCCACCTCTGGGCGACCGCCGACAACCGTTGGTCGCCGGCATGTTTAACTCCGTCCCGGGCTGGGCAGCTGTTGTTCGGCTTGAATGAGGTTTGGCGCGCGGCCGCCGAGGTCGTGACCTCGTCGGGTTCACGCTCTCCCAGAGAAGGTCGGCATGCCCCAGCTCCCCCGCCGCGGTGCGCGATGACGCGTATCGGCATCGTCGGCCACCGTGACATCAGCCCGTTGAGCTTGCCCATCGTCGAGGCCGCCGTCCGCCGGTTGCTGATCGCCAAGGCCGGCTCCCGGTTGGTCGGCGTGTGCGGGCTCGCGCCCGGCGCGGACCAGCTGTTCGCCCAGCTGGTACTCGATCTCTCCGGCCGCCTCGAGGTGATCCTGCCGTCGGCCGACTACCGCGCCCACGAGGTCCCGGTGGACAACAGCGACGAGTTCGACCGCCTGCTGGGCTCCGCCGCGACGGTCCGGGTAATGACCTTCGAGCAGTCCTGCCGGCAGGCCTACATGGCCGCCGGCACCGCGATGCTCAGCACCGTGGAGACGCTGATCGCGATCTGGGACGGCCGGCCGGCCAAGCGCCTCGGCGGCGCCAGCGAGGTGGTCGGCGCCGCCGCGAGGCTCGGCGTGCCCACCTCGGTGGTGTGGCCGCCGGGAGCCACCAGGGAGCGGCCGCCCACCGCGTGCCCGGTGCCGGGCTAGCCCTTCTCACCCGTGAGTGGCGGGTCGGGCCAGAGTCCAACTCCGCTCGACTCGCCACTCACGGAGTCTGACCTGGCAGTACGCCGGTGTCCTCCAGGTGCGCGGTGAGCAGCTGGCCGATGTGTCGGATGTGCTCGGCCATCGCCTCCCTGGCCTGCCCCGGATCGGCGTCGGCCAGCGCGTCCAGGACGGGGCCGTGCTCGTGCGTGGTGGCGTCGGTCCAGCCGGCCACCTGCCCGTAGTAGGTACGCGGCACGTAGTGCACGAACAGGTTCAGCATGGCGGCCAGCCGCGGGGAGTCGGCGGCGCGGTTGATGGTCCGGTGCACCTCGTGGTTGAGCTCGCCGACCCGCTCCAGCTCGCCGCGTTGGGCCGCCGCCACCAGCTCGCGCTGCACCGCGCGCAGCCGGGCCACCTGCGCGGCCGTCAGCGCGGCGGCCGCGCGCGCCGCGAGTTCGCCGGCCACGTGCGCCTGCACGGCGAACAGGTCGTCCACATCGCGGCGGCTCAGCGGCACCACCCGGAACCCCCGCCGCGGCTCCCAGCGCACCGCGCCCTCGCCCTGCAGGATCATCAACGCCTCGCGCACCGGGGTCGCGCTGACCCCGAGCCGGGCCGCGACGTGCTCCATCCGGACGAACTCGGACGCGGGCAGCTCGCCGACCATGATCGCCTCACGGAGATAGGCGGCCACCCGCTCGCTGAGCTGCCGGGCACTGCCCAACCTCGGCCCGCCCAACCTCGCCCCGTCCGCCCGCGGCTCGCCCAACCTCGGGCCGCCCAGCCGCGCCCCGTCCGCCCGCGCCCCGTCCGGCCGCGCCGCCGGTTCCCGGGTCATCGCGCCCCCCGCTCCGCCGCCCCGGCGCTGAGCCGGCTCGCACGGATCCGGTGGCAACTCCGGCCGCTGGCGGCTACGTTCGATTTTTGGCCTGGTAGTCGGGTATGAGGAGGATGGCGTTGAGCACCGCCCTGGGATCGTCCGGAACCACTCCGTCGGAAGGCGGCGAGCCAGCGCGCGGCCGGCCCGCCGGCGCCGACACGCTGTGGCACCCGTTCGCGGCAATGCACGACGTCCGCCAGAAGCGCTTCACCGTGACCAGGGCGAAGGACGTCTGGGTCTGGGACGACACCGGCCGGCAGTACCTCGACGGCACCGCGGCGCTCTGGTACTGCAACGCCGGGCACGGCCGACCGGAGATCATCGAGGCGATCACCCGGCAGCTGGAGCGGCTGGACGCGTACCAGATCTTCGGTGACCTCGCGAACGAGCCGGCCCTGCAACTGGCCGACGAGCTGGCCCGGCGCGCCCCGATGGACGGCGCGAAGGTCTTCTTCACCAGCGGCGGCGGCGACTCCATCGACACCGCCGGCAAGCTGGCCAGGGCCTACTTCCAGGGCAGCGGTGAGCCGGAACGCACCGTGCTGATCTCCCGGGAGCACGGCTACCACGGCACCCACGGTATTGGCACCGCGCTGGCCGGGATCCCGGCCAACCGGATCGCCGGGCCGTTCGTGCCGGACGTTGTCCAGGTCGCCTACGACGACCCGAGCGCGCTGGAGAAGACGATCGTGGACTACGGCCCGGAGCGCGTCGCGGCGTTCTTCGCGGAGCCGGTGATGGGCGCCGGCGGGGTGCTGCCGCCGCCGCCGGGCTACCTGGAGTCGGTCGCCGAGATCTGTCAGCGGCACGGCGTGCTGTTCATCGCCGACGCGGTGATCTGCGGGTTCGGCCGGCTCGGCAACTGGTTCGCGATCGAGCGGTTCGGGGTCCAGCCGGACATGGTGGTCTTCGCCAAGGCTGTGACCAGCGGTTACCAGCCGCTCGGCGGAGTGGTGGTGTCCGGCAGGGTGGCGGCGCCGTTCTGGGACGAGCCCGGGCTGGCACTGCGGCACGGGCCGACCTACGCCGGGCACCCGGCCGCGTGTGCCGCCGGGCTGGCCACCATCGCGCTGATGGAGCGTGACGGCCTGCTGGAGCGGGCCGTGGCACTGGAGGCTGGGCTGCTGAGCCGGCTGCGGACGCTGGAAGGGCACCCGCTGGTGCACGAGGTGCGCGGCGGTGTCGGGCTGCTCGGCGGCGTCGAGCTGGACCCGGAGCGGCTGGCCAGGACGCCCGGCCTGCCCGCCCGGGTGGGCGCGGCGGTCCGCGAGCGTGGCGTACTGCTGCGCCCGATGGTGTCCTCGATCGGGGTCTCGCCGCCGCTGACCGTCACCGAGGAGCACCTGGACCAGCTGCTCGACGCCTTCGCCGCCGGCCTCGACCAGGTGCACCGGGACGTCGCCTAACCGCCCCGGCCACACAGCCCGCACAGGACGGGCGCACCCCGCACAGACTCCGCACGGTCTGTGTGAGGTTCGCCCGCTCTGTGCGGCTGCGCTTCGCATTTCATATATTCTATGGGAGATCTGAAGGGACGTCCGCCGTGGCCACCTTGAGCAAGGACGAGCTCGCCATCGTCGAGACCGTCCGGGAGTTCGTGGACCGCGAGGTCCGCCCGGTGGTCCGCGAGCTGGAGCACAACAACACCTACCCCGAGAAGCTCATCGAGCAGATGAAGGAGATGGGCATCTTCGGGCTGGCCATCCCGGAGCCGTGGGGCGAGGCGCCGGTGTCGATGCCCTGCTACGCGCTGGTCACCACCGAGCTCGCGCGGGGCTGGATGAGCCTGGCCGGCGCCATGGGTGGGCACACCGTCGTCTCGAAGCTGCTGCTCAACTTCGGCACCCAGGAGCAGAAGGACCACTACCTGCCGAAGATGGCCACCGGGGAGATCCGGGCGACCATGGCGCTCACCGAGCCCGGCGGTGGCTCCGACCTGCAGGCGATGACCACCCACGCGCGGCGCGACGGCGACGAGTACGTGGTCAACGGCGCCAAGACCTGGATCACCAACTCGCGCCGCTCCCAGCTCATCGCGCTGATGTGCAAGACCGACCCGGCCGCGGCGCCCAAGCACCGGGGCGTCTCCATCCTGCTGGTCGAGCACGGCCCTGGCCTGACCGTGTCCCGCGACCTGCCCAAACTCGGTTACAAGGGCGTCGAGAGCTGCGAGCTGGCCTTCGACGACTACCGCACCCCGGCCTCCAGCGTGCTCGGCGGCGTCGAGGGTCGCGGCTTCGCGCACATGATGAAGGGACTGGAGACCGGCCGGATCCAGGTGGCCTCCCGCGCGCTCGGGGTCGGCCGGGCCGCCTTCGACGACGCCCTGCGCTACGCCCAGGAACGGGAGTCGTTCGGCAAGCCGATCTGGCAGCACCAGTCGATCGGCAACTACCTGGCCGACATGGCCACCAAGTGGACCGCCGCGCGCGAGCTGATCCTGCTCGCGGCCGAGAAGTTCGACGCCGGCGAGCGGGTGGACATGGAGGCCGGCATGGCCAAGCTGTTCGCCAGCGAGGTGGCGATGGAGATCGCGCTGAACGCGGTGCGCATCCACGGTGGCTACGGCTACTCCACCGAGTTCGACGTGGAGCGCTACTTCCGGGACGCCCCGCTGATGATCGTGGGCGAGGGCACCAACGAGATCCAGCGCAATGTCATCGCCGCGCAGCTGGTCAAGCGCGGCGGCCTCGACTAGTCGGGGAATCGGCCCAGACGATGCTCTGATCGGGTGATTCCGGCGAGCGATCGGGCAGCGGTGCCGGCCCTGTTCAGCCGTCTCCCGATGCGGTATCAGCCATATGAGACCGCCCACCCCGTCTCGCATGTCTCAGCAGTCGCGGGGGATGATGGGGGACCTCGGCCGTGACCCGGTCGGGTAGGTCGAGGCGAGTGGAGATTACGGACCGTA
>DASYLM010000555.1:0-8537 GCA_036009565.1 Pseudonocardia sp. | reverse complement strand
GCGTCGGCGCGCGGGGTCAGCGCCGCGAGCAGGGAGTTGGCCGGGGCCGTGTGTGACGCGACGGTTGTTGACGCGACCGTTGTTGACGTGACGACAGTTGACGCGACCGCGGTCGAGGTGGCCGCGATGGTCGGGGCGGCCGACGTGGCGGGCGGTGACGTGGCAGCCGTCGTGGTCGACAGCGCCGGCAGGGCCCGGCGCAACCAGAAGCCGGCCCCCAGGACCAGGCCGGCGATGAAGACCCAGGTCAGTGCGAGCGCCCAGCCCGGGGTGGCGGTGACCGGCCGGGCGTCGAGGCCGGTGTCCGCGCCACCCATCGTCATGCCACCCATCGTCATGCCGTCCATCTGCATGCCGCCGCTCGGACCCGCCACCGAACCGGCCATCAGCAACGGCATCGCCGCGACCATCCAGACCATCGAGCCCGACATCAGCAGATGGAAGCCGGGCGCCGGGCAGCCCGGGCGCCCGGTCGTGCGGCCGCGCACGAGTCGGGTGAGGAAGTAGCCGCTCAGTGCGAGGTAGGCGATGAGCTGCACCGCGTCGCCGGTGCCGCCGCCGTAGGCCCACACCATCGCGATCATCCCGAGGCTCATCAGCAGGTGGGACAACTCGGCCACCTGGTCGCCGTGGTGACCGGCGACGCCGGCGCGCAGCGAAGCCCAGCGCAACAGCGAATAGCCACCGGAGAGGGCGAACAGGACGGTCAGCGCCACACTCAGCGGTACTGATGAGATCACGCGGGTCTCCCTCGTCGCCGGCCCCGGTCGCCTGTCCAGTCAGCTGGACGTTCCCTCGAGTTCCCGATCACTCGATTGGGTGACGGTGCTCACACTCGCGGCACGCCGATCCGCTGGCCCTCCGGCGGTCGCCGACCGGTTCTGTCGGGGGTGTCCGGTACCCGGATCGGCTGGCGCTGGTCGAGCTGGGTCTCCGCCTCGCGGTTGCCGGTCCGGGGCGCTAGTGCCGGCGCTAGCTCTCGGCCAGCTGGTCGGCCGCGGTCCGGCCGGCCTCGGTGACGTCCCGCAGGAAGCCGGCGAGCAGCTCGAGCTGCTCACCGGTGTACCCGGCGCAGATCTGGTCCATCGAGGTGGCCATCCCGGAGTAGAGCCCGAACACCTCGGCGGCGCGGCCGGGCAGCGCCCTCACGAGCACCGCGCGGCGGTCGGTGGTGTCGCGTTCCCGGACCGCCCAGCCGCCGCGCTCGAGCCGGTCGAGCACCCCGGTCACGGTGGCCGGGTGCTGTCGGGCCAGCCGGGCCAGGGCGGTCGGGCTGAGCGGCCCGAACCGGCCGATCAGGTCGAGGCAGTCGAGGTCCACGGTCTTGAGCTCCAGATGCGTGCTGACCTGATGGTTGAGCAGGGTCAGCTGGAGGCTCAGTGCGCGCACCGAGTCCTTCACCGACGTGGTCAGCCGCCGCCGGTGCCGAGGGTCGTCCGCGTCGGCAGAAGATATGGAACTCATATGATATGTTCTCCGTATTGGATGACTTGCGTAGAACAAGGTACCCGGATCGGGCGGCGGTACGACGAAAGGTCGATCATGATCTTGATTACCGGCGCGACCGGCACCGTCGGCAGCGCGGCCGTCGAGCTGCTGCTGGCGCGGGGGCACAAGGTGCTGGCGGTCAGCCGTGACCCGGCCGCCGCGGCGCTGCCCACCGACGCCGAGGTGATCGCCGGTGACCCGTCCCGGCCGCGCACGTTGGCCCCCGCGCTGGCCGGGGTGCGGGCGATCCTGCTGAGTCCGCGCGCGGTGGGGGAGGGTACCGCCGAGCTGCTCGCGCTGGCCGCCGAGCGCGGCGTCACCCAGGTGGTCGTACTGTCCGCGCTGACTGTGGAGCACGGCGGCGGTTACCGGCGCTTCGCCGACGGCTTCCGGGCGGTGGAGGATGCGGCGCGCGCTTCCGGACTGGCGTGGACCTTCCTGCGGTGTGCCGACTTCGCGGCGAACGCGCTGGCCTGGGCGCCCCAGGTCCGCTCGACCGGGCGGGTGCGGGGTGCCTACGGGGCCGCCGCGACCTCGACGGTCCACGAGCGCGATGTTGCCGAGGTCGGGGTCCGCGCGCTGCTGGAGCCCGGCCACGGCGGGTGCTGCTACGAGCTCACCGGTCCGGACTCGCTCACCCAGCGCGCGAAGGTCCGGCTCATCGGCGACGCGGTCGGCGTCGACGTCGACTGGGTGGAGACCGAGCCCCAGCAGCTGCGGCGGGCGATGCTCGCCCAGGGTGTCCCGCCGGACGTGCCGGACCGGTTGCTCGGCTACCTGGCCGACCACGTCACCCGGCCCGGACCGTCGTCGACCGCAGTGGCGCGGCTGCTCGGCCGGCCCGCACGCACCTTCGCCGGCTGGGCGGCGGAGCACGCCGCCGCGTTCCGTGACTGACTCAGCCGACTCCGGACAAACCCAACTCCCAGGAGCGAAGCATGAAGCTCACCATCGTCGCCGCCACCGGCGGCATCGGGCGGCACCTGCTCGAACAGGCCCTCGCGGCCGGCCACGAGGTCACCGCTGTGGTGCGCAACCCGAGCAGGCTGAGCACGCCGGCCCGGGTGGTCACCGCCGACCTGGCGGTCTCCGGTTCGGCGGCGTTGGAGACCGCCGTGGCCGGCGCCGATGCCGTGCTCTCCGGCCTCGGTGCGCGCTCCACCACCGACACCGGGGTGGCGGAACGGGGCACCAGGGCCGTCACGGAGGCGATGCGGGCGACGGGTGTGCGGCGGATCGTCGTGGTCAGCGCCGCGCCGATCGGCACCGTGGCGTCCCCCGGCCGCCCGCACCCGCCCAAGCACGACCCCGGTGACGGCTTCGCCATGCGGTACCTGCTCGGTCCGCTGGTCAAGGCCGCGCTGCGCGGGCACTACGCCGACCTCGCGCGGATGGAGGACGTGCTCAGGGACAGCGAGCTGGACTGGACCGCGGTGCGCCCGCCCCGACTGACCGACAAGGCGCTCACCGGCAGCTACCGCACCGCGCCCGGTCAGAACCTGCCCGGCGGCGTGCGCATCTCCCGGGCCGACGTCGCCCACCTCATGCTGCGGGTGCTCGACCGGCCCGAGACGATCAAGCAGGCCGTCGGGATCGCCAACTGAGACCCCGTCGGCGGATCGGGCGGTCGCACCCGGCCAGGTCGCTTGCGGCAAATCGGTGCACGCAGGAGAGTGCACGCGTGGCGACCGAAAGCAAGCGTCCCCCCGTGACCTCATACGATCCGGTGGCGGGGCCGCGCACCAACGGGGCGAGCCCGGTAACCGGGCCGTGGTCGGCACTGCGCTATCTGCGCCAGGTCGGTGCGACCGCGCGCAACGTGGCCGAGGTGGTGCGGTTCGGCGGGTTGGAGACCGGTGAGCTGGCCTCCCCGTTCACCGTGGTCGCCGAGCAGGTCAACTACCGGCTGCGGCACTACTTCGACGACGACCCGCCGGTCGGCGGCCGGCCGGTGCTGCTGATCCCGCCGCTGATGCTCACCGCCGAGGTCTGGGACGTCTCGCCCGGCACCTCCGCGGTGGCCAAGCTGCGTGCCGAGGGCATCGACCCGTGGGTGGTCGACTTCGGCGACCCGAGCCGGGAGCCGGGCGGTCTGGCCCGGACGCTGACCGATCACGTGCTCGCGGTGAGCGACGCCGTCGACCGGGTGGCCGAGGCGACCGGGCGGGACGTGGTGCTCGCCGGCTACTCCCAGGGCGGCATGTTCGCCTACCAGGTCACCGCGCTGCGGCGCGGCAAGCACGTGGACTCGGTGGTCACCTTCGGCTCACCGGCCGACACCACGGCGCCGCTGCCGATCCCGCTCTCGCCCGAGATGCTGGCCAGGCTGGCCACCGGGCTGGTGGACAGCGGGCTGCTGCGCAAGGTCGCGCTGCCCAGCTGGGCCGTCCGGCTGGGCTTCAACCTGCTCAGCCCGGTGAAGACCGTGCAGGGCCGGGTGCAGTTCCTGCTGGCCCTGCACGACCGGGACGCGCTGCTGCCCCGGGAGCGGCAACGTCGCTTCCTCGAGTCCGACGGCTTCACCGCCTACGCCGGCCCGGCGATCGCGGAGCTGCTGGAGCAGTTCGTCGCGCACAACCGGATGCTCGAGGGCGGTTTTGTGATCGACGACCGGCTGGTGACCCTCGCCGACATCAAGGTGCCGGTGTTGGCCGTGGTCGGCACCACCGACGCGATCGGCCACCCGGACGGGGTGCGGGCGATCCGCAGGGCAGCACCCCGCGCGGAGGTCTACGAGCTGGCGCTCCCGGTCGGGCACTTCGGGCTGGTGGTGGGATCCCGGGCGAGCCGCGACACCTGGCCGGCGGTGGTCGACTGGGTGCACTGGCGGGACGGGCGCGGTGAGCTGCCGTCGACCATCGGCCCGGCAGAGCTGGTCGAGTCGGCCGCGATGCGACCGGGCGCGGCGGCGGCCGCCGTCGGGCAGGCCGTCGAGTTCGGGCTGGACGCCACCCGGTTCACGCTGGGCGCCGCGCGGCGGCTGGCCCGCGCGGCCACCGGGGTCGTCTCCGAGGCGCCGACGCTGCTGCCGAAACTGTCCCGGCTCGGGCACCTCGACGCATCGACCCGGATCTCGCTCGGGCTGCTGCTCGACGAGCAGGTCGGCAAGACCCCGCAGGACGTGTTGTTCCTGTTCGGCGACCGCGGCTACCGGCAGCGCGAGGTCAAGCACCGGGTGGACAGCGTGGTGAAGGGCCTGATCAGTACCGGGGTCCGGCACGGCGACCGGGTCGGCGTGCTGATGGACACCAGGCCGAGTGCGTTCACCACGGTCGCCGCGTTGAGCCGGGTCGGCGCGACGGCGGTGTTGCTGCGCCCGGACGGCGACCTGCGCCGCGAGGCACGGCTGGGCGGGATCACCTGGGTGATCTCCGACCCGGAACACGCCGACGCGGTGGAGCAACTGGACGGGGCGCGCTGGGCCGTGCTCGGCGGCGGGGCGAACGACCGCGAGATGCGCCCCGATGTGATCGACATGGAGCGGATCGACCCGGACACCGTCGAGCTGCCCGGCTGGTACCGGCCGAACCCGCAGCGGGCCGGCGACGTCGCGTTCGTGCTGTTCGTGGGGGAGGGCGCGACGACCCGGGCGGTGCGGATCACCAACCGGCGGTGGGCGATGTCGGCGCTGGGCACCGCGACGGCGGCCGCGCTGCGACCCGGGGACACGGTCTACAGCGTGGCGCCGTACTACCACTCGTCGGCGCTGCTGATGAGCGTCGGCGGCGCGATCGCCGGGGGTGCCCGGTTCGCGGTGGCCAGCGCGACCGACGCGGACACCTTCTGGGCCGAGGTGCGCCGCTACGGGGCCACCCACGTCTCCTACACCTGGACCTCGCTGCGCCAGATCACGAACGCGGAGCCGAACCCGAACGAGCACTACCACCCGATCAAGATGTTCCTGGGCTCCGGCATGCCGAGCAACCTGTGGCGCCGGGTGGTCCAGCGCTTTCCCACCGCGCGGGTGCTGGAGTTCTACGCCTCCGCCGAGGGCGCGGCGGTCCTGGCCAATGTCACCGGCAACCCGATCGGCTCGCTGGGGCGGCCGCTGCCGGCCACCCCCGAGGTCCGGGTCGCGGCGTTCGACCAGAACGCCGGCGGCCTCGAACTGGGCCCTGACGGGTTGGTCCGCGAGTGCGGCTTCGGCGAGGTGGGCCTGCTGCTGGCGCGGGTCGACCCGGCCGACTCGATGACCGGTAACCCGCTGCGTGGCGTCTTCGAGCCGGACGATGCCTGGCAGTCCACCGGCGACCTGTTTTGCCGCGACGAGCACGGTGAGATGTGGCTGGTCGACCAGGTCACCTCGCTGGTCCGCACGGCGCACGGGATGGCGGTACCGGCTACCGCACGGCGCGCCATGGAGGCCATCCCGGCGGTCGACATCGCCGTCGCGTACGGGGTGCCCGAGGGCGACTCGCAGGTCCTGGTCACCGCCGTCACCCTGCGCCCCGGCACCGAGCTGACCGCCGCCGAGCTGGACCGGGCCTGCGACGCACTGCTGCCGGCGCACCGCCCGAGCTACGTGCAGGTGGTGCCGACCATTCCGGTCACGGCCTGGTGCCGTCCACTGTGGAGCTCGCTGCGCAAGGCCGGCGTGCCCAAGCCGACCAGGTCCCGGGACGTCTTCCGGCTCGGCGACGACCGGCTGCACTACCGGCCGATGGGGTAGCGGGCCGCCGGTCCCCGTCGCACAGTCAGCAGGTCATCAGATGAATTGCGGAGTCGGACCGGGTCGGGGTGACCTCGTCGAGGGGGTCCCGGGGGGAGTCGTCAGCCGGGATCGGGCGCCAGCCTCGGGGCCCGACGAACGCGGCGACATCGCCGCGGCGGCGTACTCCCGGCACTGCCGCAACGCGTCGCGGAGTTGCTCGACGTGCTCGTCGCTGCGCCGCTCGGGCGCGGTCTGCGCGATCAGCACCTCGAGCGCGCGCCGCACCCCGTGCCGGGCGGACCAGCATCGTGGTGACCGAAGCCTGAGGCTCAGGGTGCGGACGACCCCGCGCCGGCCCCCTCGTCGAGGGTGAAGAAGGTCAGCCGGGCGCCGTCGGCGGCGCTGCCGTTGCCGCCCTCGCCCTGCTGGTAGGCCCCGGCCTGGAAGCGGACGGTGGCGCCCTTGAACGGTGCCGGGATCGCGGCGCTGGCCTGGCGGCTGTTGGAGCCGTAGGTCGCGGTGAAGATGAGCCTGCCGTTCCCGGGGTCGCTGATCGTGTAGTCGAACCGGGCGCCGAGCGGTACGCCGGTGATCAGCGGGTACTTGTCGGAGGTGGGTCCGCTCCGGGCCTGCTTCATGACGACCCTGATCGCGCCGGCGTCGTAGTGCAGCATCACGAAGGGCACCGAGCTGATGTCGTCGGCGCCGTGGATCTGGCCGATGATGATGTCCTGGTTGCCGCTCGGTGCCTGCGCCACCGAGACCGACGCGCGCAGCGTGTGCTGGCCGGCGCCGGCCTTGAAGTTGTGCAGGCTGACCAGCTCGGTGCGCGGGTGCTGGGAGTTCGGGGTGGTCGCGCCGTTGACCGGTGCCCAGAACTTGAGGCAGCCGTTGCCGTCGCGGGTCAGGTACGGCGGGGCGCTGTCGGCCGGGTTGATGCTGGCCGCGGTGCCCTTCGCCGACGCCTTCGGCAGGGTCAGCTTCCAGCCGGAGAGGTCCACCGCGCTGGCCACCCCGTTGACGCCGTTCTCGACACCGTTCGTCACGCCGCCGACAGCCTGACCGAGATCCGGCAGCGGGGAGCCCGCGATGGGTGGGGAGGGGGTGGTCGACGGGGAGAACCAGGGCGACGAGGCAGGCGGGTACGCGGCCTGTGGGGACAGGGCCTGTGGGGACGAGGCCTGTGGGGACGAGGCGGGCGGGTACGCGACCTGTGGGGACGAGGCGGGTGGGATGGGCGGCTGCTGGCCGTCACCCCCGCCGGGCGGCCCCGGCAGCACAATGACGATCACGGCGAGCGCGCCAGCGACTATCCCCGACACGGCTCACCTCCGATTCGCCAACGGTTACCCCGTAGTGGGGCGATGGATCTACACATGGTGAGCTACCGACCTCTCAAACGGGGCTGAATGACCAAATCGGGGGAGGCTGACTCATTCGTGTGTGTGGCCCCACTTGCCAACTGGTGATTGTGTTGATCACAGATACCGGACGGTGTGCAGTCATGACCACGGACCGCGACACGCCCTGCATGTAGTGGTCCGGAAGTGAAACAGGCCCAACATGCAGGGCCTGCGTCGTCGGTGGTTCGTGGTCCGCGCACCTGGGTGGGCCGCGTGGCAACAGGGAACCCGGTGCAAGTCCGGGACCGCCCCGCAGCGGTGAACGGGAACGACAGTCGTCATGGAGCACTGGGTGCGCGCGCACCTGGGAAGCGACGGCCGGTAGGTGGCGTGTGCGCACTGAGGCACGCCGAGCCCGTGAGTCCGAAGACCTGCCATCGATGGGTGCGCCGCCGGCGCACCCGGGTCCGTGGCTTCGTGGGAGGGCCGCAGTGCACGGGGGCGACCGGTCGATCGGTCAGCGACCTGAGGTACTTCGACGGCGCGGTGAGCTGGAGGTCGCCTACGGCCGGGACACGCTGCCCAGGGGCGTGCTCGGGCTGTCCGCGGACTCCTGCGAGCAGTACGTGCGGTTCATCGCCGACCGGCGGTGCGCCAGCTCGGGCTCGCGCCGCTGTTCGGGGCCGTGTCCGATGTCGAAAACCCGTTCGGCTGGATGGCCGAGACGATGGACCTGAGCAAGGAGAAGAGCTTCATCGAGAGCCGGGTCACCGAGTACCAGACGGGCGGCACGCTCGTCTGGTGAGACCGCCGGCGGGGGCCCGGGTCACGCGCCCGGGCCCCGCCGGTGCCCGCTACGTCAGCGGCCGGTCCGGGCGGGCGGTCCACGACGGCCAGACAGCGACTCAGTGAAGTGTGTTTCATGATCAACGTAACCTGAGTCCGATTTTCCCGGCCAGAAACAAGACTGACGTTGTGTTGACCATGAAAAAAACGCCGGCCAGCACCGACGCGGACGCCGGCAGCACTGACGCGGACGCCGGCAGCACTGACGC
>DASYLM010000554.1:0-20617 GCA_036009565.1 Pseudonocardia sp. | reverse complement strand
GCTGGCCCGGGTCGACCTGGCCTACCCCGCCGCCCGGTTGGCCGTCGAGTACGACGGCGCGCACCACTTCGACCGGCGCCGTGCCGAGCTGGACCGGCGCCGTGACTCGCTGCTCGCCAGGTACGGCTGGGACACCCTGCGCCTGGTCTCGGACGATGTGGGGATCGGGCTGTTCCAGACCACCCAACAGGTCCGCGACATCCTCGAGCTGCGCGGTCGGGCGCCTGACCGCGTCGAGCTCAACCTGGTTCAGGCCAAAGTCATGATCAAAGATGCACCACGTTGAGTTGATCACGGGTTGGCGTAGCGGGCGGCCAGTGCGCGGGCCACGGCGGCCAGGCGTACGCGCAGCTCCGGTGGGGCGAGCACGTCGGCGCCGAGGCACAGCAACACCGACTCCGCGTGCCGGATACGTCGCAGCCCGGCGGAGCGGGTGCGCCAGACTCGGCCAGGGAGAAGTCCGGCGGCCGGTGGGTTCGCCCCGGGGAGGTCCGCAGTGACAGCACCCGGAAGACCCGGTAGGTGCGCGGCGCCCCGGTCGGGCCACGGCCAGGTGCTCCAGCTCGCCGCCGGCCGGGCGCGCGTCCGGGTCGACCTCGCCGCCGGCCCGGCTGTTGCGGTGCCGGCCGGCGCGAGCGCGCGGGACCGCCTGCCCGGGCTCACCGGCCGCTGCCCCCGAGCCGGCCGTGCGGGTCCGCCAACGCGCGCCGGGCACCCCGGCGGTCCTACGCTGCTGGCATGGCACCGAAGATCGCGCGCGCGGACCAGGTGGACCGCGCCGAGCTGACCCAGTTCCTGTCCAGCCGTCACCACGCGCTGCTGGTGACCGACCGCCGCGACGGCGGCGTGCAGACCTCGCCGGTGACCTGCGGGGTGGACGGCGAGGGCCGGATCGTGGTGTCCACCTATCCGGCCCGGGCCAAGGTCGCCAACATCCGGCGGACCGGGCGCGCGACGGCCTGCGTGCTCTCCGACGACTGGGACGGGGCCTGGGTACAGGTGGAGGGCGCGGCGGAGGTCCTGGACCTACCCGAGGCGCTGGACGGGCTGGTCGACTACTTCCGGTGCATCTCCGGCGAGCACCCGGACTGGGACGAGTACCGCGACGCCATGCGGCGCCAGGGCAAGTGCCTGATCCGGCTGACCGTCGAGCGCTGGGGCCCGATCGCCACCGGAGGCTTCCCACCTGAACACGAGTCGTCCTGACGGCCGTAGAATGGTGGCCTCCTCAAGGAGGTTCGCACTCTCGTGCCCACGGCCAGCCCCACGCCCGCCGCCGATCCGGGTTGCAGTAGTCAGCCGGGCGCCCTGCCCGGCTTCCCGCGCGCCCAGTTCCTGTCCTCCGCGCCAGGTGTCCGGTGAACACGCTGTGGTCGGTACTCGGCGTGCTCGCGGTGTTCGCGCTCACCTTCGCCGCGGCGATCTTCGTCGCCGCCGAGTTCTCCCTCACCACGCTGGAACGCAGCCAGATCGACTCCCACGTCAACACGGTGGGCGACCGGCGCGCCCGGCAGGTGCAGCGGGCCCACCGCACGCTGTCCTTCCAGCTCTCCGGCGCCCAGCTGGGCATCACCATCACCACCCTGGTCACCGGCTACATCGCCCAGCCGGCGCTGGCCGTCCTGATCGAGCCGCCGCTGCTCGGCCTCGGCCTGCCGAGCTCCTGGGCGGCGGCCGTCGCGCTCGTCATCGCGCTGGCGCTGGCCACCGGGCTGTCGGTGGTGTTCGGCGAGCTGGTCCCGAAGAACCTGGCGATCTCCCGCCCGCTGTCCACCGCACGGGCCGTGGCCGGTGTGCAGACCACCTTCAGCCGGGTGTTCCGCTGGCTGATCAACGGGCTGAACTCGCTGGCGAACTGGATCGTGCGCGGGCTGGGCGTCGAGCCGGCCGAGGAGCTGCGCTCCGCGCGCTCGCCCGATGAGCTGCGCGCGCTGGTCTCCTCGAGTGCCGCGCACGGCACCCTGGACCAGGGCACCGCCGCCCTGCTGACCAGGGCCATCCGTTTCACCGACCGGGTCGCCGAGGACCTGATGACGCCGAGGGTCCAGGTCAAGGCGCTGCCCTCGACGGCGACCGTGCGTGATCTGGTGGGGACCGCGCTGCACACCGGCTTCTCCCGGTTCCCGGTGTACGGCCGGGACCTGGACGAGGTGCACGGTGTGGTGCACGTCAAGCAGGCGTTCGCGGTGCCGGTGCCCGACCGGGCCGCCACCACGATGGCCGACCTGGCCCGGCCGGTGCTGACCGTGCCGGAGTCGCTGGACGGCGACGCGCTGCTGGCCCGGCTGCGCGCCTCGGGGTCCCAGCTGTCCGTGGTGGTCGACGAGTACGGCGGCACCGCCGGGATCGTCACCCTGGAAGACCTCGTCGAGGAGATCGTCGGCGACGTCCGGGACGAGCACGACCAGGTCGGGCCCGGCCCGGTCCACCCACTCGGCGCCGACAGCTGGCTGGTCTCCGGCCTGCTGCGGGCCGACGAGCTGGTCGAGGCCACCGGATTCGTGCTGCCGGAGGGTGACTACGAAACGCTGGCCGGGCTGGTTCTGGAGCGGCTCGGCCGGATCCCGGTGGTCGGCGACGAGCTGGACCTGGACGGCTGGCGGCTGACCGTGATGCGCCGCGAGCGCAACCGCATCGCCGAGCTGCGGCTGGCCCGCACCGGGACGGCCGAAGCCACCGCGGCGGGGGTGGACCGGTGAACGAGTTCGCCGCGCTGCTCGTCTCGGTGCTGCTGCTGATCGGCAACGCGTTCTTCGTCGGCGCCGAGTTCGCCATCATCACCGCCCGCCGGGACCGGCTGACCGCGCTCGCCGAGGACGGCAGCCTCAGCGCCCGGGCCACGCTGCGGGCCGGCGAGCAGCTGCCCCTGCTCATCGCGGGTGCGCAGCTGGGCATCACGCTGTGCTCGCTCGGCCTCGGGCTGCTGGCCGAGCCGGCCTTGGCGGGGTTGCTGGAGCGCCCGTTCGAGGCGCTCGGGGCGCCCACCGCGATCCTGCACCCGGTGGCCTTCACGCTGGCCCTCGGCCTGGTCGCGATGCTGCACACGGTGCTCGGCGAGATGGTGCCGAAGAACCTGGCGATCGCCGGGCCGGAGCGGGTCGCGGTCATCCTGGTGCCGGCGCACTACGCGTTCTGCCGGGTGGCCCGGCCGCTGCTGATGCTGTTCACCATGGCCGCCACGGTCGTGCTGAAGCTGTTCCACGTCACACCGAGGGACGAGCTGGACAGCGCGTACACCGGCGCCGAGCTGGCGGAGATGATCTCCGACTCCCGGCGCGAGGGGCTGCTGGACGATCAGGAGAGCAGTCGGCTGACCCAGACCCTCGGCTCGGCGGGGCGCACCGTGGCCGACGTGATGGTGCCGCTGGAGCGGGTGGTCACGCTGCCGGTCGCGGCGACGGTCGGTGACGTCGCCTCGGCGGTGGCCGAGTTCGGGGTCTCCCGGTTCCCGGTCCGCGAGGACTCCGGCCGACTCATCGGCTACCTGCACGTCAAGGATGTGCTGGAGGAGGCCGACGACCCGGGCGCGGTGCTGCCGGCGAGCCGGGTCCGCGGGCTGCCGGAGCTGCCCTGCGACGCCCGGCTCGACGATGCGCTGGCCGCGCTGCGCCGCTCGGCCGCCCACCTGGCCAGGGTGGTGTCCACCCGGGGCGGCGAGACGGTGGGCGTGGTGTCGATGGACGACCTGCTGCAGTACTACATGGGCGCGGTGCGGGCACCGGCCGAGTCCTCGATGGACTGAGGCCACGGCTGACCATGGACAGCGGCTCACACTGGCTAGGCTCGGTTTGATGCTGAGTTGGGACGAGGGGACGTGGCGGGCCCGCCAGCGGGAGCACCGCGAGCGGGTGGCCCGCTGGACGCTGCCGCACCGGGAACGCCGCCGCCTCGGCGCCGCCCACCCGGTGTTGGACTTCCTGTTCACCTACTACAGCTACCGGCCCACCCTGCTGGAGCGCTGGCACCCCGGCCCCGGGGTCACGCTCACCGGCGACGCGGCGGAGTTCCTGCGCTGGCCCGGCTACCGGCGCACCGGCGACGGGGTGTGCTTCGACCCCGCGCTGCTACCCGCCGAGCGGCGTCCCACCGGCGAGTTCGTGCTGCGGCTGCTTCGGGCGACCGCGGCCCGGCCGGCCCGGTTGGGCTGTTTCGGCCTGCACGAGTGGGCGATGGTCTACCGCGACGACTCGCCCCGCCACGGGCAGCTCCCGCTGCGGCTGGACGCCGCCGGTACGGACGCGGTGGTGGAGTCGATGCCGCTGCGCTGCACGCACCACGACGCGTTCCGGTTCTTCACCCCGCCGGCCCGCCCGCGCAACGAGTCCACACCGACCAGGACCGGTCAGGTGGACGCCGAGCAGCCGGGCTGCCTGCACGCCACGATGGACCTCTACAAGTGGGCCTACAAGCTGGCCCCGGCGACCCCGTCCGAGCTGGTCGCGGACTGCTTCGCGCTGGCCGCCGACGTCCGTGAGCTGGACATGCGGGCCAGCCCGTACGACCTGTCCGCGCTGGGCTACCCGGCGGTGGCCATCGAGACCCCGGCCGGTCGGGCCGAGTACGCCAGGGCGCAGGCCGGGTTCGCCGACCGCGCGGTGCCGCTGCGCGCGCGGCTGGTCGAGGTGGCCGAGCAGGTCGCGGCCGGCGGCACCGCCGCGGTACAGCTCACCGGTTAGCTCGCCCGGCACAGCTCACCGGGTAGCGGAGCGGGTCAGCAGCGGAGTCAGCGGGCCAGGTAGCGCAGCACCGCGGTGTCGCCGAGCGAGCGGGCGTCGACCAGCCGCATCCGCCGGTCCACCGCCTGCGGGAACACGCCGGCGCCGACCAGCCGGGGCGCGGCCGGGTCGCCGACGAAGAACGGTGCGACCGCCAGCCGTAGCTCGTCCACCACGTCGGCGGTCAGGAACAGGGTGTGCACCGCCCCGCCGCCCTCGACCAGCAACCGCCCGATGCCCCGCCCGGCCAGGTCGGCGAGCAGCGCGGTCACATCGAGCGGGTCGCCGGCGCCGACCACGGTGGCCACCGCACCGAGCCGGTCGGTGGCGGCGCCGACCGCCGGGTCGGGCAGGTAGACCAGGCGCTCGACGTCACCGGTGGTGAAGAACGCGGCCGCCGGGTCGAGCTCACCGGAGCGGCTCAGCGTGACCTTCACCGGGTTGGCCGCCAGCCCACGGGCCACCCGAAGCTCACGCCGCCGCCCGGAGCGGACCAGCAGCCGGGGGTTGTCCGCGCGCAGCGTGCCGGCGCCGACCAGGATGGCGTCCACCCCGGCCCGCACCTCGTCCACCTCGTCGAAGTCCTCCGGCGAGCTCAGCAGCAGCCGGTTCGGGCCGGCGTCGTCCAGGTACCCGTCCAGCGACACGGCGGCGGACAACAGCACATGCGGCCGTGGCGAGCTCACCCCACAACGCTAGTCGCCCCCACGGGGCCGCCCCGCGACTAACCCCCGCCCGTGGCCGAGACCCGAACCCGTGGCTCGCACAGACCGCGTGTGGCTCGCACAGCCTCTGCACGGGCTGTGCGAGCCGCGGTGGGTCTGTGCGAGCGGACAAGCTCGGTCAGGGTCACGACGAGTAGGCGTCCAGGGGTGGGCAGGAGCAGACCAGGTTGCGGTCGCCGTAGGCACCGTCGATCCGGCGCACCGGTGGCCAGACCTTGCCCGCGGTGTCGCCGGCCGGGTACGCGGCCAGCTCGCGCGGGTACGGGTGATCCCACTTGTCCGCGATGCACGCGGCGGTGTGCGGCGCGCCGCGCAGCGGGTTGTCGTCCACCGGCCACTCCCCCGCCGCGACCCGGTCGATCTCGCCGCGGATGGAGATCATCGCGTCGCAGAAGCGGTCCAGCTCGGCCAGGTTCTCGCTCTCCGTCGGCTCCACCATCAGCGTGCCGGCCACCGGGAACGACATCGTCGGCGCGTGCAGCCCGTAGTCGGCCAGCCGCTTGGCCACATCGTCCACCGTCACGCCGGACGACGAGGTGAGCGGGCGCAGGTCGAGGATGCACTCGTGGGCGACGAACCCGCTGGTCCCGGTGTAGAGCACCGGGTAGTACTCGCCGAGCCGGCGGGCCACGTAGTTCGCCGCCGCCACCGCGACCAGGGTGGCCCGGCGCAGCCCGTCCACACCCATCATCCGCAGGTAGGCCCAGGAGATCGGCAGCACGCCGGCACTGCCGTACTCGGCACCGGACACCGCACCGGCGCCCCGGTCCGGCAGGTACGGGGCCAGGTGCTCGCGGACCGCCACCGGCCCGACGCCGGGGCCGCCGCCGCCGTGCGGGATGCAGAACGTCTTGTGCAGGTTCAGGTGGCTGACGTCGCCGCCGAACTCGCCGGGCTTGGCCAGCCCGAGCAGAGCGTTGAGGTTGGCGCCGTCCACGTAGACCTGCCCGCCGGCCGCGTGCACCGCCTTGCACACCTCGCCGACGCCGGCCTCGTACACGCCGTGGGTGGACGGGTACGTGATCATCAGGGCGGCCAGGTCGGTGCCGTGGGCCTCGATCTTCGCGCGCAGGTCGGCCAGGTCCACATCGCCGTTGCCGTCGCAGGCCACCACGACCACCCGCATGCCGGCCATCACCGCGGACGCGGCGTTGGTGCCGTGCGCGCTGGCCGGGATCAGGCAGATTTCGCGGTGGCTCTCGCCGCGGTCGCGGTGGTACCCACGGATGGCCAGCAACCCGGCCAGCTCGCCCTGGCTGCCGGCGTTGGGCTGCAGGGACACGGCGGCGTACCCGGTCAGGTCGGCGAGCCAGCGCTCCAGGTCGGCCACCAGCTCGAGCGTGCCCTCGGCGTCGGCGGCCGGCACCATCGGGTGCAGGTCGGCGAAACCGGGCCAGGTGATCGGCTCCATCTCGGCGGTGGCGTTGAGCTTCATCGTGCACGAGCCGAGCGGGATCATGCCCCGGTCCAGCGCCATGTCGGAGTCGGCGAGGCGGCGCAGGTAGCGCAGCAGCGCGGTCTCCGACCGGTAGCGGTGGAACACCCGGTGGGTGAGGTACCCGGTGGTCCGGCGCAGCCCGTCCGGCAGCGCGTCCGGGGTGGCCGCGTCGAGCTCGTCGAGCTCGCCGGTGCCGACGGTGACCCCGAACGCCGCGGCCACCGCGACCAGGTGCTCGCGGGTGGTCAGTTCCGAGCAGGACACCCCGACGTGGTCGGCGTCCACCCGGCGCAGCGCGATGCCGCCGGCGTGCGCGGCCTCGACGACCGCGTCGGCGCGCCCCGGCACCTCGGCGAGCACCGTGTCGAAGAACCCGGCCGACCCGGTCGACACCCCGCCGGCCCGCAGCGCGGCGGCCAGTACGGCGGCCATCCGGTGCGCCCGGGCGGCGATCGCGCGCAGCCCGTCCGGCCCGTGGTACACGGCGTACATCGAGGCGACCACGGCCAGCAGCACCTGCGCGGTGCAGATGTTGCTGGTCGCCTTCTCCCGGCGGATGTGCTGCTCGCGGGTCTGCAGCGCCAGCCGCAGCGCCGGCGCGCCGTCCGCGTCGATCGACACTCCGACGAGGCGTCCCGGCAGCTGCCGACGCAGGTCGTCGCGGACCGCGAGGTAGCCGGCGTGCGGGCCGCCGAAGCCCAGTGGCACGCCGAAGCGCTGGGTGCTGCCGACCGCCACGTCGGCGCCGATCTCGCCGGGCGGCCGCAGCAGGGTCAGTGCCAGCAGGTCGGCGGCGACCACCACCTTGGCACCGCGCTCGTGCGCCTTCTCGATGACGGAAGCGTGGTCGACGACCGCCCCGGACGCGCCCGGGTAGCTGAGCAGCAGGCCGTAGAACTCCCCGTCCGGGAGACCGTCGCCCAGGTCCGCCTCGACGATCTCGATACCCAGTGGCTCGGCGCGGGTGCGCAACACCGCGAGGGTGCGCGGCAGGGTGTCCGCGTCCACCACGAACCGGGCACTGCGCGGCCGGGCGGCGCGGCGGATCAGGGTCATCGCCTCGGCGGCGGCGGTCGCCTCGTCCAGCACCGAGGCACCGGCGACCGGCAGTCCGGTCAGGTCGGACACCACGGTCTGGAAGTTCAGCAGTGCCTCCAACCGGCCCTGACTGATCTCCGGCTGGTACGGGGTGTACGCGGTGTACCAGGCCGGGTTCTCCAGCACCGAGCGGCGGATCACCGGCGGGGTGATGGTGCCGTGGTACCCCAGGCCGATCATCGGCACGGTCAGCCGGTTGCGCGCGGCCAGCGCACGCAGCTCGGCGAGCGACTCGGACTCGGTGGCCGGCGCGGGCAGGGTGGTCGGCTGGTCGAGGGCGGTGCGGATGCCGGCGGGCAGCGCCCGGTCGGCGAGCTCGTCGAGCGACCCGACGCCGATCACCTCGGCCATCCGGGCCAGCTCGGTGTCGTCCGGCCCGATGTGGCGGTCCACGAAGGGGATGCCGCGCTCGAGCTCGGCGAGCGTGCGGCGCGCCGCGGTGGGCGGCCCAGTGGGTGGCCGAGTGTCTGGCTGGGTGTCTGGCGGGGTCATGGCGCCTCCGGGTCCGGGCAGCGTACGGCCTGCCCTCCCCCTCTGTCCGTGCCCCGCCAGGGGCGCCTGAGAGATTCGCCCGGTCACACCGGGTTTTCCCCGTCGGCGAACGGCGCGTGCCGCTCTTTCCAGAGGCGTCTCGCCCACACGGTCCAGGTGCCTGAGAGGTTCCGGGGAGGATTTGCTCCTTCGGCGCCCGCTCCGCTGGCCGCGGTCGGGCTCTCCCGCATGGGATCGGCGACTACCTGCTCAGCTTAGCGGTGACCTGCGCCGTCGGCACCCGCGCGGGCCGATCGGTAACCCAGTCGGAACGTGGCACCCGGCAGACCCGTGAGTGGGACCACTCGCCACTCACGAGGTCAGCGCAGGAACGCGGCCGCGACGCCCGCGTCCACCGGGATGTGCAGGCCGGTCGTGTGGCTGAGGTCGCCGCCGGTGAGGGCGAACACCGCCGCCGCCACGTGCTCCGGCAGCACCTCGCGCTTGAGCAGGGTGCGCTGGGCGTAGAACTCACCGAGCTCCTCCTCCGGCACGCCGTACACCGCCGCGCGCTGGGCGCCCCAACCGCCGGCGAAGATCCCCGAACCGCGTACCACGCCGTCCGGGTTCACCCCGTTGACCCGGATGCCGTGCTCGCCCAGCTCGGCGGCGAGCAGCCGCACCTGGTGTGCCTGGTCGGCCTTGGCGGCGCCGTAGGCCACGTTGTTCGGGCCGGCGAACACCCCGTTCTTGCTGGCTATGTAGACGATGTCGCCCCCGATGCCCTGGTCGATCATCACCTTGGCGGCGGCCTTGGCGACCAGGAACGAGCCGCGCGCCATCACGTCGTGCTGGAGGTCCCAGTCGGCCTCGGTGGTCTCCAGCAGCGGCTTCGAGATGGACAGCCCGGCGTTGTTCACCACCAGGTCCACCCCGCCGAAGGCCAGCGCGGCGGCGGCCACCGCGGCGGTGACGGCGGCGGCGGAGGTGACGTCGGCGGTCACCGCGACGGCGGTATCGCCGGTGTCGCTCCCGGCGCCGATCGCTGTGCTGATCTCTCTGGCCACGGCCTCGGCGGCGGTACCGTCCCGGTCGGCCACCACGACGCAGGCGCCCTCGGCGGCCAACCGCAGCGCGATCGCCCGCCCGATGCCGGAACCGCCGCCGGTCACGAACGCCACCCGCGCGGCCAGCGGTTTCGGTTTCGGCAGCCGGGCCAGCTTGGCCTCCTCCAGCGCCCAGTACTCGATGCGGAACTTCTCCGACTCGGGGATCGGCGCGTAGCGCGACACCGCCTCGGCGCCGCGCATCACGTTGATCGCGTTGAGGTAGAACTCGCCGGCCACCCTGGCGGTCTGCTTGGTCGCGCCGAAGCTGAACATGCCGACCCCGGGCACCAGCACGACGGCCGGGTCGGCGCCGCGCATGGCCGGGGAGTCCGGCGAGGCGTGCCGTTGGTAGTAGGCGGCGTAGTCATCCCGGTAGGCGGCGTGCAGCTCACCGAGCCGGGCCAGCTGCTCGTCCAGGGCCGCGGTCGCCGGCAGGTCGAGCACCAGCGGCCGGACCTTGGTGCGCAGGAAGTGGTCCGGGCAGGAGGTGCCCAGCGCGGCCAGCGGGGCGAGCTTCTCCCGGGACAGGAAGTCCAGCACGGCGGCGGTATCGGTGAAGTGCCCGACCTGCCGCCGGTCGGTGGACGCCACACCGCGGATCGCCGGTGCCAGCGCGGCCGCCCTGGCCCTGCGCTCCTCGGCCGGCAACGGCTCGAAACCGGGGCGCACCGGTCCGAACGGCTCCGCCGCGCCGCGCTCGTCCAGGTACCCCTGAGCGGTGCGGATGATCTCCAGCGAGTTCGCCTCGCACTCCGCGCCGGTGGTCCCCCACGCGGTGATCCCGTGCCCGCCCAGGATCACCCCGATCGCCCTCGGGTTCGCCGCCCGGATCGCCGCGATGTCCAGCCCGAGCTGGAACCCGGGGCGGCGCCACGGCACCCAGGCCACCCGGTCACCGTAGATCTCCTTGGTCAGCGCCTCCCCGTCGGCGGCGGTGGCCAGCGCGATGCCGGCGTCCGGGTGCAGGTGGTCGACGTGCCCGGCGTCGAGCAGCCCGTGCATGGCGGTGTCGATAGAGGGCACTGCAGGCGCCGCCTTACCGTGCAGGCAGTAGTCGAACGCGGCGACCATCTCGTCCTCCCGCTCGACGCCGGGATAGACGTCGACCAGCCCGCGCAGCCGGTCCAGCCGCAGCACCGCCAGCCCCGCCTCGGTGAGCGTGCCGAGGTCACCCCCGGAACCCTTGACCCACATCAGCTCGACGGGCCGGCCGGTCGCGGGGTCGGTGTCGGTGCCCTTGGCGGAGGTGTTGCCGCCGGCGTAGTTGGTGTTGCGCGGGTCGGCGCCCAACCGGTTGCTCCGGTCCAGCAGCTCGCGCACGGCCTCGTGGGCCACCTGTCCTCCTTCGTCGGACCGTGTGAGTGATATTGGCTGCTATGGCGACCAATACCACTCACGGGTCAGGCTCCCCAGCCGGCCTGGACGCCGCCGACCCGGTCCGCCTCGATACGTTGCTGGTAGCCGGAGCGGTGGTACGCCGCGACCGGGTCGGGATCCAGGCCCTGCTCGGTGCGCACCTCGCGCAGCAGCGGGCGGACGTCGGTGGCGAACGCGTCCATCAGCACCGCGTTCGCGCCCAGCACGTCACCGCCGCGCTGCGCGGCGGCCAGCGCCTCGGCGTCGATCAGCAGCGCCTTCGCGGTGGCCTCCTGCACGTTGAGCACCGAGCGGATGATCGCCGGGATCTTGGCCTCGATGTTGTGGCACTGGTCCAGCATGAAGGCGATCCCGGCATCCGCGCGCAGCGCATCGGCGGCCACGATCTCGTGCATGATCCGGAACAGCTGGAACGGGTCGGCCGCTCCCACCATCAGGTCGTCGTCGGCGTAGAACCGGGAGTTGAAGTCGAACGCGCCGAGCCGGCCGGCCCGCAGCAGGAACGCCACGATGAACTCGATGTTCGTGCCCGGGGCGTGGTGGCCGGTGTCGATGCAGACCGTGGCCCTGGGACCGAGCTCGACGCAGTGCGCATACGAGGTTCCCCAGTCCGGCACGTCCATGGTGTAGAACGCCGGCTCGAACAGCTTGTACTCGAGCAGCATCCGCTGGTGCTCACCCAGGCGGTCGTACACCTCGCGCAGCGCCTGGGCCAGCCGGTCCTGCCGGGCCCGGATCGAGTCCTGGCCCGGGTAGTTGGTGCCGTCGGAGAACCACAGCTTGAGATCCCGGGACCCGGTCGCGTCCATGACGTCGACGCAGTCCAGCAGGTGGTCGATGGCCTTGCGGCGCACCCGGGGGTCCGGGTTGGTGACGCTGCCGAGCTTGTAGTCGTCGTCCTGGAAGACGTTGGCGTTGATCGCGCCGAGGGCCAGACCGGTGTCGGCGGCGAACTTCGCAAGCTCGGCGTAGTCGTCCACGCGGTCCCACGGGATGTGCAGCGCCACCGTCGGGGCCACCCCGGTGAGCTGGTGCACCACCGCGGCGTCGGCGATCTTCTCCCTGGGGGTGCGGGGCACTCCGGCCTGGGCGAACACCTTGAACCGGGTGCCGGAGTTCGCGTACGCCCATGACGGTGTCTCGATCCGCTGGGCGCGCAGCGCCGACTTCGCGGCGGTCTGCTCGGTCATGAGATCCGCTCCGTTCCGAGGTGCTCGTCGACGACCTTCGACGACCTCGCAGCGGCTCGACTGAAAGGTTTCAAGTCAAACACGCACGCTGCGGGCCGACGCCTCATGTCCGAGCGAGAACGCCGAACGTCCCTAACCTTGCAGGTAACCGCCATCAGGCGCAATGTCCTGCGCTTGATCGCCATACCAGACCGGGCAGACCGCGGTGCCCGCGTCAGTTACTCTCTCCGATCTCACTTGAAAGCGGATTGCTTACGTTTCATGGAATCGAGGCGAGCGTGACCACGAACGACGCACCGAGCATGAAGACGGTGGCCGCGCGCGCCGGCGTCTCCCTCGGCACCGTGTCGAACGTGCTGAACCGGCCGGGCCTGGTCAGCGAGGCCACCCGGAGCCGCGTGCTGGCCGCGATCACCGAGCTGGGCTTCGTGCGCAACGAGTCGGCCCGCCAGCTCCGGGGCGGCAGCAGCCGGACGCTGGCCTACGTGGTGCTGGACGCGTCCAACCCGTTCTTCACCGACGTGGCGAACGGGATGCAGCAGGGCGCCGACGCCGCCGGGCTCGCGCTGTTCCTGTGCAACAGCGGGCAGAGCGGCGAACGGCAGGCCGCGTACCTCGACCTGCTCGAGCAGCAGCGCGTCGAGGGCATCCTGATCACCCCGGTCGACGCGGCCGACCCCCGGATCGACGCATTGGCCGCGCGCGGCACCCCGGTCGTACTGGTGGACCGGGCCGCCGGGCCGGGCCGCTGCTCGGTGACCGTGGACGACGTACTGGGCGGTGACCTCGCCGTGACCCACCTCCTGGAGACCGGGCACCGGAAGATCGCGTTCGTCGGCGGCCCGCTGCCGATCGGGCAGGTCGTCGACCGCATCGCCGGCGCCGAGCGGGCGATCGCGCGGGCCGGCGCCGGCGAGCTGACCGTGCTGGAGACCGCCGCGCTCAACGTCGCCGAGGGCCGGCGGGCCGGCGAGCGGTTGGCCGGGCTGCCGGCCGCGCGCCGCCCGACCGCCGCGTTCTGCGCCAACGACCTGCTCGCGCTCGGCCTGCTGCAGCGGATGGTCGGCCTCGGGCTGCGGGTCCCCGGCGATCTCGCCATCGTCGGCTACGACGACATCGAGTTCGCCAAGGCGGCCGCCGTGCCGCTCACCTCGGTCAGCCAACCCAGGCAGCTACTCGGCACCACGGCGGCGGAACTGGTGCTCGCGGAGAGCCGGGACGGGCCGGATCACCAGCACCGCCAGCTGGTCTTCGACCCGGAGCTGATCGTGCGGGCCTCGACCCGCCTGCGCCCGACCTGAGAGCAGAGCCGGACGCACGCTGACGCCGGTCGGTTACCGAGCTGCACAGGAGGCAGGCCGCGCAGCGCGAAAATCTGCCTGGTGTGTAGCTCGGTAACAACCGGCCGGACCGGCCCGGGCTAGCTGATGCGCTTGGTGGCGCGGCGGCGGCTCAGTTCGTCGGGCGCGCTCTCCGGTGCGGCCAGTCCGTCGGCACGCTCGGCGGGGAACTCCCGGATGGTGCCGGTGATCTCCCGCATGGCGCCGCCGATGGCGATGCCGAACACACCCTGGCCGCCCTGCAACAGGTCGACGACCTCCTCGGGCGAGGCACACTCGTAGACCGTGGTGCCGTCACTCAGCAGCGTGATGCCGGCGAGGTCCCGAATGCCCCGGGCCCGCAGGTGGTCCACCGCGAGGCGGATGTTCTGCAGCGAGACCCCGGCGTCGAGCAGCCGCTTGACCACCTTGAGGACCAGCACGTCCTTGAACGAGTAGAGCCGCTGGCTGCCGGAACCGGACGCACTCCTTATGGTCGGTACGACCAACCCGGTGCGTGCCCAGTAGTCCAGTTGCCGATAGGTGATGCCGACCACCTGACAGGCGGTCGGCCCTCGGTAACCGGACAGCTCATCGGGCAGCCCGTCATCGAGCGCCGAGCCGGGGAAGAGCTCACCCTGCTCCGCTGGCTCGCCATTCTCCTCGGGCGGCTCGGAATCCATGTCCGTGACCGTAAGCCGAGGTCACCGGGCGGTCAACGCGACGCGCGGCAACCTTCGAGGGCGACTTCAGGGTTGCGCGCCCCGAAAGTCCTCCGGGGAGACCGAGTCGAGGAACTCGCGGAATTTCTCCACCTCGTCCTCCTGCTCGTCCGGGATGATGAGGCCGGCCTCGGAGAGCACGTTCTCCTCCGCGTGGATCGGCACCCCCACCCGCAGGGCCAACGCCACCGAGTCGCTCGGCCGCGCGGACACCCGTGTCCCGCCGTCGAACACCAACTCCGCGAAGAAGGTGCCCTCCTGCAGATCGGTGATCCGTACCTGCTCCAGCCGGCGACCAAGAGCCTTGACCACGTCCTTGAGCAGATCGTGGGTGAGCGGTCGTGCCGGCTTCACCCCTTGCTGCTCCAGCGCGATCGCGGTGGCCTCGACCGAACCGATCCAAATCGGCAGGTAGCGATCACCGTTGGTCTCCCGTAGCAGGAGAATGGGTTGGTTCGCGGGTAGCTCAACTCGCACACCCACTACGCGCATCTCACTCACGCGTCACGCCTCCCTCCCCGACGGGGACTCGCACCACCTGATCGGCCCCTGTGCATATGCTGTTATCGGGTCAGATCCAGTGGACCGTGATACCTGAAGACGCTACACGGACGAACGCTCATTCGCGCGCCGTCTGGCGATGTACGGCCCGTCCGGACCGAATTCACCGGGGTAGCCCCTCGCGTAGGCCCACCCGTATCAACAGAGCGTGAAGTCGGACCGACAAACCTGCCATCTCTCGGAGTAGGTCCTCGGCCCGAGCGGCCGCATCCGGGTCCCGCTGCCGGGCCATCGGGCCGACGACCTGCTGCAGCAGACCGGTCTCCCGGTCGGCCGCGGCCCGGAACGCGCGCAGGTGCCGGGGCTCGATGCCGAACTCCGTCAGCGCGCTCGCGGTGCGGGCCAGCTCGACGGCGTCGGTGTCGTAGAACCCGGCCGGACCGGGCCGCACGATGCCGTACTGCTCGAGCGCGGCGAGCAAGCCCCCGTCGATGTCGGCTTCGGACAGCAGGTCCTCGCGGGTCAGCCGCACCTTGTTGGTCACCGACGGCGTCTCCGGTGCTCCGCTGGGTACCGCGACCAGTGGGCGGGCTTCCCCGGGACCATGACCGTCACGCTCGTCCAGCTGCTGCTTGATGACCTTCAGGGGCAGGTAGTGGTCCCGCTGGGCGGCGAGCACGAAGCGCAGCCGGTCCAGGTCGTCGCCGGAGAACTGCCGGTACCCGGACGCACTGCGGGCCGGCGAGATCAACCCCTCCGACTCGAGGAACCTGATCTTGGAGATGGTCACGTCCGGGAATTCGCCGCGCAGTCGGTCGAGCACCGCTCCGATGCTCCATCGCCCGTCCTCCGCGCCGCGGCCCCGGGACCAGTGTGGGGCGGTCACCCGCTGCCCTGGCCTGCCCCCTGACCGGCGTCCCGAGGACCGGTCAGGAAGACCAGCCGGAACTTTCCGATCTGTACCTCGTCCCCGTTCGCGAGGACGGCGGTGTCCACCGGCTCGCGGTTCACGTACGTGCCGTTCAGGCTGCCGACGTCGACCACCACGAATTCGCCGACATCGCGGCGGAACTCGGCGTGTCGCCGGGAAACCGTCACGTCATCGAGGAAGATATCGCTCTCAGGGTGCCGACCGGCGCTGGTCGTCGCCTGGTCCAACAGGAACCGGGACCCGGCGTTCGGACCGCGCTTCACCACGAGCAGCGCGGAACCCGGAGGCAGCGCATCGACACCGGAGACGGGTTGGTCCGCCGCCGGCGCCTCGTGCTCTTGGAGGAAGTCGGCCCGGAAAACCGACGTGGTCTCCGGGGAGCGTTCTGGTGGCACGCCGGGCCCGTCGTTGGTGGTCACCTCGGGGTCTCCTCCTGCGGTGGTCGGATGGGCCGCTGATGGCGGTGCTGATGGCGGTGCTGAGTTCAAGCTGGGTGACGCCCAACCTACCGCGCGGCCGCGGGTCAGGATTGTTCGGTCAGCGAGCGGTAGGCCGAGGCGTCGAGCAGTCCCTGCACGCTCTGGGCTACCGGTTCGTCGGTGCGGACCTCGAAGATCCACCCGGCACCGTAGGGCTCGGAGTTGACCAGTTCCGGCTGGTCCACGAGTGCGTCGTTCACGGCCGTCACCTCACCGGACACCGGCGCGAACAGATCGGAGACCGACTTGGTCGACTCGATCTCCCCGATCGACGCACCCGCGACGATCCGCTGGCCGACCTCGGGCAGCTGGACGAACACCACATCGCCCAGCTGGCTCTGGGCATAGTCGGTGATGCCCACCCGCGCGGTGTCATCAGCCGTCGCGCCCACCCATTCGTGGGCTTCGGAGAATTTCAGGTCCTCAGGGGTCACCCAGTTAGCCTATCGAGTCCCCCCGTCGGGATTGGCACCGGTCGGCGCATGGCCTGCCCGAACTGGATGAGATAGACAAAACCCGACCACAGGTACAGCGCGCCGCCCCACGCCGTGAAGGCGTAGCCGATCGGCCGGCACACCTCGGCCAGCCCCGATGCACCCTGCGCGAGCAGCAACAACGGGAACGCGTAGAGCAGGTTGAAGGTGGCCGCCTTGCCGAGATAGGTCACCGGGAACGGGCCGTAGCCCCGGCGGCGCAGCACCGCGACGCAGATCGCCAGCACCAGGTCGCGCCCGATCAAGGCGGCCACCACCCACCACGGCACGATGCCCCGGATCAGGAACGCGGCCAGGGTGGCCAGGATGTAGAGCCGGTCGGCGGCCGGGTCGAGCAGCTCGCCGAGCCGGCTGTACTGGTTGAGCCAGCGGGCGGCCTTGCCGTCCAGCCAGTCGGTGAACCCGGCCACCATCAGCACCGCAACCGCGTAGCCGTCCGCGTGCGGCCCCAGCAGCAGCCAGAGGAACAGCGGCACGCCGGCCAGCCGCACCGCGCTGAGCAGGTTGGGCACGGTGACCACCCGCCCGTCGGGTGCCTGGCTCGACCCACGGGCCGGCTCGGTGTCCGGAGCAGGCGTGGCCACGGACGAAGCGTCCCACACCGGTCGCGAGCCGGCCGCCGAGAGCCGGTGCCGTCGGGGGTGATGGCGGGGTCAGGCCGGCGCCGGCACGCCGCCGGGCCGGCGGCACCGGTGCCGATTGGGCAGACTCGGGGCATGGACGCGACCACGCTGAAGGGCCTGCAGGCCCCACTCAAGACCCAATACCGCGACGACCCGACCTCCGCCGTGGTCACCCTCAAGGCCGACGGCGAGCTGGACGGCACCGGCGTGGCCTGCCGGGTGCAGACCGCGACCGCCCTGGCCGAGGCGGGGTTGCACCCCGCGACCGGCGGCGACGGGACCCAGCTGTGCTCCGGCGACATGCTGCTCGAGGCACTGGTGGCGTGCGCCGGGGTCACCCTGCGCGCGGTGGCCACCTCGCTCGGGCTGGAGGTCTCCGGCCGGGTCCACGCGGAGGGCGACCTGGACTTCCGGGGCACCCTCGGGGTGGCCAAGGACGCCCCGGTGGGATTCCGGGACATCCGGCTCACCTTCGACCTCGAGAGCTCCGCCTCGGAGGACGAACTGGCCACCCTGGTCAAGCTGACCGAGCGGTACTGCGTCGTGCTGCAGACACTGCGCTCCGCGCCGCCGACCGAGGTGGAGCTGCGCATCTCCAGTTGATGGACCGAGCTTGAGGGACCCGAGCTTGAGGATCCGAGCGTGCGACTCCGCCGTCGTCGGGACCCCTAAGATCGACTGAGCCGCGGAACGTGCTGGCCGCAATCGCTACCGGTCAGTAGGTTCTGGGGCAGGGCGGGCGAGGAGGGCGACGTTGTCCGAAACGGGGATGTCCGAAACAGGGATGTCCGAAACGGGGTTGTCCGAAACGGGGATGTCCGAAACGGGGACGGCTGGTATCTCCGCCGAGGTCGCGGCCGCGCTGGCCGAGGTCGTCGGCCGGGACCAGGTGCTCACCGGCGACCAGATCAGCCCCGACTACGGCCACGACGAGATGCTCTCGGCGGCGGCCCAGCAACCGGGTGCCGTGGTGCGGCCGGCGAGCGCCGCCGAGGTGTCCGGAGTGCTCCGGGTCGCCTCGGCGCACCAGCTCGCGGTCACCGCGCGGGGCAGCGGCAGCGGACTGTCCGGGGCCGCGATCCCCGAGCCCGGCGGCCTGGTGATCTCCCTCGAGCGGATGAACCGGGTGCTCGAGATCGACGTGGACAACCACGTCGCCGTGGTCCAGCCCGGGGTGACGCTGACCGAGCTGGACGAGGCGACCTCGGCGCACGGGCTGACCTACCCGGTGTACCCCGGCGAGCTGAGCGCCAGCCTCGGCGGCAACGTGGCCACCAACGCCGGCGGCATGCGGGCGGTGCGCTACGGCGTCACCCGGAGCCAGGTGCTCGGACTGGAGGCGGTGCTGCCGACCGGCGAGGTGCTGCGCACCGGCGGCAAGCTGGTCAAGGCCAGTACCGGCTACGACCTCACCCAGCTGATCATCGGCTCGGAGGGCACCCTGGCGGTGGTCACCGAGGTGACCCTGCGGCTCTACCCCCGGCCGCCGCACCAGGCCACCGTGCTGGCCCCGTTCCACACCGTGGACGAGGTCGCCCGCGCGGTACCGAAGGTGGTGCACAGCGGGGTGGCGCCGCTGATCCTGGAGTACATCGACGGGCTCACCATGGGCGCGATCACGTACGCCCAGAAGCTCGACCTCGGGGTGCCCACCGAGGTCAGGGAGAAGGCGCAGGCCTACCTGCTGGTGATGCTGGAGAGCGGGCACGCGCAACGGCTGGACGAGGACACCGAGCAGCTGGGCAACCTGCTCACCGAGCTGGGCGCGATCGATCTGTACGTGCTGCCCGGCCCGTCGGCACGCCGGCTGGTCGAGGCGCGGGAGAAGGCGTTCTGGACGTCCAAGGCGGCCGGCGCCAACGACATCATCGACACCGTGGTGCCGCGCGCGGCGATCCCGGAGTTCCTGGCCGCCGCCCAGGAGATCGGCCAGCGGCACGGCGCCGCGGTGTTCGGCTGCGGGCACGCCGGCGACGGCAACGTGCACCTGGCCGTGTTCCAGGCCGACGACGAGGGGCGTTCCGCAACGCTGCGCGAGCTGTTCGAGGCGAGCATGAAGCTGGGCGGGCTGATCTCCGGCGAGCACGGCATCGGCCGGGCCAAGAAGCGCTACTTCCTCGAGCTGACCGACCCTGCCACGATCGACCTGATGCGCCGAATCAAGCGGGCGTTCGACCCCACCGGGATCCTCAACCCCGGCGTGCTGCTGGAGCCGTGAGTGGCGACGGTCGCCAGAGCGACCAGCGCCACCCACAGGTCCGACCAAGGAGGGAGTCCCCCATGAACGGCGCCCAGGCGTTGATCAACACGCTGGTCGAGGGCGGCGTGGAGGTGTGCTTCGCCAACCCGGGGACCTCGGAGATGCACTTCGTGGCCGCCCTGGACTCGGTGCCCGCGATGCGCGGGGTGCTCACCCTCTTCGAGGGGGTCGCCACCGGCGCGGCGGACGGCTACGCGCGCATCGCCGGCCGCCCGGCCGCGGTGCTGCTGCACCTGGGCCCCGGCCTCGGCAACGGCCTGGCGAACCTGCACAACGCCCGGCGGGCGCACACCCCGATCGTCAACATCGTCGGCGACCACGCCACGTACCACAAGCAGTACGACGCCCCGCTGGAGTCGGACATCGACTCGGTCGCGGGCACCGTGTCCGGTTGGGTCCGGCGCACCGAGCGGGTCGAGGACGTGGCCGGCGACGCCGCCGCCGCGATCGCCGCCGCGATGGGGCCGCCCGGCCAGGTGGTCACCCTGATGCTGCCGGCCGACGTGTCCTGGGGACCGGGCGCGAGCACCGCGCCGCGGCTCGCCTCGCCCGGAGCGGCCGCGCCCCAGGTGCCGGTCGAGGCCGTCGACGAGGCCGCCAAGGCCCTGCGGTCCGGCGAGCACACCGTGCTGCTGATCGGCGGCGAGGCCACCCGCGAGCCCGGGCTCAGCGCGGCCGCCCGGATCGCCGAGGCCACCGGCGCGAAGCTGCTGTGCGAGACGTTCCCGGCGCGGCTGGAGCGCGGCGCCGGGCTGCCCGTGGTCGGCCGGCTGGGTTACCTGGCCGAGATGGCCAACTACCAGCTGGACGGCGCCAAGCACCTGGTACTGGCCGGCGCCCGCTCCCCCGTCACGTTCTTCGCCTACCCCGGCGCGCCGAGCGACCTGGTACCCGAGGGCTGCCAGGTGCACGTGCTGGCCGAGCCCGAGGGTTCGCCGGTCGCCGCGCTGGCCCAGCTGGCCGACGAGCTCGCGCCGGACACCGTCGCGGCCGTCGCACCGGCCAAGCTGCCGGAGCTGCCCACCGGTGCGCTGACCGCGGACACCGCGGCCGCCGTGGTCGGCGCGCTGCTGCCGGAGGGCGCGATCGTGGTCGACGAGGCGGTCACCTCCGGCCTCTCGCTGCCGGCGGCCACCGAGGGCTCACCCCGGCACGACCTGCTGAC
>DASYLM010000553.1:0-7798 GCA_036009565.1 Pseudonocardia sp. | reverse complement strand
GGGGTGACGCCGAGGTCAACGGCGAGGCGCCGGATGGTGAGTGCCTCCAACCCCTCCGCGTCGACCAGTGCCAGCGCGCGCGCCACCACCGCGTCCCGGTCCAGCCGGCCCCGGGCCAGCTTCGTGCCGCCGGTCACATCTGCCCTTGCCACAGTTGCCAACTATACAGAGTAAAGCTTTCATGTACCTCGTACATGTACCTCGTACAGGAGGAACTGGCATCATGACCGAGCACACCGACACGCGGCCCGCACTGACCAGCGAGCTGAACCTGGGCAACGGCGTCACACTGCCCAACCGGATCGCCAAGGCCGCCACCAGCGAGCGCCTGGCCACCCGGCACGGGGCCCCCACCCGGCAGCTGATCGAGCTCTACCGCCAGCTCGCCAGCACCGGCGCCGGCCTGCTGATCAGCGGGAACGTCATGGTGGACGGGTCAGCGCTGGAAGCGCACCGCAACGTGGTGATCGAGGACGGGCGCTTCCTGCCCGCACTGCGCGACTGGGCCGCCGCCACCGCCGGCACCGACACCAAGTTCATCCTCCAGCTGTCCCACCCCGGACGGCAGACCATGCGCGGACTTTCGGTGGCCGGCCGGCACCAGGATGTGGTGTCCGCCTCCGCCGTGCCGCTGGCGATCAGCGGAGCCAGCAGCCGGATGTTCACTCCACCGAGGGCGCTCACCGAGGCGGAGATCCTCGCCCTGATCGACCGCTTCGGCACCGCCGCCCGGGTCGCCGCGAGCGCCGGGTTCGACGGGGTCCAGCTGCACGCCGCGCACGGCTACCTGTTCAGTCAGTTCCTCTCACCCCTGGTCAACCAGCGCCGGGACCGGTGGGGCGGCTCACTGGAGAACCGCATGCGGCTGCTGCTGGACACCGTGCGCGCGGTGCGCGCGGCCACTCCGCACACGTTCCTGCTCGCGGTGAAGCTGAACTCGGCGGACTTCCAGCGCGGCGGGTTCGACGCCGAGGACGCTCTCACCGTGGCCAAGGCGCTGCAGGCCGAGGGCGTGGCGCTGATCGAGGTGTCCGGCGGCACCTACGAGAACGCCGCGATGATCAGCGGGACCCCGAAGCGGGCATCCACCGCGGCACGCGAGGCCTACTTCCTGGAGTTCGCCGAGCGGTTCGCCCGCGAGCTCACCGTGCCGATCATGCTGAGCGGCGGTTTCCGCACCCGCGAGGGCATGATCGGCGCGCTGCGCGGCGGTGCCGTCGACCTGATCGGCCTGGCCCGGCCACTTGCGCACGAGCCCGACCTGGCCCAGCGGTTGCTCGCCGGTACCGCCGACACCAGCCTCGTCAGGCGGCACACCATCGGCCACCGGGTGATCGACGACCTGATCGACGGTCTGTGGCACCAGCAGCAGATGGCTCGGCTGGGTCGGGGCAGACCGCTGCGCCCGGAGCGCTCGGCGGCTGTCGCGCTGGCCATCGTGCTGCTCACCGGCGCTCGGGACGCCCTGCTGCACCGGCTGCCGGGATAGCGACTCGCGCCGCCGAATCCAGCGACTCGCGGGTCACTGGTAGCGGACGGTGACCGGGGCGTGGTCGGACCAGCGCAGCGCGTGCTCGGCGGCCCGTTCGACCCGGGCCGCCGCGGCGCGCCGCGCCAGGCCGGGAGTGGCCACCTGGTAGTCGATGCGCCAGCCGGTGTCGTTGTCGAAGGCCCGGCCCCGGTAGGACCACCACGAGTACGGCCCGTCCACCTCGGGATGCAGCGCGCGCACCACGTCGGTGTACCCGGCGTCGAACACCGCGCCGATCCACTCCCGCTCGTGCGGCAGGAACCCGGAGTTCTTGACGTTGCCCCGCCAGTTGCGGATGTCCGCCCTGGTGTGTGCGATGTTCCAGTCGCCGCAGACCAGCACCTCGCGGTCCTCGGCGGCGGCCTTCTCCCGCCGCTCCGCCAGGTACGGCGCGAACTCGGCGAGGAAGCGGTCCTTCTCGTCCTGCTTCGGGGTACCGACCGTGCCGTTGGGCAGGTACAGCGAGGCAATCGTCACTCCGCCGGAACCGCCGAGGCCGGGCAGGTCGATCTCCAGGTAGCGACCGGAGCCGTCGAACTCGGCCGAGCCGAAGCCCACCCGCACCGCCGCCGGCCCGGTGCTCGAGCCGGCCGCCGCCCGGACCAGGACCCCGACCCCGTTGCGTCCCTTCGGGCCCCCGCTCGGCGCGTAGTACGACAGCCACCCGGCCGGCAGCTCGGGGAACTCCTCGGGCAGCGCGCGGCACTCCTGCACGCACACCACGTCGGCGTCGGTGACCCACAGCCAGTCCAGCAGCCCCTTGCGCGCCGCTGCCCGGATGCCGTTGACGTTCACCGTGCTGACCGTCAGAGCGGTCACTGGGCCGCGCACTTGCTGCCGGGCAGTGGCCGCAGGAAGTCGTCGAGGGCCCAACCGCCGTCGACCATCTGGCGGTAGCCGTTCTGCACCGTGGTCTCCGCGCCGCGCAGGTCACCGCGGTGCAGCACCGTGGTCGTCCCGCCGCCCGGGTCGGGACTGTTCCGCACGTTGAGCACGTCGGCGGTCACCTCCACCCGGCACGGCGAGGCCAGCCCGGAGTTGGTGCTCAGCGACCCGCCGTCGAGCAGTACCAGCACACCGAGCACGAGAGCGCAGCCCGCGGCGAAGAACCAGCTCCTGCCGTTCGGCTTCTTGACCCTGATCTGCATGATCTTCATGTGGTGGACACCCCGCCCGGACCCGGCTCGCGACCACTTGACGTTACCGCGCCCCGGCCACATCCTCCGGACGCGCCACGACGCCGGCCAGGGGATAGCGTGGGAAAGGGCTAGCGTATTAGCCGGTAGTCACCACGCTCCACCGTCCACATCCGACCCCGAGTCACAGGCAGGCCACAGCAACGATGAAGGTCATCTACACCTACACCGACGAGGCGCCGGCGCTCGCAACGCACTCGTTCCTCCCGGTCATCGAGGCGTTCGCCGGCAAGACCGGTGTTGACGTCGAGACCCGCGACATCTCGCTGGCGGCCCGCATCCTGGCGCAGTTCCCGGACCAGCTGACCGAACAACAGCGCGTGCCGGACTCGCTGGCCGAGCTCGGTGAGCTGGCCAAGACGCCCGAAGCCAACATCATCAAGCTGCCCAACATCAGCGCCTCGATCCCGCAGCTGAAAGCCGCGATCAAGGAGCTGCAGACCGCCGGCTACGCCATCCCGGACTACCCGGAGAACCCCCGGACCGACGACGAGCGCGCCGCCCGCGCCGCCTACGACTCGGTCAAGGGCAGCGCCGTCAACCCGGTCCTGCGCGAGGGCAACTCCGACCGCCGCGCGCCGGCCTCGGTGAAGAAGTTCGCCAGGGCCCACCCGCACTCCATGGGCAAGTGGTCGCCGGAGTCCGCCTCGCACGTGACCACGATGGACGACGGTGACTTCCGCCACTCGGAGACCTCGGTCACTCTCGCCGACGCCGCCGAACTGCGCATCGAACACACGGCCGCCGACGGCACGGTGACCGTGCTCAAGCCGTCGCTGCCGGTGCTCGCGGGTGAGATCGTGGACGCCGCGGTGCTGAGCAAGAGCGCGCTGGACGCGTTCCTGGCCGAGCAGATCGCCGACGCCAAGGCCAAGGGCGTGCTGTTCTCGGTACACCTCAAGGCCACGATGATGAAGGTCTCCGACCCGATCATCTTCGGGCACGCGGTGAAGGCGTACTTCTCCGACGTGTTCGCCGAGTACGGCGACGACCTCGCCTCGGTGGGCGCCGACGCGGCCGACGGCCTGGCCAGCGTGCTCACCGCGCTGGAGAAGCTGCCCGCCGAGAAGCGCTCGGCGATCGAGGCGGCGATCAACTCCGCGTACCAGAGCGGCCCCTCGCTGGCCATGGTCGACTCCGACCGCGGCATCACCAACCTGCACGTGCCGAGCGACGTGATCATCGATGCCTCGATGCCCGCCGCGATCCGGTCCTCCGGCCAGATGTGGAACGCCGGCAACCAGCAGCAGGACACCAAGTTCGTCATCCCGGACTCGTCCTACGCACCGCTCTACGCCGAGACCGTCGACTTCTGCCGGGAGCACGGCGCGTTCGACCCGACGACCATGGGCACCACGCCCAACGTCGGCCTGATGGCCCAGAAGGCCGAGGAGTACGGCAGCCACGACAAGACCTTCGAGATCGCCGCGGCGGGCACCGTCCGGGTGGTGGACACCGCCGACGGCTCCACGCTGCTGGAGCACGAGGTCGGGGCCGGCGACATCTGGCGCGCCTGCCAGACCAAGGACGCGCCGATCCGCAACTGGGTGGAGCTGGCCGTCTCGCGGGCCCGTGCCACCGGCGCCCCCGCCGTGTTCTGGCTCGACGAGACGCGCGGCCACGACGCCGAGGTGCTCAAGAAGGTGCGCGAGTACCTCGCCGCACAGGACACCGACGGGCTGACCATCGAGATCCTGCCGGTCGGCGAGGCCACCCGCTACACCCTGGCCCGTGCCAAGGCCGGCGAGGACACCATCTCGGTCACCGGCAACGTGCTGCGGGACTACCTCACCGACCTGTTCCCGATCATGGAGCTGGGTACCAGCGCCAAGATGCTCTCGATCGTGCCGCTGATGAACGGCGGCGGCCTGTTCGAGACCGGCGCCGGCGGCTCGGCGCCGAAGCACGTCCAGCAGCTGGTCAAGGAGAACCACCTGCGCTGGGACTCCCTCGGTGAGTTCCTCGCGCTGGCGGTCTCCCTGGAGTTCCTGGCCGACAAGGACGACAACCCCGGTGCCGCGGTGCTCGGCAAGGCACTCGACGACGCCACCGGCACGCTGCTGGAGAACGGCCAGTCCCCCTCGCGCAGGGTCGGCGAGCTGGACAACCGGGGCAGCCAGTTCTACCTGGCGCTCTACTGGGCCCAGGCACTGGCCGCGCAGACCGAGAACGCGGAGCTGGCGAAGGTCTTCGCCCCGCTGGCCGAGCGGCTGGCCGCTGACGAGGACAAGATCGTCGGCGAGCTGAGCGGTGTGCAGGGCCACCCGGTCGAGCTGGGCGGCTACTACTACGTCGACAAGGCGAAGACCGACGAGATCATGCGGCCGAGCCCGACGCTGAACGCCGCGATCTCGGAGTTCTGACCGCCCGCCCCACCTGATCCACGACGCCCCAGCCCCTGATCGAGCTGGGGCGTCGTCGTTGGCGGGGCGGGGATGGCCGAACGCCGACTGGTCCGCCCGCCGGCCAGGTCCTAGCCTGGGCGGGTGGCTGTCAGTGCCGATACGTCCGCCAGCAATGCCGCCGCCCGACAGGTCGGCGACCGAATGGCCGAGGCCGCCCAGGCCGTGCTGGCCAGCCTCGGGCGCGACCAACGCGCGCGGGCCGGCTGGCCGTGGTCGGACGCGGAGTCACAGGCCGAGCGGCGGCGCTGGTTCTACACGCCGACCGACCACGGCGGACTGACCGTCAACGCCATGACACCCGGGCAGTACCAGCGCACGATGGCGTTGGTGGCGACCGGGCTGTCCGAGGCCGGCTACGTCACGGTGGCCACGATCATGGGTCTGGAGAACACCCTGGACCGGACCGAGGGCTTCGCCGGCTCGACGTTCGCGCGCGACCGGGGGCGCGACCCCGGCATGTACTACCTGCGCATCTTCGGCACGCCGGGCGAGGCGGTGTGGGGCTGGCGCTTCGGCGGGCACCACGTCTCGCTGAACAACCTGGTGGTGGACGGTGCGCTGGTCTCGTCGACACCGTGCTTCCTCGGTGCCGACCCGGCCACCGCTCCGCTGCTCGGCGCGACATCGCTGCGCCCGCTCGGCGCCGTGGAGGATCTGGGCCGCTCGCTGGTCCGGTCGCTGGACGACGCACAGCGCTCGCTGGCCGTGCTGACGCCGCGCGCCCCGGTCGACGTGGTCGGCGCGAACCGGTCCCGGATCTCCTCCGGTGACCGGGTCGTCCCGCTGGTCGACCTGTTCCGTGGCCGATTCGCCGACCCGGACCTGGCACACGCGATGGATGCGGCGCACGAAGCCAACGAGTCGTACTACGGGATCACCCCCGCCGACCGCGACGCCGTCGAGCTGACCGCCGCCCCCCGGGGCGTGCCGGCCTCGTCGCTGGGCGCCGAACAGCGCGAGCTGCTGCTCGCCGTGCTCAACTGCTACACCGGCCGGGTTCCCGAGGAGCTGATCGCCCGGGAGGCGGCGCGGTACGCCGGGCCGCTGCTGGATGAGGTGCACTTCGCCTGGGCGGGCAGCCTCGCGCCCGGCGACGCCTGCTACTACCGGCTGCAGGGGCCTCGGTTGTTGGTCGAGTACGACAACACCCAGCGGATGGCCAACCACGCGCACTCGGTGTGGCGGGACCCCGAGGGCGACTTCGGCACGGATGTGCTGGCCGCGCACCACACCGCCCACCACGCCTGAGACCAGCCCCTCCCCGGGCGGGCATCTCGGGGTTGTCGCTGGGCGGGTCAGCCCTGGATGAACGGGGTGCGCGGGATAGTGGCCGCGAGGATCACCATCAGCAGCCCGAACCCGAGGTAGCAGAGCACGTCGATCGCCTGACTGCGGATGGCGAGCAACCCCGCCCTGTCGTCCGGCAGCAGGACCCGGGCCACCGCGCCGACCAGCAGCGCGCCGCCGATCAGCCCGGTGCCTTCGCGCCAGTGTTCGGCCAGCACCCGGATGAACCCGGCGGCGGCGATCACCCACACCATGCTGACCGCGCCGTGGGTCGGGATCCGGTCGGCGAGGCGGTGGCGCAGGTCCATCATGTGTCCGTTCTCCGTTCGGTCACGACGTACCGGCTGACCGTGGCGGGACCGCGGCGCCGCCACCCGCCCATCCTGACAGAACACGCCCGACCGGGCCGCGCCGGATCCGCGCCGGTGGCTCAGTCTTCGTCGCCCAGATCCACGAGCAGCCCATGCGCCCTGGCGAACCCGATGGCGAGCGACATGTCCACCTTGGCCCCGGTCACCCTGGCTGCTACCAGCGCCGACGCGTCGATCATCGCTTCCCGCAGGTCCGCGCCCTCGAACCGGGCACCGGTCAACCGTGCGCCGGCGAGATTGGTGCCGCGCAGCGACGCGCCGCGCAGGTCGGCCGACACCAGGTTCGCCTCCCGCAGCCGCAGACCGGCCAGGTTGGTGTTCCGCAGGTCGGCGCCACCCAGGGAGACGAGGCTGAGGTCGGTATCGGTGATCGTGAGTGGCCGCAGTCGACAGTCGGTGAACTGCGAGCCCATCAGGGTGCAGGCCGACAGCGTGCTGCCGGCGAGCGTGGCGCGATTGAACACACACGTCCGCAGGGCGGTGCCGTGGTGCCGGGAGTCGCCGAGGTCGGCCCCGCTGAAGTCGCACTCGGTGAACTCGCACCGCTCGGTGACGAGCCCGCGCAGGTCGGCGTCGGTGAAGCGGCAGTCGACGAACTTCCGCCCGGACCACCGTTCACCGGCGAACACCTGGTCGGTGAAGTCCTCTCCGACGGTGAGCTCGTCCGAATCCTGTGCACTCGCCTGGTCCACGTCCGCCTGCTCCATGTCTGCCCGGTCCACGTCCACCCGATCCACTTCCGACCGATCCGCACTGGTGGCCGCCGCACTAGTGATGGTGCCCGTCGGCCGGACCGTGGTCATCGCCAGGACCGGTAAGCAGGACTGCCGCGGATCATGTCCTACATCATCTGGCCAGTCTTGCTCCCCCCGGCCAGCACGCCCCTGGCCGGCGCACTGATCACCACCTCGTGGGCCGGCCGTCTCATCGGAAGTCCCGGGACCGGACCGCCACCTGCAGTACCAATCGGTCCAGCCGGTCGGCAAGCAGGTTCAACACACTCGGGGT
>DASYLM010000552.1:0-2408 GCA_036009565.1 Pseudonocardia sp. | reverse complement strand
AGGTCGGGGAACGCCTCGGCCGACCACGGCGGCTTGATCCCGGTCTCGTCCTGGATGGAGGCCTTGAACGCGTCGTCGGTGAAGGTCAGCATGCCGCAGTCGGTGTGGTGGATGAGGATGATCTCGTCGGTGCCGAGCAGTCGCTGGCTGATCGCCAGCGAGCGGATCTCGTCGTCGGTGACCACGCCGCCGGCGTTGCGGATGACGTGCGCCTCGCCGTCGTTCAGGCCGAGGATGCCGTAGACGTTGAGCCGGGCGTCCATGCAGGCCACCACGGCGACGTGCTTGGACGGCGGCAGCGGCAGCGGGCCCTCGAAGGCGGCTGCGTAGGCGGCGTTGTTCTCGAGGAGCTGATCGGTGACGGACACATCGGTGACGGACACATCGGTGACGGACACATCGGTCTCCTTGGGTCGGACTCGGCAGCGGGCCCTCGGATCGGGCCCCGGGATAGCCCAGATATGGGCGTTGACGAGCTCGAACAGCATCGAGCGGGGTACGCGGGCGGACTGCGGCGCGGGCGGACTGCGGCGCGGGCGGACTCGACCTGGCTCAGCCCTGGCCGGGCGGCAGCGGGGGCCGGGTGTCAGCCGGCGCGACGACAGAACTCGTCGAAGTGCGCGACACGGCGGCTCGGCCAGAAGAACTCGAGGCACCTGCGCATCACACAGTGAGTAGACCCTCGGTACCGTTCGGGCGCAAGATCCGGAGGGCGACTGACTCATTTGGGTGGATGCGCAAGAAACTTCGTGACTCGCCGTGCTCGGTTCCCGAAGAATCCCTCAACCTCCAGTTAACGTTCACCGCATGATCGACCCAGCGGAACTGGTGTATTGGCGGCGGCGGGCCATTGCCGTAGCGGCCGTCCTCGGCGTTGTGCTGCTGGTCGTCTGGGCGGTGTCCGGCCCGAGCCAGCCGGCAGCGCCTCAGACCGGCGCGGAGATGAACACAGCTGGCTCAGAGCCGCTCGCGTTCACCCCACCGGCGGCGGCCGGCGAACCGGTCGCCCCACCGTCGGCGCAGCCCGTGCCGTCCCAGGCCGCCCTGCCCGGCGCGGGGCTGCCGAGCGGGCTGGCGACCGGAGCGCCCCTGCCCGGTTCCGGCCTGCCGGGTGCGGCGCCGGGTACCGGGCCGGACCCCTCGGCTCCGCAACCTTCCGGGCTTCCCGGCGCACCCGCGGCGCCCGGCGACGCCACGCTGGCCGCCGGCAACCCCGGCCTGCCCGGCTCCGACCCTGGTCTGAACGCCGCCAACCCCGGGATGACGGCCGGCGGCTCGGGCGCTCCCGGCCTGGCCGCGGGACAGTCCGGCTCGACGTTGCCTAGCGGTGCGGCGGTGCCGCCGGCCGGTGCGTACGGCTCGTCGCTGCCCCCGCGGTCCGCCCTGTCCGGGTCGCAGCAGGCCGGGTCGCCGCAGGCTGGGTCGCGGCTCGGCTCGCAGCCCGGGTCGATGCAGCGCGGGTCGACGCAGCGCGGTTCCACCCAGGCCGGGTCCACGCAGGCCGGGTCGATGCAGCCCGGGTCGCTGCAGGCCGGGTCGATGCAGCCCGGCGCCACGCAGCCCGGCTCGCCTCGTTCGGCGCGCCCCGGTGCGCTGACCAGCCCCGGTACGGCGGCCAGGCCCGGCTATCCGGCCGGCACGAACAGTGACTTCAACCGCGGCCAGGTCGGCGCCGCCCCGCCGCCCAGCGTCGTCCCGCCCGCCCCGATGGCACCCGACGGCCCCAACTCGGCGGTCCCGGGCACCGCGGCGGCCCCGGGCTACGCAACGGCCCCGGGCGACACCGACCCAGCCGCGATCGGCTCCGGAGCCACGAAGCCGGCACACGGTGGCGCACACGGCCCGAAGCCGAATGCGGTACCCGTTGTCGCCAAGTGCACGGACCAGGACCTCGCGCTGGTCTCGCAGGTCGCGGCGGCCAACTACAAGGTGGGCCAGAAGCCGATGTTCCGGCTGGTCATCGCGAACATCGGGGAGAAGCCGTGCAGCCGGGACCTGGACCCCGGGCTGCAGGGTCTGGTGATCAACGGCCCGGCCGGGCAGATGTGGGCCAGCAACGACTGCGACGCCAACCACAAGCCGGACGTCCGGGTGCTGGACCCGGGCAAGCCGGTGGTGTTCTCGCTCAGCTGGGCGGGCCGCACCTCGCACCCGGGTTGCGGTGGCACGCGGCAGGCGGTCGGCCCCGGTACCTACCAGCTGGTCGGCAAGCTCGGTCCGCTGAGCAGTGGCCCGGCTCCGTTCACGCTGACCCCGTAGTCACACCGGCCCGTCGGGCTGTCCGCCGCCTCCGGACCCCGCGGAGACGGCGGCCAGCCTGTCGGCGGATGTGCGGAGACGGCGGCCAGCCTGTCGCCGGATGTGTTGACAGGCCCGACTCGCGCTGACGGAATCCGCGACTCGCGCTG
>DASYLM010000551.1:0-6563 GCA_036009565.1 Pseudonocardia sp. | reverse complement strand
CGGAGGCCTCGCCCCGGTCGGTCACCGCCTCTGCCGGCCGGCCCGCCAGCAACCAGGTCAGCCAGTCGTGCGGCAGCAGCACCCGGCTCGCCCGGGCGGCCACCGAGGGCTCCGCGCGCGCGGTCCAGCGCAGCTTGGTGGCGGTGATGCTGGCCACCGGCACCGTGCCCACCTCGGTGGCCCATTTCTCCGGGCCGCCCAGCTCGTCGATCAGCTCGGTAGCTGCGGCCGCCGAGCGGGTGTCGTTCCACAGCAGCGCGTCCCGGACCGGCTCGCCGTCGCCGTCCAGCAGCACCATGCCGTGCTGCTGGCCGGCCACCGAGATCGCCTCGACGCCGTCCAAGAGGTTGCCCTCAGCGGCCTTGACCAGCGCGGACCACCACTCCCCCGGGTTTATCTCAGTGCCGGCCGGGTGGGCGCAGCGACCCTCCCCCCGGGTCTCGCCGGTCTCCAGATCGACCACAACGATCTTGGTCGCCTGGGTCGAGGAGTCCACTCCGGCCACCAGCCGCGCGTTCGTCATGCCCAGCAGTATCGGAGCCAGCGAAGCCCGGAACAACGCGCTTGCGCACCGAATCCGTTCAGCGTGTCCCTGGGATCATCCGGCCGGCTTCGGCACAGCTGCACGGGACACGCGCTCTAGGCCCCCGCTATCGGGCGCCGGCGGAGCCGGTCCGGGCAACCGCAGGAGTCCCGGTGCACGAACGCCGGCGGCAGCCGCACGGTCACCTGGGGTGCGGACGGATCGGCCATCCGCGCCAACAGCAGCTCGACCGCCCGGCGGCCCATCTCGACGAACGGCTGGGCGATCGCGGTCAGGCCGGGCTGGAACAGATCGGCCCACGGGAAGTCGTCGAACCCGGCCAGCGCCATGCCGCCCGGCACCGGGACCGACGCCTCGCGCAGCGCGGACAGCGCGCCGATGGTCATCGTGTTGTTGCCGGCGATGATCGCGGTGGGCGGCCGGGTCAGCCCGAGCAGCCGGTGCACCGCCAGCCGGGCCGCCTCGGTCTCGGAGTTGCCGTCGACTATCAACTCCTGGTCGGCCGCCAGTCCGGACCGCCGCAGCCCGAGCAGGTAGCCGTCCCGGCGCTCCACCGTGGTGGCCAGTCCCCGGTGCCCGGCGATCAGTCCGATCCGCCGGTGTCCCCGCTCGGCGAAGTGCTCGACCAGCTCGGCGACGGGGCGGATGTTCTCCGAGCCGACCTGGTCCAGGCCCGCGTCGATCAGCCGGTCCACCAGCACCGTCGGCAGCCGGTGTTCGGAGAGGTAGTCCAGCGCGGCGGTGGGCTCACCGGACGGGGCCAGCACCAGTCCGTCGACCCGGCGCTGCTGCAGCCGCTGGACCACGGTCAGCTCGTAGTCCGGCTCGTCCCTCGGGTCCGCGAGCAACACCGTGTACCCGGCGGCCGAGGCGGTGTTCTCGATCGAACGCAGCAGGTCGCCGAAGTACGGGTTGGAGATCGCGGACAGCGCGAGCCCGATCGTCGTGGTGCGGGCGGTGGCGAGCGAGCGGGCCACCGTGTTCGGGGTGTAGTTGGCGCTGCGCACCGCCTCGAGCACCTGGTTCCGGGTATTCGGGCGCACCGCCCGGGTCCCGTTGAGCACATGTGACACGGTCGCCACCGACACACCGGCGAGGCGCGCCACGTCCGCCATCGTCGCGATGGGGCCACCTCCAGCCGTCCGCGCGCACGATCGCGACTAGTCCGACCGTGGCCTATGTCACAACACTACTCCGCAAGCGGTTGCGCAAGCGCTTACGCCGCCCGTATCTTACTTTTGGCTGTGACTCAGAACACGGCCGCGACGTCAAACGCGTCCGCCGGCGTCAAACCCTGAGGAGGGCAACGTGGCCCCAGCGCGAGAGCTGCTACCTCGACCGGACCTGGAGCGTAGACCGCGCCGGTGGCGGGTGTTCATGATCGCCGCACTTCTGTTACCTGCGCTCGCGATGGCCGGCTGTGCCGGCGCGGGCGCACTCGGCGGTGGCGGCGGCAACACCAAGACCGTGACCGTGGCGATCGTGTCCAACTCGCAGATGCAGGACGCGATCAAACTGGTTCCCGAGTTCGAGAAGACCCACCCCGGCGTCCAGGTGAGATTCGTCAGCCTGTCGGAGAACCAGGCCCGGGCCAAGATCACTGCCTCGGTGGCGACCGGCGGCAACGAGTTCGACGTCGTGATGATCAGCAACTACGAGACCCCGCAGTGGGCGGCCGACGGCTGGCTGGTCAACCTGCAGCCCTACGCCGACAAGACCCCGGGCTACGACCCGCAGGACTTCCTGCCCAAGGTCCGCGACGCACTGTCCTACCAGGGCAACCTGTACTCGGTGCCGTTCTACGGCGAGTCCTCCTTCCTGGCCTACCGCAAGGACCTGTTCGCCCAGGCCGGGTTGACCATGCCCGACCACCCGACCTGGACGCAGGTCCGCGACTTCGCGGCCAAGTTGGACAACAAGCAGACCGGCATGTCCGGCATCTGCCTGCGCGGCCTACCCGGCTGGGGCGAGGTGATGGCCCCGCTGGACACCGTGATCAACACCTTCGGTGGCAGCTGGTACAACATGAACTGGGACGCCCAGCTGAACTCGCCGGAGACCAGCAAGGCGGTCGACTTCTACGTCAACCTGGTGCGCGACTACGGCGAGCCGGGCCCGGCGGTGTCCAGCTTCGGTGAGTGCGCGACGCTGATGGGCCAGGGCAACGTGGCCATGTGGTACGACGCGACCTCGGTGGTCACCGCGCTGGAGGACCCGAGCTCGAGCAAGGTGGTCGGCAAGGTCGGCTATGTACCGGCCCCGGTGGAGAAGACCCAGCACTCCGGCTGGCTCTACACCTGGTCGCTCGCCATCCCGAAGACGTCCCTGCACAAGGACGAGGCCTGGGACTTCATGGCCTGGATGACCTCCAAGGACTACATGCACCTGGTCGGCTCCAGGCTCGGCTGGGGGCACGTGCCACCGGGCTCGCGGAACTCCACCTACCAGATCCCGGAGTACCGCCAGGCCGCCGCCGCGTACCTGCAACCCACCCTGGACGCGATGAACAACGCCGACGAGGTGCACCCGACCGCGAATCCGGTGCCCTACACCGGGATCCAGTTCGTCTCCATCCCGGAGTTCCAGGACCTCGGCACCCGGGTGAGCCAGCAGATCAGTGCCGCGATCGCCGGCCAGACCAGCGTGGCTGACGCGCTGCAGGAGTCCCAGAAGTACGCCCAGACCGTCGGCGACACCTACAAGGGGGCGGCGAAGTGACTACCACCATCGAAGCGGCAACCGCCCCTAAACGGGCGGCCAAGCGGCCCGAGCACGGGCCTGGGTCCAAGGCCGACGGCTGGTCCCGGCGGTTCCCACTGCTCCCGGCCCTGGTGTTCACGTTCATCATCACCCAGCTGCCGTTCGTGGTGACGATCTACTACTCGCTGGAGTCGTGGAACCTGGTTCGGCCGGGGTCGCGGCACTTCGTCGGGCTGTCGAACTACCTGCAGGTGTTCACCGACAGCCAGTTCCGCCGGGTCACCCTGAACACCGTGGTGCTCACCGTCGGCGCGGTGCTGATCGCGGTGGCCCTCGGGCTGCTGCTGGCGCTGATGCTGAACCGGGCCTTCCCGGGCCGGGGCGTGGTCCGCACGCTGCTGATCACGCCGTTCCTGATCACCCCGGTGGCCGCCGCGCTGCTGTGGAAGACCACCCTGCTGGACCCGACCTACGGCCTGGTGAACTTCATCCTGAGCCCGTTCGGGGCCGGGCGCACCGACTGGATCTCCTCGTTCCCGCTCACCGCGGTGATGATGGCGATCGTCTGGCAGTGGACACCGTTCATGATGCTGCTCATCCTGGCCGGGTTGCAGAGCCAGCCGGCCGACGTGCTGGAGGCGGCGGCCGTGGACGGGGCGTCCAACCTCGGCATCTTCCGCGAGATCACCATCCCGCACCTGCGCCGGTTCATCGAGCTGGGCATCGTGCTGGGCACCATCTACCTGATCAACACGTTCGACACGATCTACATGATGACCCAGGGCGGCCCGGGTATCGCCAGCTCCAACCTGCCGTTCTACATCTACCAGCGGGCCTTCCTGGGCTTCGACGTCGGCCAGTCGGCGGCGATGGGCGTGGTGGTGGCCATCCTGACCACCATCGTGGCCACGTTCGCCCTCCGGCTGATCTTCCGGACCTTCAGTGGAAACGAGGCGTCAGCCTGATGAGCACCTCGACAACGGCCCCCGCGGGTCCCAGTGCGACAGCCCAGGAGTCCGAGGCCCGGCCGAAGAAGAGCTCCACCGGCCCGGTGATCATGGCCATCGTGTCCTGGGTGGTCGGCATCGCGTTCTTCTTCCCGGTGCTGTGGATGGTGCTCACCGCGTTCAAGCAGGAGTCGGACGCCTACACCAACCCACCAAAGCTGTTCTTCACACCGACCCTGGAGCAGTTCAAGGAGGTCCTCGCCTCCGGCGCCGCACCGGCACTGCTGAACTCGCTGTTCGCCACCGTGGTCTCGACCATCCTGGTGCTGGTGCTGGCCATCCCGGCCGCGTTCGCGGTGTCGCTGCGGCCGGTCGCAAAGACCCGCGACGTGCTGTTCTTCTTCATCAGCACCAAGATGCTGCCGGTGGTCGCGGCCATCGTGCCGATCTACATCGTGGTCAACGAGATCCACATGGTCGACAACATCTGGACCCTGGTGATCCTCTACACCGCGATGAACCTGCCGATCGCGATCTGGATGATGCGGTCGTTCTTCCTGGAGGTGCCGGGCGCGCTGCTCGAGGCGGCCAGCATCGACGGCGCCTCGATCGGGCGCACCATGCGCGAGGTGGTGCTGCCGGTGGTCTCCCCCGGCATCGCGGCCACCGCGCTGATCTGCGTGATCTTCGCGTGGAACGAGTTCTTCCTCGCGGTGAACCTGACGGCGGCCCAGGCCGGCACCGTGCCGGTGTTCCTGGTCGGCTTCATCACCAGTGAGGGCCTCTACTTCGCCAAGCTGTGCGCGGCGGCCACGCTGGCCGCGCTGCCGGTCGTCATCGCCGGCTGGGTCGCCCAGAACAAGCTGGTCCAGGGCCTGTCCTTCGGCGCGGTCAAATGACCGGCCACCGGACACCACAACAACCAACACGCCCACCGTGCGACAGGAAGAGGTGTAACCGTGGCTGAGGTCGTCTACGACTCCGCGTCGCGCATCTACACGCCGGGCGCGAAGCCCGCCGTCAACAAGCTCAGTCTCGACATCGAGGACGGCGAGTTCGTGGTGTTCGTCGGGCCGTCCGGCTGCGGCAAGTCCACCGCGCTGCGCATGCTCGCCGGCCTCGAGGAGATCGACGACGGCGCCATCCGCATCGGTGGCAAGAACATGGTGGGCGTGCCGTCGCGGGACCGGGACATCGCCATGGTGTTCCAGAACTACGCGCTGTACCCGAACAAGACCGTCGGCGAGAACATGGACTTCCCGCTGAAGATGCGCGGGATGTCCAAGGAGGAGCGGGACAAGAAGGTACGCGCGGCCGGCGAGGTGCTCGGGCTGACCGAGTTCCTGGACCGCAAGCCGCGCGCGCTGTCCGGCGGCCAGCGGCAGCGGGTCGCGATGGGCCGGGCCATCGTGCGCGAGCCGCAGGTGTTCCTGATGGACGAGCCGCTGTCCAACCTGGACGCCAAGATGCGGGTCGGCACCCGCGCCGAGATCGCCGCGCTGCAGCAGCGACTCGGTGTCACCACCATCTACGTCACCCACGACCAGGTCGAGGCGATGACCATGGGCAACCGGGTGGCGGTGCTGAAGCTGGGCGAGCTGCAGCAGTTCGCCACGCCGGCGGAGCTGTACGACACGCCGCGCAACGCGTTCGTCGCCGGCTTCATCGGCTCACCGGCGATGAACCTCTACACCGTGCCGGTGGTGGAGGAGGGCGTCCGCCTCGGTGGACAGGTGGTCCGGTTGACCGCCGCCCAGCGGTCGGCGATCAGCGCTACCGGGATCACGACGGTCACCCTCGGCATCCGCCCGGAGCAGTGGACGTCGAACACCACCAACGGCTCCGACCAGGGCATCGCGGCCGAGATCACCGTGGTCGAGGAGCTGGGCAGCGACGCGTTCATCTACGGCAGCCTGGTGACCGATCCGTCGGAGTCGATCGTCGTGCGGGGCTCCGGCCGCTCCGGTGCACGGATCGGCGACAAGATCAGTCTGCACACCACCAGCGACGAGCTGCACCTGTTCCACCCGGAGACCGGCGAGCGCCTGTAGCCGACCCCGGGACTGGCGAGTTGGGCGCTGACCCAACTCGCCACTCCCGGGTGCTACGACTGGGTGGCGGCGAGCTGGCCGCAGGCGGCGGCGATCTCCCGGCCGCGGGTGTCGCGGACCGTGCAGGCCACCCCGGCGGCGCGCACCCGGTCCACGAACTCGTCCTGGACCGGGCGGGGGCTCGCGTCCCACTCACTGCCCGGCGTCGGGTTCAGCGGGATCAGGTTCACGTGCACGAGCCGGGTGGTCAGCCGTTCGCGGAGCAGCTTGCCGAGCAGGTCGGCCCGCCACGGGTGGTCGTTGACGTCCCGGATCAGGGCG
>DASYLM010000550.1:0-5477 GCA_036009565.1 Pseudonocardia sp. | reverse complement strand
CGCACCGGGCGGCCGCCGAGCTGCCCGGACTGCGCTATCTCGCGCATCTGTCCGCGCCCGGGTTCGACGTCATCGGTGCCGGCGAGCCAGCGCTGCCCGGCATCTCCATCGGGCACAACGGGCGCATCGCCTTCGGTCTGACGATCTTCCCCGTCGACCAGGAGGACCTCTACGTATACCGGACCAACCCGGCGAACCCCCGCGAGTACCGCTACCGGGACCGCTGGGAGCCGATGCGGCGCGAGCACGCCGAGATCCCGGTCCGCGACGCGCCGCCGATCGAGGTCGAGCTGCTGTTCACCCGGCACGGGCCGGTGATCTACACCGACGAGCAGCGGGGCACCGCGTTCGCCGTCCGGGCCGCCTGGCTCGAGGCGGGCATGGCTCCGTACCTGGGCAGCATGGACTACATGCGGGCCCGGGACTGGGACGAGTTCCTGGCCGCGCTGAACCGGTGGGGCGCGCCGCCGGAGAACCAGGTGTACGCCGACCCGGCCGGCAACATCGGCTGGAAGACCGGCGGGTTGACGCCGATCCGACCGAACTGGGACGGCACGCTGCCGGTACCGGGGGACGGGCGCTACGAATGGGCCGGCTTCTACGACGGGGACGAGCTGCCCGGGGAGCTCAACCCGGAGCGCGGCTTTCTGGTCACCGCGAACGAGATGAACCTGCCGGACGGCTTCCCGCCGGACCGGCACGTCACCTACGACTGGCATGCGCCGTACCGGCGGCACCGCATCGACGAGGTGCTCGATGCCTCGGTGGCGGTCAACCTGGCGGATCTGGTCGCGCTGCAGAGCGACTTCGTGAGCGTGCCGGCCCGGCGGATCCTGGCCCGCGTCGCATCGCTGCCGGTACCGGCGGAGCTGGACGGCCTGCGCCTGCTGCTGGACTGGGACGCCGAACTGCGTGCCGACTCGGCGGCGGCGGCGCTGTTCGAGGTCTGGTACCGGCGCCATCTCCGGCCGGCGCTGCTGAGCACGGCGCTCGAGCGGCTCGTCGGGGTCGACCGGGTCGCCGAGGCGCTGGGCCGGATCTGGCGCCCCGAGGAGGGATCCGCGGACGCCCGGGTCGACCTGGAGCTGCTGGAGAACCCGGGCACCCGGCTCGGCGCCGACCCGGAGCTGGTCCTGCGCGACATCGTGGTGGCGACCCTGCCGGCCGCGGTGGCCGAGCTGGAACAGGTGGTCGGACCGGACCGGGCGGCGTGGAGCTGGGGGCAGCTGCACGTCGCGCGCGCGGCGCATCCGCTCCGGGCGCTGCTGGCCGCGGTCCCCGCCGAGCAGCTGGTCGCCGGGCCGGTGCCCCGCGGCGGGAGCGGCGACACCGTCGGCAGCACCGCGTACGGCGCGGACTACCAGCAGACCGCCGGGGCGACCTTCCGGATCGCCATCGACGTCGGTGACTGGGACGCCTCACTGGCGATGAACGCCCCGGGCCAGTCCGGCCGCCTCGGCGACCCGCATTCCGTCGACCTGTTCGAGCAGTGGGCGTCGGGTTCGGCGTTCCCGCTGGTCTTCTCGCGGGAACGTGTCGATCAGGTCGCCGAGCAGGTGATCGCGCTGGTCCCGGATCCGGCGGGCGCGTCGACCGGACGTCGGCGCGGGTAGCGTTCGGCGGGGCTACCGGGCCTGGCGCCCGTCGAGCAGCGCCGACAGCGCGTCGTGCGGCAGGCCGGGGGAGCGGTGGCCATCGCGCCCGATCATGGTCTCGCCGGCGACCAGTGCGTTGACCACGGCCTCCTCGACGGCTCGCACCACCGCCGTGTAGAACGCGTCCAGCCGGCCCCAGGGGATGAAACGCAGCGTCTCGTAGGCGTCCTCCTCCGGTGCGGTCGTGGGGAAGGTGCTGGTCAGAGCGCCTGGGTTCGCTGTGGAGAAGGCGAGGAAGAGGTCACCGGAGAAATGGGAGCCGGCGGTGCCGGTCCGCGCCAGCCCCAGCGGGACCCGCCGGGCCAGCGCCGTGCACTGGCCGGGCAACAGCGGTGCGTCGGTGGCCACCACGGCGATCACCGAGCCCGAGCCCGGCGGTGCGAGCCAGTCGGAGCTCTCCTGGTGGTTGTCCTCGGCGAGCCGGCGGCCGACCGGCACCCCGGCGACGGTGAGCTCGGCGCGGGCGCCGAAGTTGGCCTGCACGAAGGCGCCGACGGTGTAGCTGTCGGGCCCGTACGACACCTGGCGCGACGCGGTGCCACAGCCCCCTTTGAACGAGTAGCAGGTCATCCCGGTGCCGCCGCCGACCGCGCCCTCCGCGACCGGTCCGCCGGCCGCGGCGTCGATGGCCCGCCCGGCGTGTTCGGGCCGCACATGGGAGCCGTTGATGTCGTTGAGGTAGCCGTCCCAGGTCTCGGCGACCACCGGCAACAGCCAGCCGGCCGCGACCTCGGGCCGGTGCTCGACGACCCAGTCGATCACTCCCCGGTGGCAGGGGCCGATGGCGTGGGTGTTGCTGAGCAGTACCGGCAGGGTGAGTGACCCGGTCTCCTCGAGCCACGCGGTTCCGGTCATCTCGCCGTTGCCGTTGAGCGAGAAGTAGCCGGCGGCGCACGGCACGTCGATCCCGGCGCGGCCGCGGGGCAGGATGGCGGTGACCCCGGTACGGACCGGACCGTGCCCGGTGCGCAGCGCACCCTCGCCCGCCACCAGCGTCACGTACCCGACCTCGACGCCGGGTACGTCGGTCAGTGCGTTCAGCGGGCCGGGCACGCCGTCGAAGGGGACGCCGAGCTCGCGGGCCCTGGGCCGGCCGGTCACGGGGTCGGCTCCGGGCTGAACACCTGGTCGAGGTCGCAGCGCGTGGCGGTGGCGGCGTAGCTGAGCAGCAGGCGCTCGGCGGTGGGCACGTCGAAGGTGGCCACCGCCATCAACATGTGCAGGCCGTAGCCGTCCTCGAGAACCACCAGGTTGCGCGCGACCGTCTCGCTGTCGCTGGCCAGGTCGAACACTCCCAGCGCGGAGCCGGCTTCCAGAATGCCCAGGTAGAGCGCGACCTGGCGCTGGTAGAGGTCGAGGTAGCGGGCCGCGTACGCCGGATCGCGCCGGGCCACCGTGCCGAGCTCGTAGAGCAGTCGGCACAGCTCGTCGTCCTGGCCGGTCGGCAGGCCGCTGCGGATCATGGCGACCAGCCGTCGGCGCGGATCCTTCTCCCGCCGGGCCACCTCGGCGCGGGCCGAGCAGAACCGTTCGACGGCCTGGTCCTGCACCTCCTTGAGCAGCTCGCTCAGCGCGGAGAAGTAGTAGAGCACCGAGGCGGGTGACAGGCCGGCGCGCTTGGCCACGTCGGTGAGCCGCAGCGCCACCACGCCCCGCTCCACGACCAGCTGCCGGGCGATCTCGACGAGCTGAGCACGCCGCTCGTGCTGTCGTTTGGGACGCGCCACGCCAGAGAGTATGTCTAACGGGAATCGATGAATGCAACTGTTTCCGCAGGCAGTATTGACTTTAGGTGGAGCCCAGTTCTTCAATGGTCGTTCGAAGAACTAGCCAGGGAGCCCCGATGGCCGCTCATGACGACGTCTCCGAGAATGTCACCTCGCCGGCCGCGCGGCCCCGGTTGCACCGTGGTCTGATGGTGCTGGGCACGCTGCTGATCACGCTGTCCGCGGTCACGCCGGCGTCCTCGGTGTTCATCATCGCGCCGGGGGTGATCGGGGCCGCCGGCACCGGTGCACTCCTGAGCTTCCTCGCGGCCGCCGTGGTCGGTGTGTTCATGGCGTTCGTCTACGCCGAACTGTCCTCGGCGTTCCCGCTGACCGGCGGCGAGTACGCGATCGTCGGCCGCACCCTGGGTCGGCTGCCGGGATTCATGGTGCTGCTCCTGGTGCTGGTGACCCAGCTGCTGATCCTGGCGGTGATCGCCCTCGGCGTCGGCACCTATCTCGAGGTCGTCTTCCCCGGCCTGCCGGGACGGTGGATCGCCGCCGCGGTGTGCCTGCTCGCCGCCGCGTTCGCAATCCTCGACATCAAGGTCAACGCGGTGCTGACCGGCATCTTCCTGGCCATCGAGATGCTGGCCCTGGTGGTACTCAGCGTGCTGGGTTTCGTGCACGCGCAGCGCTCGCTCGCCGATCTCCTCGTGCACCCGGTCGTCGGCGCCGGCGGCGGGACGCAACCCGCCACGTTCGCCCTCATCGCCACCGCGACGGCCGTCGCGATCTTCGCCTACAACGGTTACGGCAGCGCGGTCTACTTCGGTGAGGAGACGGTGGACCCGGGCCGCAACATCGCTCGCACCATCCTGTGGGCGCTGGTGGTCACCGTTGTCGCGGAGCTGGTCCCGGTCACCGCCGTGCTGCTCGGCGCGCCCAGTCTGCCGGCCCTGTTCAGCGCGCCGAACATGCTGGCCTACGTGATCACCGAGCTCGGCGGCGGGCCGCTGAACACCGTGCTCAGCCTCGCGGTCGCGGTGGCGATCATCAACGCGGTTCTCGCGATCATGCTGCTGAGCGCCCGGCTGTTGTTCAGCACCGGCAGGGACGAGGCGTGGCCGCTCCCGGTGAGCAGGGCGGTCGAGGCGCTGCACCCGCGGTTCGGCACGCCCTGGGTGGCGACGCTGATCGCGGGGGTGATCTCGGCCGCGGTGTGCTTCGTCAGCGAGGACCTGCTGATCGTGCTCACCGGGACCTCGCTGGTGGTGGTCTACCTGGGGCTCTGCCTGGCCGCGCTCAACGGCCGGCGCAACGGCACGACCGCGCACGGCGCGTACCGGATGCCGCTCTTCCCGCTGCCGCCGATCGTCGCGCTGCTCGCGCTGGCCTACGTGATCTATGCCAGCGCCGTGGACCCGCTCGTCGGCCGGCCCAGTCTGATCGTCACCGCCGTCGTTCTCGTCATCGCCGCCGGGTACTACCTGTTGTGGCTGCGGCGGCGGGGTGGCTGGGTGCTGCGCGGCGGGGAGCCGGACGGGGACTGAACCGGGTCGGTGCGCCGGTGAGTGCGGGTCGATTCTCGTTACGTAAACGTCATATCGTCGCAACCCCTCGGTGGGGTGGTCCGACAGAGGCTTTCTCGTAGGCGCGGTTGATACGAGCCTGTGCGTTGGCTCACATTGTCGAGAACCGCGCGGAGAGGCGACGATGACTCAGGTCAAGGCCGGTACGAAGAGCGACGTCGGTACCGCGGCGAAGGAAACACTCGAGGACTATACGCTCCGGTTTGCCCCGCGCGGCTACCGAAAATGGTCGACCGGTGTCGTCGCGATTTCCGCGCTCGGCGGTATCGCGTATCTCGCGGACTTCGCAATCGGTGCGAACATCGGGATCGCGTACGGCACGACGAATGCTCTCCTGGGGATTCTGGTATTCGCCGTCGTTATCTTCGCGACCGGGCTCCCTCTCGCGTACTACGCCGCCCGGTACAACCTCGACCTGGATCTGATCACCAGGGGCAGCGGCTTCGGCTACTACGGATCGGTGGTCACGAACGTCATCTTCGCGACGTTCACCTTCATCTTCTTCGCGCTGGAGGGGTCGATCA
>DASYLM010000549.1:0-4248 GCA_036009565.1 Pseudonocardia sp. | reverse complement strand
GAGGTCGTAGGTGAGTCGCTCGATGTAGTAGCTGCCGCCCCACGGGTCGATCACCCGCGTGGTGCCGGACTCCTGCTGCAGCAGCAGCTGGGTGTTCCGGGCGATCCGCGCGGAGAAGTCGGTGGGCAGCGCCAGCGCCTCATCCAGCGCGTTGGTGTGCAGCGACTGGGTGTGGCCCTGGGTGGCGGCCATCGCCTCGATACAGGTGCGCACCACGTTGTTGTAGACGTCCTGGGCGGTCAGCGACCAGCCGGAGGTCTGGCAGTGCGTGCGCAGTGACAGCGACTTGGCGTTCTTCGGGTCGAACTGCTTGACCAGCTTGGCCCAGAGCAGCCGACCGGCCCGCAGCTTGGCGACCTCCATGAAGAAGTTCATGCCGATCGCCCAGAAGAACGACAGCCGGGGTGCGAAGGCGTCGATGTCCAGCCCGGCGCCCACCCCGGCCCGCAGGTACTCCACGCCGTCGGCCAGCGTGTAGGCCAGCTCCAGGTCGGCGGTCGCCCCGGCCTCCTGGATGTGGTACCCGGAGATCGAGATCGAGTTGAACTTCGGCATCTTCTGCGAGGTGTAGGTGAAGATGTCCGAGATGATCCGCATCGACGGCTGCGGCGGGTAGATGTAGGTGTTGCGGACCATGAACTCCTTGAGGATGTCGTTCTGGATGGTCCCGGCCAGCTTCTCCGGGGGGACGCCCTGCTCCTCGGCGGCCACGATGTACAGCGCGAGCACCGGCAGCACCGCGCCGTTCATCGTCATCGAGACGCTCATCCTGTCCAGCGGGATGCCGTCGAACAGCTGGCGCATGTCGTAGATCGAGTCGATCGCCACACCGGCCATGCCCACGTCACCCGGCACCCGGGGGTGGTCGGAGTCGTAGCCGCGGTGGGTGGGCAGGTCGAACGCGACCGAGAGGCCCTTCTGCCCGGCCGCCAGGTTGCGCCGGTAGAACGCGTTGGACTCCGAGGCGGTGGAGAACCCGGCGTACTGCCGGACCGTCCACGGTTGGGTCGCGTACATGGTCGGGTACGGGCCGCGCAGGTACGGCGCGATACCCGGGTAGGTGCCCAGGAAGTCGAGACCCTCGGTGTCGGCGGCGGTGTACAGCGGGGGCACCGCGATGCCCTCCGGGGTGGCCCAGCTCAGCTCGTCCGGGTCGCTGCCGGTGGCGTCGCGGACCAGCTCGGCCCATTGTTTGCCGGCCGCCGGGTCCCCGTTGTAGGGCGGCCCCGCCGCGGTGGGCTCCTCGAACGGCAGCTCGCCGAAGTTCGGGATGGTCACGTCAACTCCTCGCTGGCGCTCGTCGCCGCCGTGCCCGGCGTCGCTGTGTCCACCGGTGACCTCGCGGGCTCGGTCACGAGTTCACCCCCAGTTCGTCCAGCGCGCCGGTGAGCACCTCGATGGCGTCGCAACCGGCGTACACGTACCCGTCGATCGCGTCGGTGCCGTCCACGGTGCCAGGCTTGCCGGCAAGAAGCACCTTGGCGGCGCCGGCCTCGCGCAACGCCCTGGCCAGGTCCCCGGCCCCGTCCGCGTAGGACTGGTCGGTACCGCACAGGCAGGCGATCGTCGTGCCTGCCGCGGCGAACGCCTCGGCGACCTCCGCCGGGCTGCCGCCACCGCTCGGCGTCTGAAGGCCGCCGGCCTCGAACAGGTTGGTAGCGAAGCCGGAGCGCGCGCTCGACGAGGCCAGCGAGCCGAGGGTGGCCAGGAACACCGCCGGGCGGCGGCCGGTCTCGGTGGTGTGCGCGTCGGCGCGGTCCCGCAGCGCTTCGTAGGCGGCCGCCCTGCGGACCCGGGGGAGAACACCCCGGCTGGCCGGGCGGTTGTCCGGGGCCCGGGTGGGCAGCTTCTCCGTCGGGTTCGGGAACTCGCTGACGCCGAGGATCGGCTCCTTGCGGGTGGCCAGGCGCCGCTCGCGTTTCGACCAGGTGGCGGCCAGCGTGTCGCCCAGCGAGCCGTCCCGCAGCGCGGTCAGCAGGCCGCCGGAGCGCTCGATGCCGGTGAACACCTCCCAGGCACGGCGCGACAGCGCGGTGGTGAGCTGCTCGACGTACCAGGAGCCGCCGGCCGGGTCGATCACCCTGGCCACGTGCGACTCGGAGATCAGCAGCGACTGGGTGTTGCGCGCGATGCGCCGGGAGAACTTGTCGGGCAGCCCGAGGGCGGAGTCGAACGGCAGTACGGTCACCGAGTTCGCGCCGCCCACGCCGGCGGCGAAGCAGGCCAGTGTGCCGCGCAGCATGTTCACCCACGGGTCCCGGGCAGTGATCATCGTCTCGGAGCTGACCGCGTGCTGCAGCTGCGCGGACTCCGGGCCGGGCACACCGCCGTCGCCGCACTCCCGGGCCACCCGCGCCCAGAGGCCCCGTGCCGCGCGCAGCTTGGCGATGGTGGCGAACTGGTCGGCCGTGGCCGCGTAGCGGAACTCCAGCTGACTCAGCGCCTCGGCGACGGGCAGCCCGGCGCCGGTCAGCGCACGCAGATAGGTCACCCCGGCGGCGAGCGAGCAGCCCAGCTCCTGGGCGTCGTCCGCGCCGGCACCGTGGTAGGCGGTTGCGTCCACGGTCACCGCGCGCAGGTTCGGGTACTCCCGCCGGCACCGGGCGGCGAGCTCGGCGGCCAGCCGCAGTCCGGCGTCGACGTCGGTGTCGGCGTCCACGGCGGCGAGGCGCCCCAGCGGGTCGGCGCCGAGGGTGCCGGACAGCGCACCGGTCGGCACCTCCCGCTCGCCGGCCAGCGCGAACAGCGACCGCGCCGCCTCCTCGGTGTGCGGCCCGGCGTCCAGCGCGATCGGCGCCAGGTCGAGCAGCACCTTCTCCAGCACCACGGGCAGCGAGTCGACCGGCAGCGCGCCCTCGCCGAGAACCAGCCACAGCGAGGTGACGCCGTTCTCGAGGTCGCCCAGGACCGCCTCGGCGGTGACCGCCGGGTCCGGGTCGGTGTGCCGCTGGCGCAGGTCCCAGCCGTCCGGGCTGGCCCCCATCGGCCGGGCACCCCGCACGAACGGGGCGAGACCGGGCGCGCCAGGGGGCTCGCTGGCGTCCTCGGCGGTGTAGAGCGGGGCGATGGTGAGGCCCTCGGCCAAGGTGGTGGCGAGCAGGTCTTCCACCGGCCCGGAGGCGTCCTCCGGCAGTCGGCCGGCCTTGCGCAGCACACCGGCGACGAGCTCTCGCCACTCATCCCTGGTGGCGGGCGGGAACTCGCCGGCAAGCGTCAGCGTCGAATCGGAAGACTGTGTCGACGGCACTGTCATGGGGGCACCTTAGAGCCCCTGCAGTTAGCGGAAACCGTTCTGTGGCGCGCTCAACTCCAGAGCGTGGCCAATCGAACACCCGAGGGGACGCTGGGCGCCCGTCTGGGCGACCGTCTGGGCGGGCGGCGGCGCCCCCCGGAGCCGCCGCTCACCGCTTTGCTCTGCGTAGGTATACGCACCAGGTGCTCAGCTCTGCGTAGGCATACGCACCAGGTGCTCAGCTCTGCGTAGGCATACGCAACAGCGGGCGAGCCTGGCCGGGTCCACCGGTTCGCCGACATCGACGTCAGGGCTGAAATTTTCATGATCGATCAGCCCTGACGTCGACCTCGGCGACGACAGCTGATCCGGGCCGGGCTGCGGAGCGCGGAGCGCGGGGCCGGGATCGGGTCGCTGTTGCGTATGCCTACGCAGAGCTGAGCCGCTGTTGCGTATCCATACGCAGAGCAAAGGGGCGCCGAACGGGGTCAGAGTTGGACGACGGCGAAGGATTCGGCGGGGATGAACAGGTCGGTGTCCTTGATCGAGGGGTCAGCGCTGGCCAGCAGGATCTCGCGGCCCGGCCCGTCCAGCGCGACGGTGGCCGGCTGGGCGCTCAGGTTCACCACGACCCGCAGTTCGCCCCGGTGCAGCACCACGGTCCGCGCCGCCTCGTGCACCTCCACCCGCAACCGGTCCAGCCACGGGTCGGTCAGCTCGGGGCGGCCCCGGCGCAGTGCGATCAGGTCCCGGTAGGTGCGCAGCAGCGTGGCGTGCGGCTCGGCGTCCGGCTCCGACCAGTCCAGTTTGGAGTCCAGGAACGTGCTTTCCGCGTTCGGGTCCGGCACCTGGGCGGCCGCGTCCCAGCCGTGCTCGGCGAACTCGTTGGTGCGCCCGACGCGGACCTTCTCACGCAGCTCCGGGTCCGGGAAGTGGGAGAAGAACTGCCACGGGGTGCGGGCGCCCCACTCTTCGCCCATGAACAGCATCGGGGTGTACGGCGAGCACAGCATCAG
>DASYLM010000548.1:0-4216 GCA_036009565.1 Pseudonocardia sp. | reverse complement strand
AAAACAGGTGACCGCGGTCTCATCATGAGACATCCGCCGACCACTTCGAGCGCCTACCGTTCACGTCGCCCGCGGCGTACCTTCGAGATGGTTGCCCTCGACGTGATACTGCGGCAACACGTCACCGACGGAGTTGGCGAGGAGGCAGCCCGGATTGCCCGACGCGTCCCGACCACCACATCCAGGACACGCTCCTAGTCCGCGACTGTCCTCCAGTCGCGAGCTCGAGCATGCCCGCGAATGCTTTCTCTCCTTCGACGACGTCGCGCCGGGCGTGGTGCGTCCGCCGATCATGGCGTCCTGGCGGCGGTCCCGGGACTTCCACATCTCCGCCGATCATTTCGAGCTGCAGTACGCGCCCAACCCCGACCGCGCCGCCTCGCTGGCGCACAGCGCGAACCAGATCATCCTCGAGACCAGCGCACAGTTCAGCAACGAGCCGGTCAGCCTCATCCTGACCGACTCCGAAGGCGTCGTGCTGGAGCGCCGGACCGGCGACTCGCGGCTGCAGCGCCACCTGGACCAGGTGTCGCTGGCGCCCGGGTTCAGCTACGCCGAGGAGTTCGTCGGCACCAACGGCATCGGCACCGCGCTGGAGGGCCGCGGCCCGGCCCAGGTGTTCGGCCACGAGCACTACGTGGAGAACCTGGAGGACCTGGCCTGCGCCGGTGCCCCGATCCACCACCCGACCACCGGCAAGGTGCTCGGCGTGGTCGACCTGACCTGCTGGCGCACCGACGCCAACCAGATGATGGTGTCCGCCGCCTCGACGATCGCCCGGCGCATCGAGGAAGCGCTGCTGGAGCACACCGGCCGCCGGGAGCTCGCCCTGCTGCAGGACTACCTGGCCGCCTGCCAGCGCAACCGGGGCCCGGTGCTGGCGATCAGCAACGACCTGGTGATGCTCAACGACGCCGCCCGCCAGCTCATCGACCCGATGGACCAGGTCACGCTGCTCGGGCTGGCCAGCGAGGCGCTGGCCGCCGGCAAGCCCAGCCAGTTCAGCTGCCCGCTGCCCAGCGGCGTCACCGCGCGCGTGCACTGCCGGCCGAGCTGGAGCGATGCGTCGGTGATCGGCGGCGTGGTGAACGTGCACCTGTTCACCCGGGTGGCCACCGACACGCCGAGCGTCCTGCCGACCCCGGGCCCGCTGCCCGGTTTGGTCGGCGCCGGCGCCCTGTGGACCACCTGCTGCCAGGAGGTGGAGACGCACTTCCGGTCCCGGGAGTGGCTGCTGCTGGAGGGCGAACCGGGCACCGGCAAGTTCACCGTGGCCAGGGCCACCCACCTGGCCCACACGCCGGGCGGACACCTGCGGGTGTTCAACGCCGACGAGCTCGCCGTCGAGCTGTCCGGTTCGGCCGGCGCGACCGGTTCGTCCGGCGCGACCGTGGCGGCTGGGGCGGCTGGGGCGGCAGTCGATGGTGGCGATACGGAACAGGCCGACGCCGGCACAGTTGCCAGCCAATGGCTCGACAGCGTGCGCGAGGAGTTGGCCGACGGCCGGGGCACCGTGATCCTGCGGCACGTGGACCGGCTCCCGGACGAGGTGCTGGACGAGCTGAGCGCGCTGCTCGGCATGCTGGACGCGGCCCCGCAGTCCCGGCGCGGCGAGCGGCAGTGGGTGGTGGCCACCCGGTCCTCCACCGGGCCGGTCGACGGGGCGCTGGAGCGACTGGTCAGCCGGTTCCCGCACTCGGTGGCGGTGCCGCCGTTGCGCCACCACATCGACGACCTGCGCGAGCTGGTGCCGTTCCTGATCGCCCGGCTCACCCGGGGTGCCAGCCTGCGTTGCTCACCGGACGCGATGCGCGTACTGATGCGCAACCGCTGGCCGGGCAACACCGAGCAGCTCTACCAGGTGATCCGCAAGGTGGTGACGCACCGCCGGACCGGGGTGATCATGCCGGCGGATCTGCCGCCCGAGGTACAGTCAACCAGCCGGCGGGTGCTCACGCCGCTGGAGTCCATCGAGTGCGACGCGATCATTGCCTGTCTGCGCGGGGCGGACGGTAACCGCGCCGAGGCCGCCCGGCACCTGGGTATGTCCCGGGCCACCATCTACCGCAAGATCAGGGAGTACGGCATCGTGATCCCCCCGTCCAAGGGCTGACCCGGACCCCACCCCCGCCTTCCGCGAGTCGGGGATTCCGTCAGCGCGAGTCGGGGATTTTGTCAGCGCGAGTCGGGGATTCCGTCAGCGGGGCTCACGGCTCGCCGAACACGGTCGCCCGGATCCGGGCGAGCTCGTCCCTGGTCTCCTCGAACTTCTGCCGGTTGCCGTCCGCCCTCGGTTCGATGCTCAGTGCGCGCAGTAGCTCGGTGGCGTGCCTCCCGGGGTCGCCGGCATCGCTGAAGGTGGGGTGCAGCCCCTGTTCAGCGAGGTGGTGGAAGACCAGATTCACCACGGTCCACGGGTTATAGCTCTCGTTCGGCGCCACTGGATCCACCTGGCCGATCGTTGACCCGGAGGATGACAGCAGGCGTCTCATCTTGCGACTGTTGTCCTCCTCCGGGGTGTCCGGGTCCAAGTGCGGCCGCTCACAGCGGGGCCGTGACCGTGACCACGGCGGGCCGGGATGCGATATAGGTGGAGCACGGAGCAAACCCGAGGAACACCGAGCGACCTGGGCGGCCGGACCACTGAACGGCTCTCAGCCAAGAAGGGGAAGGCCGGATTTTCGATGGTCGCCATTCTGGAAGCCGCCCGCCACCTGCGCTGGCTGCTCCCGGTGAACCACTGGTCGCCGCTGCTCGGGCTGCTCGGCGTCGTGGTCTGTCTGCTCGCCTGGGGCCCGGTCGCCAGGCTCACCGGCTGGCGGCGGTGGCCCACGCTGTTCGCCATGGTGTCGCTGGTCGCCGTGCTCACGCTGACACTCGCGCCCAAAGGCTGGGAAGGTAACCACCGCTCGCTGGCCCAGTGCCTGCCGTCCGACTGGGCGGAGTTCGGCGCCTCGGCCGGCCATGTCGGCAGCGGGATGGAGAGCTGGCTGAACATCGCGATGCTGATGCCGCTCGGCTTCGGACTGATGCTGGCCACCCGGCGGGTGGTCTGGCCGAGCCTGCTGGTGGTGCTCCTGCCGGTGGCGATCGAGCTGACCCAGGTGCTGATCCCCGGGCGCGAGTGCTCGGTGTCGGACTGGCTCGCCAACTCACTCGGCGGGCTGATCGGGGTCGGCGTCGGCTGGCTCACCCAGCGCTGGCTGCGGGCCGTCCGGCCGGGCGCCCCGCCGACCCCTCAGCCGGACGCCTTGACCAACTCGTAGCGGGCCAGCGCCTCGAGCCGTTCCGCCGCGTGGTCCACGATCGGCTCCGGGTAGCCGGGGGGCGGGCCGCCGGGCAGCCGCCACGGCTGGTGCACCGCCTTGCCGGGCACCTCCCGCAGCTCCGCCACGTAACGACGCACATAGTCGCCGTCCGGGTCGAACCTCTCCCCCTGGCTCGTCGGGTTGAAGATCCGGAAGTAGGGAGCGGCGTCGGTACCGGAGCCCGCCGTCCACTGCCAACCGTGCTGGTTCGATGCCAGGTCGCCGTCCACCAGGTACCGCATGAAGTGCCGCGCGCCACGCCACCAGGGCAGGTGCAGGTCCTTCACCAGGAAACTGGCCACGATCATGCGCACCCGGTTGTGCATCCAGCCCTCGGCGCGCAGCTGGCGCATCCCGGCATCCACCACCGGGTAGCCGGTGCGCCCCTCGCACCACGCGGTGAACAACCGCTCGGACTCCGCGCCGTCGTCCCAGGGCAGCGCGTCGAAGCGGCGGTCGGCGTTGTGCCGGGCGGTGCGCGGGTGGTGCCACAGCACGTCGGCGTAGAAGTCGCGCCAGGCCAGCTCGGCGCGGAACGTGCCGGCGGCCGACTCCGGCACATCCGCCCGGCCCAGGTGCGCCAGGTCGGCGAGCAGGGTGCGCGGGTGCACGCAGCCGAAGCGCAGGTACACGGACAGCCGCGAGGTGCCGGGCTTCGCGGGATGGTCCCTGGCACGCTCGTAGTCGGCCAGTGCGCCGTCCCGGAACGCCGCCCAGGCCCGGAGCGCCGCCGCCTCGCCGGGCGCCGGCAGATCGGCGGCGCAGTCGGTCCAGTCCGCGGTCCAGTCCGCGGCCCGGTCGGCCCGGTCGGCCCAGTCGGCCGACCCGTGGACTCTCCGCTCAGCGGGGACAGGGAGTGGAGCGGCCAGCCCGGTCGGCGGGTCCAGCCAGTCGAGGGTGTCGGCCCC
>DASYLM010000547.1:0-15077 GCA_036009565.1 Pseudonocardia sp. | reverse complement strand
AACGCCACGGGCTCGGCGAGCGGGTACGGCTCACCGGCCCGAGGACCGGCACGCAGCTCGCCACGTCCTACGCGGCGGCCGACCTCCTGGTCCTGCCCTCTCGCGTCGAGTCCTACGGGATGGTCGTGACCGAGGCACTGGCCCGGGGGATCCCGGTGCTCGCGGCAGCCGTCGGCGGGGTACCGGAGACCCTCGGCCACGACCCGGACGGCGCCGTGCCGGGAATCCTGGTGCCACCGGACGACATCCCGGCACTGGCCGGGGCCCTGCGCCGCTGGTTCGGCGAGCCGGCGCCGCGGGATCGCCTGCGTCGTGCTGCCCGGGCGCGGCGCGGCACGCTGGACGGGTGGGAGGTGACGTCACGATGCCTGGCCCGAGTGCTGGAACAGCTGCGTGGGACGCCAGGCTGAGCGTGCCCGGGTCGCCCGTCTGCGCGCCGGACTGGCTCGCGCTGCGCGAAGGCGCCGACGCCTCGGCCCGGTCACCTGAGCTGGTCGAGCGGCTCCGCGCCCACCTGGCGGCCGGTGCCCGGCCCGGTGCTGCGGCGGTGATCAGGGACCTCGGCTGCGGCACCGGCTCGATGGGACGCTGGCTCGCCGGACGGCTGCCCGGCCCGCAGCGCTGGATCCTGCACGACCGCGACCCCGGGCTGCTCGCCCGCGCGGCCGCCGGCATGCCGAGCGCGGCCGCCGACGGGGCTCCGGTCACCGCGCGGACCTGGGAGGGCGACCTCACCAGCCTAGGCGCCGCGGACCTCGCCGGGACGTCGCTGGTGACCGCGTCCGCCGTGCTCGACCTGCTCACCGCCGAGGAGGTCGACGGGCTCGCCGCCGCATGTGTGCGGGCCGGCTGCGCCGCGCTGCTGACCCTGACGGTCATCGGGTGCGTCGAGATCGCCCCCGCCGATCCGCTGGATGTCGCGTTCGCGGCCGCCTTCGACGCCCACCAACGGCGGTGCACGGACGGCAGGCGCCTGCTCGGCCCGGACGCCGGTGCCGCCGTCGTCGACGCGTTCGCCCGGCGCGGGGCGGCGGTGCACAGCCGGCCCAGCCCCTGGCGGCTCGGTGCCGAGCGGGCCGAGCTGGCGCAGGAGTGGCTGCGGGGCTGGATCGGCGCCGCGTGCGTGCAGCGGCCGGACCTGGAGCGGCACGCGGGCGACTACCTTCGCCGCCGGCTCGACGCCAGTTCGGCCGGGGGGCCGCGGGTCACGGTCGGCCACGTCGACGTGCTCGCGCTCCCCGGGGATGCTTCGTGATGCGCCGGCTCTGGCCCTGGCTGCGGGTGTTGCTCGGCGTCGGCATCGTGGTCGCGCTCGCGGTGCGCCTCGGCACCGGCGCCGTGGTCGGCGGGCTGCGGGCGATCGGGCCCGGGTCGGTGCTCGCCGCGCTCGCTATCGGCCTGCTGACCACGGTGTTCAGCGCCTGGCGGTGGTGCCTCGTGGCGCGCGGTCTGGGCCTGCGGTTGCCGCTGGCGACGGCTGTCGCGGACTGCTACCGGGCGCTGCTGCTCAACTCGGTGCTGCCGGCGGGGGTGCTCGGGGACGTGCACCGGGCGGTGAGCCACGGTCGGCAGGCAGGTGACGTCGGCCGCGGCGTCCGCGCGGTGGTGCTCGAGCGGCTCGCCGGCCAGGTGGTTCTGATGGTCGTCGGGGTGGGCGTGCTCGCCGCCCACCCGACCCTGCTCGCGGCCGCGGTCGACGGGCTGACCTCCGGCCGGGGGATCACCAACGGGACGCTCGCCGTCCTCGCCGTTGTCCTCGCCACCGTCCTCGCCGGCGTCGTCGCGATCGGGGCCGCGGCGGTGCGCGGCGGCCGCGCGTCACGGCTCCGGGATGCGGTGCGGGCCGGCCTCGCGGACGTCCGCGCCGGCGTGCTCTCTCTCGGCACCTGGCCGGCGGTGGTCCTGCTGTCCGCTGCCGCGCTGGCCGGGTACCTCGCACTGTTCGTCGTCGCCGCCCGGGCCGCGGGATCCCAGGCCACGCTCGGCGAGCTGCTCCCGCTGCTGGTGCTGGCGCTGTTCGCGATGGGACTGCCGCTCAACGTCGGCGGCTGGGGACCCCGGGAGGCCGTCAGCACCGCGGCGTTCGGAGCGGTGGGGTTCGGTGCGACGCAGGGGCTCAGCACCGCTGTGGTGTACGGGGTGCTCAGCCTGATCGCCTGCCTTCCCGGCGTCGGCGTGCTGCTGCTGCGGCGCCCGATCAGCCGGTGCCCAGCCCCGCCGCCGGCAGCTAGGGTGGCGGGGTGCTGATCCTCGTGCGGCATGGGCAGACGGACGCCAACGCGCGCGGACTGCTGTTGGGCCGGGCCGATCCGCCGCTGAACGAGACCGGGTACCGCCAGGCATGTGCCCTGGCCGCGGCACTTCCGCGCGCGGAACGCATCGTGTCCAGCCCGCTGACGCGCGCGCGGCAGACCGCCGCCCTGCTCGCCGGCGCGCCTCCCGGCGCCACGGACGTCGAGGGCGTCGAGGTGGACGCCCGGTGGATCGAGATGGACTACGGCGACCTGGACGGCAGGCCCGCATCGGCGCTGGACGAAACGTCGTGGCGGACCTGGCGGCAGGACCCGGACTTCGTGCCCGCGGGCGGGGAGTCCCTCGCGGCGGTCTGTGCCCGGGTGCGCGAGGCCTGCCTCGAGCTGGCCGACGACGCCGCGCGCGCGGACGTGGTGGTGGTCAGCCACGTCTCCCCGATCAAGGCGGCGATCACCTGGGCGCTGGGCGTCGGCCACGAGGTGGGCTGGCGGATGTTCCTGACCGACGCCGCGGTGTGCCGGATCGACACCAGCGGCCGGGTGCCGCTGCTGCTGGCCTTCAACGGCCCGTGCTCCGGCGACGGAAGCGACCGGGCACACCGCTGACCTGGCTACTGGTACAGCACCGCCGCAATCTTGGGGTCGCTGATGTTGGTCTTGTCGTACCAGTAGAAGCCGGTGTCGATGACCTTCGGCAGGCTCTGGCCCTTGATCGCTTTCATTGCGCTGGCCACGACCTGCTCGCCGATGCCGATCGGGTTCTGGGTGATCGCGCCGAGCATGGCGCCACTCTGGATCGCGTCGGTCTGGGCCTTGCCGGAGTCGAAGCCGACGATGGTCAGGCCGGTCTTGCCGCTCTCCTGGACGCCCTTGATGACCCCGGTCGCCGAGCCTTCGTTGGATCCGTAGATGCCCTTGAGGCCCGGGTTGGCCGAGATGATCGACTTGGTGATGTCGGCGGACTTGGCCTGGTCACCGCCGCCGTACTGCGGGGGCAGCAGCTGGATGCCCGGCGCGTTGGCCTTCATCCACTCGATGAACCCGTCGCGGCGGTCGATGCCGGAGCGGCTGGTCTGGTCGTGCACCACCATGGCCACCTGGCCGGTACCGCCGATCGCCGCGGCCAGGTGCTTGGCCGCCTCGGCGGCGGCCGCCTTGTTGTCGGTCGCGGCCGTGGTCACCGGGATGTCGCTGTCCACCCCGGAGTCGAAGGCGATCACCGGGATCTTCTCGCTCTGGGCCTGCTGCAGCAGCGGCGCGGCGGAGCGCGAGTCCAGCGCGGCGAAACCGATCGCGGCCGGCTTGCGGTTCAGCGCATTGGTCAGCATGGTGAGCTGCTGCTCGACGTCCTGCTCGGTGGGCGGGCCGACGAAGCTGATCGTCGCTCCCTCTTTCTGCGCCTCCTGCTCGGCGCCCTTCTTCACGGCCTGCCAGAACTGGTGCTGGAAGCCCTTGGACACGATGGCGATGCTCGGCGCACCACCCCCGCCGCCGGATCCACCGCCACCACCGGAGTTGCTCGAGGAGGAGCCGCAGGCGCTGAGGGCGACCGCCATCGCGGCCGCCGTGATCAACGTTCCGTATCGCCGAAACCGCATCTGAATCTCCACTCCGTTGTGGCTCGCTGAAGCCGTCACATGATGCCGGTGGCACCGTTGTCCGTCACGACACGCTGGCGCGCTTCCTGGCCATGTCGGCGTACACCGCCACCAGGATCACGCAGCCGAGGATCACGTTCTGCCACTCCTGCGGTATCGACATGATCTGCAGCCCGTTGTTGAGCACCGAGATGATGAGCGCGCCGATCACCGTGCCGACGATCGAGCCCTTACCCCCGGACAGCGAGGTCCCGCCGATCACGACGGCGGCGATCGCCTGCAGCTCGTAGCCCACCCCGGTGGCCGGTTGGGCGGAGCCGAGCCGGGCCGAGATCAGCACGCCGGCCAGGCCGGTGAACAGGCCGGCCAGCGTGTAGATGACCAGCTTCCAGCCCCGCACGTTGATCCCGGACAACGCCGTCGCTTCCTCGTTGCTCCCGACCGAGTAGGTGTAGCGGCCCAGGACCGTCTTGTTCAGCAGCACACCGGCGGCCACCGCCAGGACGGCGAAGATGAGCACCGCGTTGGGGAAGTTCGTACCCGGGATGATGCTCCCGGTGGAGATCTTGCTGTAGTTGGGGGAGTCGTTGAAGTAGATCGGGGCGCTCCCCGAGATCACCAGCGCCAGTCCCTGCGCGACCAGCATCATGGCCAGCGTCGCGATGAACGGCGGCAGCTTCAGCACTGCCACGTTGATCCCGTTGACCAGCCCGATGATCCCGCCGAACAGCACCGCGCCGAGCACCCCCAGCGGCATCGGCAGCCCGCTGTTCACGATCAGCACACCGGAGATGACCGCGCACAGCGCCATCCCGGTGCCGAGTGACAGGTCGATCCCGCCGGTGATGATCACAAAGGTGGTGCCGAGCGCCAGCGTGCCGATCACGACCGTGGAGAACAGGATCGCGGTGACGTTGCCGTAGTTCAGGAAGTCCGGGCTGACCACGGCGAAGAACGCGAAGATGACGATGAGGCTGGCGAAGGCGAGGAACTGCTGCAGCCGGTCCCGCAGCGTGCCGCGCACGCCGCTCGTGGCGCCCCGTTGGGCCAGGTCGGCGGTCGACGCGGTCATTTCTCTCCCACTGTCATCGCCGGGTCGGTTCCCCCGGGCTCGACCAGGCCGAGCTCGGCGGCGTCCGCCGGGTTCTCATCCGGTCGCAGCGTCGCGTAGTGCATGACCCGTTCCTGGTTGGCCTCGTCGGCGGCGAGCTGGCCGACGATACGGCCCTCGCTCATCACCACGATGCGGTGTGACATCCGCAGCACCTCGGGCAGCTCCGAGGAGATCATGATGATCGACTTGCCGCGCTGGGCGAGCTCGTTGAGCAGCTTGTAGATCTCTTCCTTGGCGCCCACGTCGATGCCCCTGGTGGGTTCGTCGAAGATCAGGATGTCACAGTCCTTGACCAGCCACTTGGCGATCACGACCTTCTGCTGGTTGCCGCCGGAGAGGTTCTTCGCGGTCTGCGAGATCGACGGTGTCTTGATCCGCAGTGAGTCGACGAGCTCGGCGGCCGTGGCGCGCATCGCGCGGGTCTTGACGAAGCCGAAGGACTGGAACCGCTCGCGCAGCGCGCTGAGCCCGATGTTCGCGGTGACGTCCTGCTCCAGCAGCAGGCCCAGCTGTTTCCGGTCCTCGGACAGGTACCCGATGCGGTGCTTCGCCGCGTCCGCCGGCGTCTTGATCGTGACCGGCCGGCCGTGCACGCTGATGGTGCCGGACTCGATCGGGTCGGCGCCCACCAGCGCCCGGGCGACCTCGGTGCGCCCGGCGCCCATCAACCCGGCGAAGCCGAGGATCTCGCCCTCCTCGAGCTCGAAGCTGACGTCCTTGAGCAGCGTCTTGGTGCGTAGCCCGGAGACCGTGAGCACCGTCTCGCGGTCGGTGCGCACGCCCACCGGTCTGGTCTCGCCGGTGATCTCGCGGCCGACCATCAGCGCGATGACCTCGCTGATCGACGTGCTCGCGGTGTCCAGGGTGTCCACGTAGTGACCGTCCCGGATCACCGTGATGCGGTCCGAGATGGCCTTGAGCTCGTCCATCCGGTGCGAGATGTAGATGACCCCGGTGTCGGGGCGCAGGAACCGCCGGATCAGCTCGTGCAGGACGCTTACCTCGGCGTCGTTCAGCGCCGCCGTCGGCTCGTCCATGATCAGGACTTTGGCGTCGTAGGAGAGCGCCTTGGCGATCTCGACCATCTGCTGCTTGGCCACCGTGAGGCCGCCGACGACCTGCCGGGGCCGCAGCGGCAGGTGCAGCCGACCGATCAGTTCCTCGGCTCGCGCGTTGAGCGCGCGCTCGCTGAGCAGGAACCGACCGCCGCGAGGCTCGCGGCCGATGAAGATGTTCTGCGCGACCGTGAGGTCGGGCATCAGGTTGAACTCCTGGTGGATGATGCTGATGCCCTGGTCCTGGGCGTGCCGGGGATCGGTGATCTCCAGCGGCGCGCCGTCCCGGAAGAACTGCCCGGCGTCCGGTCGGTAGATGCCGGAGAGCAACTTCATCAGGGTCGACTTGCCGGCGCCGTTCTCCCCGACCAGGGCCAGCACCTCGCCGTGCCGCAGCTCGAGGTGCATGTCCTCCAGCGCGCGGACGCCGGGAAAGCTCTTGGCGACGCCGCGCACCTGCAGCAGCAGGGCCCGGTCGTCGTTCGGCGTTGAACGATGCTCGGAGTTCACGGCCAGTGTCCTCCCGGATCGGTGTATACCCTAGAGGATCTCCGAGCCGTCAAGCCATAGCTCAGAGCCTGAGGATCGCGCGGTCCCCGTCGCAACCGCCCGTGCCGGCGGTCGTTGGACAGGTCGTCGGGTCCGTGCGGAGGAGTGATCAGTCGGGAGCTCTGATGAGTGGGACGAACAGCGTTGCGTCACGCCGAGCCAAGGGAATCGCCCTCGGGGCCACCGCGCTCGTGGCCGCGGTGGGGTTTGTTCTCCCCGCGGCCGGCTCCCCGACCGGTTTCCCTGACATCCGGAGATACCGGCCGACGGTGAGCGTCCACCAGTGCGAGCGGGCCGGCGGTTGGGTCGAGGCCACCCGCCAAGGCGCTGCCGTCTGCCGAGGTGGCCTGGACGACGGCGACCCGGTCGATATCACCTGAGCTCGCTCACACAGCCCGTCCACCACTGACACAGCCGCTCGAGCCGCTGTGTCGAGCCACTGGAGCTGTGTGAGCGCGCAGGGAACTAGGGGGTGCGGCGGGACCGCCAGGGGCGGTGGGCGAATGATGAGGTGCCGGCCCGCACGGTGAGCGCGCTGGCCGCCTCGGCGCTGTGCGCGCGGATCCGGGCCTCGTCCATGGTCACCAGGTGCCCGTCGGCGACGACCAGCGCACCGTCCACGTACACCCGGTCGACCTCGTCACCGCGCCCGGAGTAGACCAGCGCGGACACCGGTTGGTGCACCGGGGTCAGGCACAGGTTCGACATGTCCAGTACCACCACGTCGGCCCGCTTGCCCGGTTCCAGCGAACCGATCCGGTCGCTCATGCCCAGCGCGGCGGCGCCGCCCACGGTCGCCATCTCCAGTGCTTCCTCGGCGGTGAGGATCTCCGGGTCCCGGTGCACCCCCTTGTGCAGCAGCGCGGCGAACTTGAGCGCCTGGAGCATGCTGTGGTTGCTGCTGCTCGCCGGTCCGTCGGAGGCGAGGCCGACGGTGACGCCGCTGCGCAGCATGGCCGGTATCGGGGCGAACCCGGATCCCAGGTAGAGGTTGCTGCACGGGTTGTGCGACACGGCGGTGCGGCTGGCGGCCAGCAGGGCGATGTCGGTGTCGTCGCACTGCACGCAGTGCACCGCGAGCAGGTCGGGACCGAGTAAGCCGGTCCGGTCCAGCAGCGGTACGTCCCGGACGCCGAACCGGCGCAGTGACTCGGTCACGTCGAAGTCGGACTCGGACACGTGCATGGTGACCAGCGCACCGGCGTCGTCGGCCAGTGCGCGGGTCTCCCGCAGCGTCGGCTCGTCCACCGACCAGCTCATGCACGGAGCCAGCCCCGCCGTCACCCGGGAACCGGGACGGTTCCACTCGCCGATGAGCCGCCCGGCGTCGGACAGTGCGGCGTCCAGCGGCTCGATCAGCGGCTCCGGGACGCCGACGTCGGCTCCGGCCGTGGCGTAGCCCCTGGCCACCACACCCCGGATGCCGATGTCGGTCATCGCCCTGGCCACCGCGTCCGCCAGCCCGGGTCGGGGATGGACGTACATGAAGTCCAGCAGGGTGGTGGTTCCGGTGGTCAGTGCCTCGGCGCAGCCGTGCAGGGCGGCCGCGTAGCTGTCCCGTTCGGTGAGCTCGACGGCGCTGGGTCCGGTCATCGCGGTGAACCAGTCGGACAGCACGCGGTCGTCGCCGAGCCCCTTGAGCAGCGTCTGGAACAGGTGCGTGTGGGTGTTCACGAAGCCGGGCAGCACCACCGAGCCCGTGCAGTCGACGATTTCCGCGTCGGGGTGGGCGGCTCGCACCTCGGCGTCCGGGCCGACCGACAGCAGCGCACCACTGTCCGGGGAGAACGCCACCGCACCCGGCCGCAGGATCCGCCGCCGGGGGTCCATGGTGACCACCGTCGCGCCGGCCAGCAGGATCTCGGCCGTCACGGGCTCTCCGGGAGCAGTGCGAGGACCCGCTCCGGGGTCCACGGGCCGTCCGACCGCAGCGTCACGCCGAGCGCGTCGGCCAGTGCGTTGACCAGCGCCCCGGGTGAGCCGGATGCCCCGCCCTCGCCGGCCCCCTTGATCCCGTACGGGTTGAGGGGCGTCGGGGACTCCATGTGCGAGGTTCGGATCCACGGCATGTCGCTGACGGTCGGCATCAGGTAGTCGTGCAGGGTCCGCGTCTTGGGCCGGGCCTGCTCGTCGTACACCAGCTCCTCGAAGAAGGTGCCGCCGAGGCCCTGGGCGACACCGCCGTGCACCTGGCCCTCGACGATCATCGGGTTGATCACGGTGCCGCAGTCGTGCACCACCACGTAGTCCAGCACCCGAACCTGACCGGTTTCCGGGTCGACCTCGACCTTTGCGGCGTGGGTGGCGTTGGAGAACGCGATGCCGGGGACCTGGTGCTGGTGGGTGGCGGTGAGGTTCCAGTCCATGCCGCCGGGCAGCGGCGGGTTCCACGGGGTCGCCGCGGTGGCGATCTCGCCCAGCGACATCGAGGTGTCCGGGCTGCCCAGGGCGCGGGCCGCCCCGTCGTGCCACTCCAGATCCGCCGGGTCGATCTCCAGCAGGTGCCCGGCGATGGCCAGCGCCTTGTGCTTGACCGCCTCGGCGGCCCGCCGGGCGGCGGCGCCCCCGATCGCGCCGCTGCGCGAGGCGAACGTGCCGACGCCCTCGGTCACCACGTCGGTGTCGCCGTGCAGCACGGTCACGTCCGCGATGTCGATGTCCAGCTCGTCGGCGACCAGCTGGCTGAACGTGGTCACATGGCCCTGGCCGTGCGGCGACGAGCCGGTCAGCACGGTCACCTTGCCCGCCCCGTCCACCCGGACCACCGCGGACTCGTACGGGCCGATCGCGGTCTCCTCGACGAAGCAGCAGAACCCGACGCCGAGGCGACGGCCCCGGTCCAGCGCGGCCCGCCGCTCGGCGTCGAGCTCGCCGTAGCCGATCATGTCGGCGGCCCGGCGCAGCGACTCGGGGTAGTCGCCGGTGTCGTAGACGACGTGCCCGGCGAGCACGATGTCGGTGCCCCGGTCGCTGGGCAGCTCGGCGGGGCCCAGCATGTTGCGCAGCCGCAGCTCCACCCGGTCCACTCCCAGGTCGGCCGCGATGATGTCCATCATCCGCTCCATGACCAGCGCGGCCTGCGGGTGACCGGCGCCCCGGTACACCGCCAGCGGGGTCTTGTTGGAGACCACGGTGTGTGCCCTCGCCCGGTAGTGCGGGATCCGGTAAGGGCCCCGCGTCATCGCCGAGGAGATGGACGCCGGGGTGGTGGCCAGGGTGCAGAACGCGGCCCCGTTGTTGGTCCAGGACTCCACGTCCAGCGCGGTGACCGTGCCGTCCTCGTCGACCGCGGCGCGCACCCGGTGCCGCTGCTCGCGGGCGTGGCTGGCGGCGACCAGGTGCTCGCGGCGGTCCTCGATCCACTTGACCGGGCGGCGCAGCCGGCGGGTGAGCAGCGGCGCGAGGACCTCCTCCGGGTAGAACTCGCACTTGCCGCCGAACCCACCACCGACGTCCGGAGCCACCACGCGGATTCCGCTCTCCGGCAGCGAGAGCACCCCGGACAGGAACTGCCGCACCAGGTGCGGGAACTGCGTCGAGGTGTACAGCACCAGCCGGTCGGTCAGCGGGTCGACGTCGGCGACGACACCGCGGGTCTCCATCGGCACCGGCGCGTACCGGTGCACGGTGAACGTCTCCTGGTAGACGTGCTCGGCGGTGGCGAACGCCGCGTCCGGGTCGCCGACGTCCTGGTGCACCGTGTTGACCACGTTGCCGCCGAACTCCGGGTACAGCAGCGGGGCGTCCGGGGCGACCGCGCGCTCCAGGTCGGCCACCGCGGGCAGCTCCTGGTAGTCCACCTCGATCAGGGCCAGCGCGTCCTCGGCGAGGTAGTCGTCGGTGGCGACCAGCGCGGCGACCGGCTCGCCGACGTAGCGCACCACACCGTCCGCGAGCACGGTCTGCAGCGCGGGACGGCTGTCGGGGTAGACGTCGATGCAGGGCAGCGGGGTGACCTCGGCCCGGATGTCGTCGAAGGTCAGCACGGCCAGCACGCCGTCGACGGCGAGCGCGGCGGCGGTGTCGATGCGGGTGATCCGGGCGTGTGGCACCGGGGAGCGCAGCACCGCGAGGCTGACCGTGCCGGGGAGTGCGATGTCCGCGACGTAGCGCCCGCGGCCGAGGAGCAGCCTGGGGTCCTCCCGCCGGAGGACCGCGTCGCCGACGTACTTCGGGCGGGCCGGGGTGACGGTCATCGGGAGCCGCCCTCGGCCAGCCCGGCCGCCTGTCGCCCGGCCCGCAGGATGTTCTGGTAGCCGGTGCACCGGCACAGGTGCCCGTCGAGGGTGTCCACCAGTTCGTCCTCCGTCGGGTGTGGGGCGGCGGTCAGCAGCGCGGTCAGCGACACCACGAAACCCGGTGTGCAGAAGCCGCACTGCATGCCGTGGTTGTCCTGGAAGGCCTGCTGCACCGCGGTCAGTTCGCCGTCCGGGGAGATGCCCTCGATGGTGGTGACCGCGCAGCCGTCGGCCTGGGCGGCGAACAGCAGGCAGGCGCGCACCGGGGCGCCGTCCAGCAGCACGGTGCAGGCGCCGCAGGTGCCGTGCGCGCAGCCGAGGTGCGTGCCGGTCAGGCGCAGCTGCTCGCGCAGGTAGTCCGACAACAGTGTCCGCGGCGCCACCTCGGCGCGGTGGTCGACCCCGTTGACCACCAGGTGCACCCGCACGCCGGGTTGCTCGCTCATGCTGCTCCCTCCTCGACCCGCGCCGCTCGACCGGAGCCGGCGGCGCGGTGGCCGGCGGCCGGGTCCAGTGCGGAGTCCAGTGCGGAGACGAGTGCGCGCCGCACCACGACCGGCAGGACCCGGCGGCGGTAGTCCGCGCCGGACCGGGCGTTGACGTGCGCGGCCACGTCCGCGTGCGCCCGTGCCGCGGCCGCCGGTACCGCCGACGTGTCGGCCGGTCGGCCGACGAGTGCCGCTTCCACGTCGTGCTGCCGCACCGGCACAGCGGCCATCCCGGACACGGCGACGCGCGCGGCCACGATCTCGCCGTCGCGCACGGTGAGCTGGGCGGCCGCCCCGAGCAGCGGCCAGTCCCGTGCCTTGCGGGTGATCTCGTGGAACGCGGCGCCGGTACCCGGGGGCGCACAAGGGAAGCGCACCTCGGTGACCAGCTCGGTGGCGGCGGTGGCGGTGGCGAACTCGCCGAGGAAGAACTCCGCCGCGCCCACCTGCCGTTCGCCGTGCGGTCCGACGAGGGTGAACCCGGCGTCCAGCGCCAGCGCGACAGCGGGGAGCTCGGATGCGGGGTCGTGGTGGACCAGGTTGCCGACCACGGTGCCCCGGGTGCGCACCTGCACGTGGGACACCTGCCTGAGTGCCGCGGCGACCAGCGGGGCCTTGGCCCGCACCAGCGCGGAGCCGAGCGCGTCGGCCTGGCGCGCGGTGGCACCCACGACCACGTGGCCGTCCCGCTCGGTGATCAGGTCGAGGGCCGCCACCCGGTTGATGTCGACCAGGGTCTCCGGGCTGGTCAGCCGCAGGTTCATCAGCGGGACCAGGCTCTGCCCGCCGGCGAGGACCCTGGCGCCGCCCTCGGCCAACGCCGCGACGGCCTCGGCCACCGTGCTCGGCCGGACGTAACGGAAGGGAGGGGGTTTCATAGCGCTCCGTCCAGTGCTGCTGCTGTCTCGTCCGCGCCGACGAATCGCCCCATTGTGGATGGCTCCCGTGCGCAGCACTATGGACGTTGTGTCAGCGAGTAACCATTCTGGGTGGTCAGTTTGACCGGCTCACTCACCCTCGGGGAGATCCTCGAGCTGGACGTGGTCCGCCGGACCCGGCCGGTGCTGCTGCACGGTGAACACGGCCTTGACCGGCCGGTGCGCTGGGTGCACACGAGCGAGCTCGCCGAGGCCGCGTTGCTGCTCAAGGGCGGTGAGCTGCTGTTGACCACCGGGCTCGGGCTGGTGGGGCGGGGCGCGGTCGGGCAGCGCGCCTACGTCGCCGCGCTGTCGGAACGGCGTGCGGCCGCGCTGGCGATCGAGCTCGGCTGGACGTTCTCCGAGGTACCGGCGGCGCTCGTCGAAGCCGCCCGGCAGTACGACGTACCGTTGCTCGCACTGCGCGAGATCGTGCCGTTCGTCGAGATCACCGAACGGGCGCAGACCGCGATCCTGGAGCGGCGGACACCGCTGCCGGCCGGCCCGGACGACGGTGTCCGGGAGCGAAGGCGCCGCCTGGTGCAGGACCTCGAGTCCGGCCAGCGGGCGGACGGAGCCGAGTTGGCCGAGCGGGCCGGTGCGGCCGGCGTGCCCCTGACCGTCGACGGGCCGTATTTCACGGTGGCCGTGCGCGGCTTCCCGAACGGCGACGACACCGCGGTGGTGCCCGCTGTCGAGGTCGCCCTGCGCCCGTATCGAGCGCTGGTCAGCGGGGTGGACGGGGACGTGCTGGCAATCGTGCACGGCACCGCGGCCGAGGCCACCGGCCGGGCGGTGCTGGATGCGGTCGACCAGTTGGCCGACCAGCGCGGCGCGGCGCGGTCCGCGCGGGTGGTGACCGGGCCGGTGGTGCCGCGGCTGCCCGACGCGGGCCGCTCGATCACCGACGCGCGCCGGGCGCTGTCGTTGGCCGCCGGCCTCGGACTGCCCGAGCGACGCCTCGCCGCGCCCCTGATGTCCGCCCGGCTGATCCTGGACCAGCTGGCCGGTGGCGCGCTGGCTCGGCGGCTGGTCCGCGAGGAGATCGGACCGTTGATCGAGCACGACCGCCGGCACGGCACCGCCCTGGTCGACACGCTCCGCGCGTTCCTCATCCACGGCTCCAACAAGGTTGCGACGGCCGCCGCGCTGCACGTGCGCAGACAGACCCTCTACCAGCGGCTGGCCCGCATCACCGCGCTCATCGGCGACGTTGGTGTGCCGCGCCGGCACACCAACCTGATACTCGCCGTGGAACTGCGAGCGGTGCGCCCCGAGGAGCGTCCCTGAGCACCGGAGGACCCGCGGGTTATCGGGGTAGGTCGCCGCGCAGCAGGCGCAGGTGCAGCGCGGCGAGGTAAGGAGTCGGTCATGCAGCACCAGGTCAGTTGCGAATGTGGGTACCGCGCTCGCGAGGAGGACGAGGACATCCTGGTCAAGACGGTGCTCGCGCACGTCAACGATGCCCACCCCGACCTCGTCGGCGAGGTCACCCCTGAGGTGGTCCGCGGCTGGGTCGAGCTCGTGCCCTAGACGCGATGCCGCACGCCCTCCACGGTGCCGGACAGAAGCTTCCGGCCGTTCACGCACCGTCCGATGCTCGCGGTCGTTGCTTTAGGTAGGCCGTTACCCGCGGCGGCCTGAGTTTGCACGCTGGCCCGGAGCGTGCCACCCGTGCCGCGGTTGAGGGAGGGGCCCCTGTGACGACGGTTCTGGTCTGTGACGATCGCCGTAATGTTCGGGAGGGGCTGACGCGGGTGATGGCCGCGGTGTCGGGGGTGCAGTCGATCGACTGTGTGGCGCAGGGCGACGAACTGATGTCCCGCTACGCCCGGCAACCGGTAGATCTCGTGCTGGTGGGGACCCAACGGGCGGTCGCGGCCGGCGTCGTGTCGACCCGTCGGCTTGTTGCGGCGCATCCGAAGGTCAACGTCATCGTGTTCGGTGCGCCGGAGGACGCCGGTGCCATCGTCGCGGCCATCGCCGGGGGAGCGCGCGGTTACCTGCGTTGGGACAGCTCGCGTCCCGACCTGGTCGGCAGCCTGGCCCACACGCTGACCAGCACAGGAGTGCTGCCCGGAGGGCCTCGGGCCCCGAAGGAACAGGGATCACGGCTGAGTGATCGGGAGCTGCAGGTGCTGGTCGGCATGAGCCAGGGCAACAGCAACGGCGAGATCGGCCGCACGCTGTTCCTGGCCGAGGACACCGTGAAAACCCACGCCCGACGGATGTTCCGCAAGCTCGGCGTGAAAGACCGTGCCGAGGCTGTGGCGCACGGATTCCGCCAGGGTCTGGTTTCCTAGCCGGCCTCGCAGGCCCGCCGTTATCCGGTTGACCTGCTGGATCCTGAGATGCAACTTTCCGGGGGGCCCGGGAACGCAACGCCGGTGGCCCGTGCGACCGGCACCACCTCCGCCCCGGTCCCGACCGCGGCTGACTTCGCCTACCTCACCGCGACCGAGCTCGCCGAGGCGATGGCAGCCGGCCAGGTCTCGGCCGTCGAGTTACGACTACGGCGACCAGCTGGCGTGGGCCGGGGTGGCGACCGCGCCGGGCCTTCCCGTGACGGTCCTGCCCATCGGGACGTCCGAATCGGGGCTCCCGATGGGAGCCCAGGCCATCGGGCCGATGTTCTTCGACCGCCCCCCGCTTCGCTTCGCCGAGCTCGTCGAGCGCGACTTCGGGGGCTACACACCGCCACCACTCGACTGAGCGGGACGGCGCCGGGAGACCGCGCTTGCTTCGGACGCAGGGCACTAGGCGTGGCGGCGGCGCAGTGACGGGTCCTCGAGCTCCGGCGGCAGGTACCCCGCGTCCGCCCGGGCCAGGGTCACCCCGGGTGGCACGATTCTGTCGATCTCGTCCA
>DASYLM010000546.1:0-1790 GCA_036009565.1 Pseudonocardia sp. | reverse complement strand
AGGGCCGAGGCGAGGTGCGGCGTCCGCGCGGCGAGGGGCGTAAGGACTGCCCGTGGGTCGCCGACGAGGGCGTTGAACTCCGCGTGGGCCCGGCCGCTCGGCCGCGTCGTGAGGTGAGTGCCGGTGGGGCCGGTGTGAGGTTGCGTGGTCATGGGGGTGCGGCCGGGCCGCTGGTCCTTTCGATGGGCACGAGACGGGTTGCGGTGAATGGGCGGGCCGGCAGGGGCTCGGCATGAACGCCGGGCCGCGGTTCGAGCGGGCCGTGTGTTCTTCCGGCCGACGAGGCGCGTCAGCTCCGGGTACTCGGCCAAGCCGTCGGAGTCGACGACCACGTCGGCGGCGAAGTCACCGCCGCGGTACCCGCGGCGGTCCGGGCTGGCGGGCTCAGGCTGTGGGCTTGCGACCGGTGACGATCCGCACCGGCGGCCACATCAGTGCCGTCAGACCGCTGCGTCGCATGTCGACCAGGCCGGTCGCGCGGGCGTCGGCGACGTACTCGGCGGTCTTGGCGAAGTCGATGATCGTCAGCCGGCCCCCGGGCCGCAGTATGCGGGCGGCGTGCTCGATCACGGCGCGCCGCGTGGCCCGGTCGTGGATGTTGTGGATGGACAGGCAGGCCAGCACCAGGTCGGCGGAGGCGTCAGGTAGCTGCCGGGTGCTCATGTCGCCGGTCACGACCCGAACCCGGTCGGCCACGCCGAGCGCGGCGGCGTTGGCGAGCAGCCGTTCCGGGCGGGACCCGGCCTGGTCGACCGAACGCCACAGGTCGATGCCGGTCGCTGAACCGTGAGGTACCCGTAGCGCGGCGCCGAGCAGCATCAACCCGCGCCCGGTGCCGAGGTCGACGACGTCCTCGTCACCGCGCCAGGCCAGCCCATCGAGCACCCGGTCGCGGAGCAGGCGCTTGCCGCGCAGCGAGCTGTGCAGCATCAGGGTGGCGGTGCCCCAGCCGACCACGCAGAAGCCGAGCCCCGCGCCGAGCAGCCGGGCCGGAGTGAGGGCGGTGAGGAGCAGGAAGGCGACGCCGAGCAGTCCCAGCGCCACGAAGCCGGCCACCACCGGCGGCGCGTCCAGCCCGTAGCCCGGCTCGTCCGCGGGGGCGGCCCGGGCGATGCCGGAGTTCTCTGCGGATGCGTTCTGCTGCCGGGACGGCATGGGTCGGGCTCCTTGTGAGTGGGTGCTGGGGTCGTGTCGCGGCCTGGCCGTCAGTGGCGCAGCCGCCAGGCCGCCGCACCGGCCCAGGCCAACAGCGCCGGCAACGACGCGGTGAGCACCACGGTCAGAGCAGGTGTGGGGACGAGGAAGGCGAAACCGCCGACCGCGAGCAGGGGTACCAGGAACCAGCCGAGCAGGCTCAGCCACCGGGGCAGCCGTCCGGCGCGGCCCGCCGCGCGGGTGGTCACCGCCGCGAACGCGGCCAGCAAGAGCAGCTTGGCGACGTCGGCGATGTTGACCGCCTGCAGCCAGCTCGTCGTGGTGGAGGCGGAAGCGTGCGCCACGTCGTGCGCGGCGGCGAGGCCCAGGCCGACCTGCACCAACGAGACGCCGGCCGCTGCGACGCCGGTCCCGGCGATCCACCGGCCGGCCCGACCGCGACCGACCGCGACGGCGAAGCCGAGGGTGAGCCCGACCAGGGCCAGGCCGGCGAGGCCGTGCACCAGGAGCGCCTGCCGCACGAAGGCGTCGGCGGATGCGGTGAAGAACTCATGGACGGCACCGGCATCGGCGGTGCCAGGGGTGGTCGGCGCCACCAGCAGCCCGGCCAGCCAGGCCAGCACGTAAACGGCACC
>DASYLM010000545.1:0-19046 GCA_036009565.1 Pseudonocardia sp. | reverse complement strand
GGAGACCAGCGCGCCGTGCCGGGCCGTCTTGCCACAGCCGCCGATCAGCTCCTCGCCCCGCTCGGTGTCGTCCGCCTCGACCTCGACCCACAGATCGGTGTCGGCCAGCCGGACCCGGTCGCCGGTGGTCGGCCCGTACAGCCGGGCGTAGTCCGCGCGGGGCAGCGTGCTCACCGGGCGCCGCCGATCCGGACCACGGCCACCTCGCGGGCTTCGGCCGCCTCGACCCGCACCGCGGTGCCGGCCGGCAGGTCCAGCCGGTAGCGGCCCGGTGCATCCAGCTCGACCGTCAGCTCGACCGTCAGCACAGGGTTCAGCCGGTCCAGCGGCACGTGCGAGGACACCCAGATGGCCAGCGGCCCGGTGTTGCGGAGCACCGCGGTGCCGCGCTCGCGGCCGGGCGCCAGCTCGATCTCACCGTCGACCGCGCGCACCGCCCCCGGCCCGTCCACCGGCGCCGCCCCGAACGGCGCATCCACGTGCACCAGCGTGGAGCCGTACGGGAACAGTGCCTCCACCTGCAGCGTGGGCACGGCGGCCGGCACCCCGTCCACCAGCTGGTCCGGCCGCAGCAGCGTGCGCGCGGTCGCGACGACCTGCTCGTAGGGCACGCCGTCCCAGGCCAGCTCGCAGATCTCGTCGCAGACCAGTGCGATCGCCTCCGGCGCGCCGAGCCGGGCGCCCCGGGCCAACCGGCGCCTGGCCAGCTCGGCACCGCTGTGCAGCAGCAGCCGCTCCCGTTCCCGGGGTGTCAGGTGCATCGTGGATCCCATCGCGGCATCGGCACAGCATCCGCGCCAAAGGTCGCTGGTGGAAGACAAATCCACCACGAAAAAAGGCAATAGATTGTGCATATGCACACTTCGCGTCATCTTGCGCCGGCCGAGGCGGAACGCTGGACCACGCTGGTCGGCCGGCTGCGCGACGAGGCGGACACGCTGGTCGCGTCGTTTGTCTCCCGGGTCCGCGCGATCCCGCCGTACGGCCGGGGAGTGGTGCCGACGGAGCGGCTGGAGACCGACGCCGACCTGACCTTCGAATACCTGCTGCGCCGCCTCGCCGGGCACCCGGTGCCGGCCCGCCTGGCCGGCGTCGGGCCGTCCATCGGCCGGGACCGGGCGCGCCGAGGAGTGCCGCTGAACGACCTGCTGACCGCCGTCCGGCTGGACTTCCGGGTGCTCTGGGAGGCGCTGCGGGAAAGCGCCGCGCCGACCGACGAGCCGATGCTGGTGGCGCGCGTGGAGGACGTGTGGAGCGTGGTCGAGGAGTACACCGCGCAGATCCAGGTCAGCTACCAGGCGGAGGCGGCGCTGCTGGCCCGGGACCGCCAGGGCGAGCGCACCATGCTGGTCGCCGCGCTGCTGAGCACCGAGGACCCGGACCCGGTCGAGGTCGCTCACGTCGCGCTCGCCCTTGACGTGGACGTGGACGACGACCTGCTGGTGGCCGCCGCCAACCCCGCCGCCGGGCGCGCGCTGCGCCGGGCCGCCGACCGGCTCGGCGCCGACGGGCGTACCGCGCACGTGCAGTCCACCGGGCGGCACAGCGTGCTGATCGCGCGCTGGGACGGCGGTGCCGGGGCACCGGTGCGGGCGGCGCTGGCCGGGGTGCCGTGCGGGGTCGGGCCGCTGGCGCACGGGTTGGCCAACGTCGGGCGCAGCGCCCGGCTGGCCGGCGAGATCGTGGACGTGCTGCCCGGCGCCACCGGTCCGTGCGAGCTGCTCGACGCGTGGCTGCCACTGGCCGGCGGGCGGCTCGCGGACACCGCGCCGGAGCTGGTCGACTCGGTGCTCGGCGGCCTGTCCGAGGCGCCCGACCGGGAGCGTGACCGGCTGCTGGACACCGTGCGCCGCTACGCCGCCAGCGGCGCGGTCGGCGAGGTCGCCGCCGAGCTGTACTGCCACCGCAACACGGTGCTCAACCGGTTGCGCCGCTTCAGCGAGCTCACCGGGCGCGACGTCACCGTGCCCACCCAGGCCGTCGCCGTGCTGCTCGCCCTGCACTGCGCCGACCGCCGCCCCTAGCCCCCGCTGGCCCCCCGTTCCATGGCGGGTCGCCCGGTCGCCGCGCACCCGCTGCGGTAGATGTGCGGCGACGGAAGTGGGTGTGTGGTCAGGAGAGGAGCGGGGCGAGGCGGGTGGCGTGCCCCCGGAGCAGGTCGATCAGGTCGGTGTTGGGTTCGGCCACCCGGTGCGCGGGGCCGCTCAGGGCGAGACCGGCGATCAGTGTGCCGTCCACGGGGCTGCGCACCGGCACGGCCAGGCAGCCCCGCTCGAGGTGCAGCTCGCCGCACTGCCGGGCCAGCGCCGCGCCGGCCACCTCGGCGAGCTGCGCCGCCAGCCGGTTCGGGTCGCTGACCGTGTGCTCGGTGAACCGGCGCAGCTCGCTGGCCGGGGGCGGCCGGTCCGGGGTCTCGGCGAGCAGCAGCTTGCCCAGTGCGGAGACGTGCGGGTGCCGGGCGAGCAGGTGCTCCTCGCTGCGCGGGTGATCCGGATCGGGATCGACGAGCGTCACCTGCCCACCCGCGTAGGACGCCAGGTGCACCCCCCAGCGGACCCGGCCGCGCAGGTGCGCCACCACCGCCCGGGCGGCCGTGCACGGCCTCGGCACGACCGGCACCGCGAGTCGCCCGGCCCTGGCGCCGAGGGCGAACCCGCGAAGGTCCGGCAGCCGGACCAGGTACTCCTCGGCGACCAGGAGGTTGAGCAGTCGGTACGTGGTCGCCCGGGGCAGTCGCAGCGCGGCGGAGATTTCGCTGGCGGTCACCCCCGGCCCGGCGGAGACGACCTCGGCCAGGGCGGCCAGCGCGTTGCGCACGGCCCGGGGTTGGCGGCCGGGTACGGGGGGTGGCGGTTGCGGGCTCACCGATCGGGCTCCGGCGCCGCGCCCGGTTCCGGCGCGACTGCCGGCTGGTCGGGGGCCGCCGTCGCGACGGGACGGCGCAGCGGCGCGGTCCAGTGCAGCGGGGGCGTGCCGAGCAGGTCGGCGGCGGAGGTCTCGTCGTACGCCCCGACGGCGGCCAGCCGTTCGGGGTGCCGGGCGCGCAGCCAGAGGTACCGGGCGCCCGCGAGCAGCAGCACCGCGACCGTCACCAGCGCCGCCACCGAGACCGGCGCGGTGGACAGGAACGCCGCCAGCACCACCAGCAGCACCGGCACGATCACCGAGGTGGCCAGCACGGCGCCGGCGGTGAGCTCGCCGATCCGGTGCAGGAACACCGGCGCCGCCAGGCACACCAGCAGGTAGGCCAGCAGGTAGCCCAGGGCCGCGGTGACCAGCAACGGCACCAGCGCGCGCGCCGGGGTGAGCCCGGTGGCGAACAGCAGCACGGGCACCACCGCGAGCACCGGCAGGGCGACGGCGATCGCCACGTGCGGCGTGCGGAACCGCCGGTGCGCCGCCCCGAGCACCGGCGGCAGCACCCCTTCGCGGCCCATGGTGAACAGCAACCGGGCCAGCGACGTCGTGGTGGCCACCGCGCAGGCCAGGAACGACGTGGCCAGGCCGACGTCCAGCAGCGCGGACAGCCACGGCAGCTGCTCGCCGGCGGCCAGGGTGCGCACCGGCTCGGTCTGGCCGGCCAGTCCGTCCGGCACCGTGGCGAACCCGGCGACCTGCGTGTACGCCGCGAGCAGGCTGAGCACTCCGGTGAGCGCGGCGGTCGAGCGCACCGCGCGCGGGATGGTCCGGAACGGCCGGCGCGCCTCCACGCCCATCGCGGCGGCGGCCTCGAAACCGATGAACGCGCCGAGCGCGGGCAGCACGCCGGCGACCACCCCACCCACGCCGGGCCCGGCCGACGGCGAGAGCTGCCGGGTGTCCGGCGCGATGCCGTGGCTGACCAGCAGTACGCCGAACACCACGAGCATGAGGGTGATCGACAGCGCCTCCACGAGCAACACCACCCCGGCCGACAGCCGCACGCCGCGCACCGTGCACGCGGCGACCAGTCCGGCGAGTAGTACTACCAGCACAACGGCGGCGGCGGGGGAGCCGGAGCCGGGCAGGCCGAGCCGGGCGAGCAGCGCGGCGGTCTGCATGGCCGCCCCGGTCAACGAGCCCATGCCGAGCAGGCTGTAGCCGACCATCAGCCCGGTGCCGCAGAGCAGCGCCGGCCCGGGTCCGAGGCCCTTCGCGGTGAGGCTGTAGAGCGAGCCGGCGGCGGCCATCCGGCGGGTGAACTGGCCGATGCACCCCGCCACCAGCAACGCCAGCCCGGTGGCGATGGCCAGCGACCAGATGGTCGCCGAGCCGGCGTTGGCCGCCACGATCGCCGGGATGACCGCCATCGCGGCCGCCGGGGCCGCCCCGGACACCGACTGGGCGAACACCTGCATCGGGCCGAGGTTGCGCCGGTCCAGGCCGGCCATCGGGGACTGGCCGCGAAGCTGGTCCGCGACCCGGGGCGAGTAGGTCACCGCGGCTGCTCCGGATCGGTAGCGTGATGGGGTCGGGGCCGGCCGCGTCGCGGGCCCGCGCCCGGGTGGGTGCACCTCACCCCGGGGCCGGGACGGCCGCAACCGGGTGTCCCGGGTTGTGAGACAACCCACAGATCGTCATCTCCGCGCGTGGGAGCATGCCTTGCCGGTCCGACCTGGTCAGCGGACGGTCGGCCGACTACTTCGTCCGGTCGACGACAGGAGCGAGATGACGATCACCGAACCGACCGCGGCCACCGCCACCGGCCACCCACTCGACATGACCACCGAGGCCGAGGTCGGTGCGGTCCGGGACATCCTGGACGGCGCCGGCCTGCTCAGCGGGTCCATCCGGTGGGCGTTCTTCGCCCCGGAGGAGCCGGCCAAGGCCGAGGTGCTGGCCCACGAGCCGGGCACCGCGCCGGACCGCCGGTTCCGGGTGGTGCTGCTGGACCTGGCCACCGGCACGTCCCGGGACGTGGTCGTGTCGGTCAGCCACGAGCGGGTGGACAGCGTGCACGAGCTGGACCCGGCCACGACCGGCCAGCCGCCGATCATCGACTCCGAGTTCGAGCTGATCGAAGAGATCGTGAACGCCAACGCGGAGTGGACCGAGGCGCTGCGCCGCCGCGACCTGGACCCGGCGATGGTGCGTTCGGTGCCGCTGTCCGCCGGTGTGTACGACTACCCGGAGGAGGTGGGCCGCCGGATTGTCCGCTCCTTCGGGTTCCGGCAGGACCACCCGAAGGACCACCCCTGGGCGCACCCGGTGGACGGCCTGGTCGCCTACGTGGACCTGACCCGCCGGGTGGTCACCAAGGTGATCGACCAGCGGCTGCTGCCGGTGCCGGCGGAGTCGGGCAACTACGACGACCCGGAGGTGACCGGTCCGGCGCGCACCACGCTCAAGCCGATCGAGATCACCCAGCCGGAGGGCCCCAGCTTCACCGTCGAGGGCAACCGGGTGCAGTGGGAGAAGTGGGACCTGCGGATCGGGTTCAACGAGCGCGAGGGCCTGACCCTGCACCAGATCAGCTTCGACGGCCGGCCGATCGTGTACCGGGCCTCGATCGCCGAGATGGTGGTGCCCTACGCGGACCCGTCGCCGGTGCGGTTCTGGCAGAACTACTTCGACTGCGGCGAGTACATGTTCGCCCGCTACGCCGACTCCCTGGAGCTGGGCTGCGACTGCGTCGGGGAGATCCACTACACGGACGCGGTGATCGCCGACGACCTGGGCGCGCCGAGGACCATCCGCAACGCCATCTGCATGCACGAAGAGGACTACGGCGTGCTGTGGAAGCACAGCGACCTGTTCACCGGGGCGCGCGAGACCCGCCGGCAGCGCCGGATGGTGTTCTCCTTCTTCACCCCGATCGGCAACTACGACTACGGCTTCTACTGGTACCTCTACCTGGACGGCACCATCCAGTGCGAGGTCAAGGCCACCGGCATCCTGTTCACCTCCGCCTACCCGGAGGAGGGCAACGAGTACGCCACCGAGGTCGCTCCCGGGCTGGGCGCGCCGTACCACCAGCACCTGTTCTCCGCCCGCCTCGACATGACCGTGGACGGCACCCGCAACGCCGTCGACGAGATCGAGGCGCAGCGCGTGCCCATGAGTGAGGACAACCCGCACGGCAACGCGTTCCGCCGCGCCCGCACCAGGCTGACCAGCGAGTCGAACGCCCAGCGCCTCGCCGACAACAGCGTGGGCCGCACCTGGCACATCGTGAACCCGGAGAAGCTCAACCGGTTCGGCAACCCGGTCGGCTACGCGCTGCGCCCGGAGGGCCAGCCGGCGCTGCTGGCCGACGAGTCCTCCTCGATCCGGGCCAGGGCCACCTTCGCCACCCGGCACCTGTGGGTGACCCGCTACGACCCGGCGCAGCGCTACCCGGCCGGCGACTTCGTCAACCAGAACCCGGGCGGCGACGGGCTGCCCCGCTGGACGGCGGCCGACCGCAACGTCGACGGCGAGGACATCGTGGTCTGGCACACCTTCGGCCCGACCCACTTCCCGCGCCCGGAGGACTGGCCGGTCATGCCGGTGGACTACGCCGGGTTCACCCTCAAGCCGGTCGGCTTCTTCGACCGCAACCCCACGCTCGACGTGCCGGCCACCGGCGGCGCGCACTGCTCGAGCAGGGAGAACGGCCATGTCGACTGAGCTGGAGCCGCCGGTCGAGGTGCGGGCCGCCGCACCCGAGGGATTCCACAGGTCGCTCGGCCTGCCGGACGTCATCGCGCAGAGCCTTTCCGTGGTCGCCCCGGCGATGTCCGGAGCGTTCCTCACCTACCTCGCGGCGACCAAGGCGGGCGGCGCGACGCCGCTGGCGTTCCTCTTCGGCCTGGCCGGCATGCTCTGCCTGGGGCTGGTCGTGGCCAGGTTCGCCCGCACCCTGTCCTCGGCGGGCTCGCTCTACACCTACATCACGCACGGGGCGAACCGGACCACCGGCTTCCTCGCCGGCTGGTGCTACGCGCTGGCGTTCCTGGTGCTGGGCAGCGCGGTGCTGTGCGGGTTCGGGTTCTTCACCGCGAGCCTGATCGGGCTGCTCACCGGCGCCGATCCGGCGTGGTACTGGTTCTCGCTCGCGGCGCTGGTGGTCATTGCGTTGATGAGCCTCTTCGACATCCAGACCTCCACCCGGAGCCAACTGGTGATCATGGTTCTAACCGTCGCGGCGATGCTCGTGGCGGCTATCACGGTGATCGCCGTCGGAGCGCCCCCGGTGAGCGTCATCGACCACGCGACGCCGTTGGCCGACGCCGGGCGGAGTTGGGACCCAGGGGCGTTCTGGCCGGCCGCGGCCGGTGTGCCGTGGACCGGGATCCTGTTCGGCCTGGCGTTCGCGATGCTGTCGTTCACCGGCATCGAGGCCGGCGCGGTGCTGTCCGAGGAAACCCGCGACCCCCGCCGCGCGGTACCGAGGGCGATCGTCGGGTCCGTGGTGGTCGCCGGGGTCTTCTACCTCGTCGTCACCTATGCCACGTCGATCGGTTTCGGAGTCAAGCAGGCCGCGACGGACTGGCCGGCCTCGGTTGCCGGGCTGGCCGCCGTCGCCCCGAACCGGACGTTCGCCGCCGCCGTGCTCGCCAGCGCGGCGCTGGCCAGCCTGTTCTGCGCGCTCGGGGTACACATCGCCGTGTCGCGGGTGCTGTTCGCAATGGCCCGCGAACGGGTTCTGCCGGCTTGGTTGGGCGTGCTGCACCCGAGGTGGGGCACCCCGTGGCGGACCATCGGCCTCGACCTCGTCGGGTGGGCCGTGCTCGCCGTCGCCGCGCTGGTGTTCACCAGCCGGGCGACCCAGGTCGCGCTGGCCGGTGGAGCCGACAGCGGCGTCACCGGCGGGGTGTTCGTCTTCACCTTCCTCGCCGGGCTCGCCACGCCGCTGGTGATGTTCGTGTATCTGCTGCTCGGCGTGGCGGGCGTGCTCGAGGGGCGCCGCGACGGTGAACCCGGGTTCCAGCTCATCGGTGCGCTGGCCGCGCTGGTCGGCGGGCTCGCGGTGTTCGGCAGCCTGTACTACTCGTTCGTGCCGGCCGCCCCCGGCGCGGAGATCCCGCTGGTGGTCGCCATGGTGCCGTGGGTCTGCCTGGGCATCGTGGCGGCCGGGCTGCTGGTGGCGACCTGGATCCGCCGCACCCGCCAGGCGGTCTGGGCCGACATGGGCACCGTATTCGACGAGGTCTGAACACTCGCCACTCACGACCCCGGCATTTACGCAGCTCAAGGCCCGTGAGTGGTAATGGTCGCTATAGCGACCATTACCACTCACGGGGTCTGACCTGGGGCGTTGTGGGCTTTGCGGAGCTTGGCGGGTGCCTTGAGCCGCCAGGCCTCCTCGACCAGCTCGCGCAGCTGCACCGGGTCCACCCGGGCCAGGTCGATGAGGATCGAGCCGTAGCCGTCGTAGTGCGGCGTCGTGTAGAACGCCGGGTCACCGGAGGCCAGCAACGCCTCCTTCTCCGCCATCGAACACACCACCATCAGGCCGCCCTCCGCCTCGGTGCGCAGCCGGGCGAAGCTCTTGCCGGCCACCTTCAGCGACGGCGTCCGGTACGAGGTCGACTCCTCGACGTCCGGCAGCTCGCCGGCCATCGCCACCACATCCGCCCAGTCCGCCATCCCGTTCGCTCCCCGCTGTCCCGGCTTCCGACTGTCCCGGCTTCCAGGACAGCCATCCTCGGGCAGGCCGGGGGCGGCTGTCTTGGAAGAACGGGAGCGTTCGGCCGCCCTAACCGCTGCGCTGTCGACGCAACCGGGGCCGCAGATCGTCCCCGGTGAGCCCGGACAACCCCGCCGAGCTGATCCGTGCGGCCAGCGCCGTGGCGTGCGCGACCAGCCCGGCCACGTCGATCCCGTGCGGCGGGTCAGCGGCGAACGGGCTGATCCGCTCGGCGCCGCGCTCCAGCAGCGAGACCGCCCCGTTGGCGTTGCGCCGCTGCGCGTGGGTCAGCCCGACGGCCAGCTGCGCCAGGCCCTGCCAGAGCGTCCGCTGCACCCCCTCGGCCGCCTTCCAGGCGCCTTCCAGCACCTCGTGTGCCTGGAACGGCAGGCCGGCGTCGAGCAGCCGTTGCGCCTCGTGCAACGCCTCGGAGGGCGGTAGTACGACGTCCTCGGGTACCCGGTCCACCCCCGGAGCGCCCCGGGCGAGGGGCCGGCCGGACGCGTCCCGGGGGCGCGCGTTGCGGGCGCGGCCCTCGGGGTCACGGTCGCGCCGGTCCCAGTTCCGGGGCTGGCGAGCCTGGGGCTCCGCGTCGGGGTCGCTCATCGGGCGGGTTCTTCCGTTGCCGCCGAGGTGGCCGCCCCGATCACGCGGGTCAGCACCCCGTGCAGGTCCTGCAGCTCGCCCAGGGTCATCCGGAGCCGATCGATGATCGCCGGCGGGATCCGCTCGGCCCGCGCGCGCAGTGCCCGGCCGGCCGGGGTGAGCGTGACGGCCAGCGAGCGCTCGTCGGCCGGGTCGCGCCGGCGGGTCAGGTAGCCGGCTGTCTCCAGGCGCTTGAGCAGCGGGGTGAGCGTGCCCGGATCGAGCTGGAGCAACCCGGCCAGTTCCCGCCCGGAGCGCGGGTCGTGCTCCCAGAGCGCGAGCATCACCAGGTACTGCGGGTGCGTGAGCCCCATCGGCTCGAGAAGCGGCCGGTACAGCGCGATGACCGTCCGGGATGCGACTGCCAGGGCGAAGCAGACCTGCCGGTCGAGTGCCAGGAGGTCGGTGTCAGCTAGCTCACCGGTGCCATTGGTTCCCACATTGCTTAGAGTACAGTAGGTTGGTGTACCAAGCATTGGTGCACTTACGGCTTTGGACCGGCTGGAGGAATGATGTCCGTGGCGACCGAATTCAACGGCCAGGCGGCGCCGGGCGAGCCGGCGGCGGGCGCTGACGACACTTGGGGCGGGACTGTCCCGGTGCGCCGCCCCGACCCGGTGCACTGGGTCTGGTACGCGGTGGGCGGGCGGCTGCCGGCGCGCTACCGGACGTGGGTGCTGCACGACCTGACCACCCGCACGTGGCCGCTGCGGCACTTCGCCCGCGCCCTGGTGCAGGTCGCGCCGGTCATCGCGGTGCTGTTGCTGGTGGTACCGGGCTCGCTGACGATCCGGATCGCGGCGGTCACCGCGGGTCTGCTGCTCGGGTTGCTCTACTCGGGCGCGTACATGTACGAGATCGTCGAGCACCGGGTCGGCCAGGCCGGTTATCCGGTGGGCATGGCGCAGGCGGTGCGGGACGAGGCCAACGCCGAGGTCCGCCAGGCCGATGCGGCGCGCTACGCCCAGAACTGGCGCCAGCCACCGGCCGGCGACTCGGGCGACCCGACGGCCCGCGACCCGGAATAGCCCGGGAGCCGCCGGGGTTGCCGACTGAGTTCGCGTCATCCCAGACGTACCTCGGAGAGGCAGCCCACATGCGCGCACTCGTGGTAACCCCCGGCTCACCGTCCGGCCTCGTACTGGCGGAGGCGACGGACCCGATACCGGCCCCGGGCGAGGCTCTGGTCGAGATCCGCCACTCGTCGCTGAACTTCGGCGACGTCAGCAGCGCGCCGACCGCCGAGCCGGGCTCGGTCCCCGGCTGGGACGCGGCCGGGGTCGTTGTCAAGGCGGCCGAGGACGGCTCCGGGCCGGCGGCGGGGGAGCGGGTGCTGACCTTCGGCTACGCCGGCGCCTGGGCCGAACTGCGCGCGGTGCCGGCCGCCGAGCTGGCCGTGGTGCCCGCGTCGGTCGACCTCGCGGTGGCCGCCGCACTGCCGGTCGCCGGGGTCACCGCGCTGCGCGCCCTGCGGGCCGCCGGACCGCTGCTCGGTAAGCGGGTGCTGGTCACCGGCGCCTCCGGCGGAGTGGGGCGGTACGCCGTGCAGCTGGCCGCGCTCGGTGGCGCGCAGGTGGTCGCCGCCGCGCGCCGGGGCGAGGGGCTGGCCGAGCTGGGTGCCCACGAGGTGGTGGCCGGGGTGGACGGACTGGACCCGGTGGACGTCGTGGTGGAGAACGTCGGCGGTGCCACGCTGGTCGGCGCCTGGGCCGCGCTCGCGGTCGGCGGCTCGCTGCAGAGCATCGGCTGGACCTCGGGCGAGCCGGCGGTGTTCCCGGTGTACTCGACCGTCGGGCCGGCCAAGTCGCTGGTGTCCTTCCAGGCCGGCGTGGCGTTCGGCGGCGACCTGGCGTACCTGCTCGACCTGGTGGAGGGCGGCCGCCTGACCGTGGACGTGGGCTGGCGCGGGTCGTGGCGCACGTTCGACGAGGCGGTCGCCGGCCTGCTCGGCCGCACGTTCGCCGGCAAGGCGGTACTGGATCACGACTGAGCGCCGTGTTATGCAGTCCCGGTGAACACTGACTTCAGCACGCTCGCCCTGACCGTCCAGGACGGTGTCGCCGAGCTGCGGCTCAACCGCCCGGAGCGGGCCAACTCGCTGAACCGGCCGATGTGGCAGGAGCTGCGCGACGCGGCGAGGGCGCTCGACGCCGAGCCGACCGTCCGGGTGGTGGTGCTCAGCGGCAACGGTGCGCACTTCTGCGCCGGCATCGACCTGGGCATGCTCGCCGAGTTCCGCGCCGGCTCGGAGTCCGGTGCCGGTGCCGGGGCGGCCTGCGCCGGGCGGGCCAGTGAGCAGCTGCGCCGCACCATCCTGGACCTGCAGGACGTGCTCTCCTCGTTGGAGCGCTGCCGCAAGCCGGTGCTGGCCGCGGTGCACGGCGCGTGCGTCGGCGCCGGGCTGGACCTCGCGGTGGCCTGCGACCTGCGCTACGCCTCGGCGGACGCCCAGTTCGTGCTCAAGGAGGTCGACATGGGCCTCGCGGCCGACGTGGGTGTGCTGCAGCGGCTGCCCCGGATCGTCGGCGAGGGGGTGGCCCGCGAGCTGGCCTACACCTGCCGGGCGGTGTCCGGGACCGAGGCGGCCGAGCTGCACCTGGTCAACCGCTGCTTCGCCACGCCGGCGGAGTTGGAGAAGGGCGTACTGGAGATCGCCCGCGAGCTGGCCGCGAAGTCGCCGCTGGCGATGCGCGGCACCAAGCACGCGATCACCTACGCCCGGGACCACACCGTCGCCGACGGCCTGGACCAGATCGCCACCTGGAACTCCGGCACGCTGCTCTCCGCCGACCTGGACGAGGCGTTGGCCGCGTTCCGGGAGAAGCGCCCGGCCCGCTTCGACAACTGAGTCCGTTGGGCCGCACCCTCCCTGAGGCGTCCGGCCGCGCCGGCGACTCGATAGGGGCACGGATGCCTCCCGTGGGGGCGATGCGACCGGAGCGCCTCCGGCGGAAGATAACCGCCTCACCCTCGAGGAGCCGCACCGCTGAGATGCCGCGCCGTCGAGAAGCGTCACGACCGAGAAGCGTCACCACCGAGAAGCGTCACCGCCGAGAAGAAGGAGCGTTGTGGAGATCACCGCCGCCGTCGCGCACAAGCCGTTGGCCGATTTCACGCTGGAGACGTTGACCCTGGATGGCCCGAAGGCGGGCGAAGTTCTGGTCAAGGTTGTGTCGGTGGGGTTGTGCCATACCGATCTGGCGGCGCGGGAGGGCATTGTGCCGATCCCGATGCCGGCGGTGTTGGGGCATGAGGGTGCGGGCACGGTGGTCGAGGTCGGTGCGGGTGTCACGAAGGTCAAGGCCGGGGACAGGGTGGCGTTGACGTTCAACAGTTGTGGCAGTTGTGACAACTGTGTGTTGGGTTCGCCGGCGTACTGCTACCAGTTCTTGATGTTGAACTATGCCGGGGTGCGCCCGGACGGTAGTTCGCCGATCACCTCGGCGGAGGGTCCGGTGAACTCGGTGTTCTTCGGGCAGTCCTCGTTCGCCTCGCATGCGTTGGCGAATGAGCGCAACGTGGTGAAGTTGGCTGATGACGCGCCGTTGGACCTGGTAGGGCCGTTGGGGTGTGGCATCCAGACCGGTGCGGGTGCGGTGATGAACTCGATGGCCGCGCACGAGGGGTCGTCGTTGTTGGTGCTGGGTGCCGGGTCGGTGGGGTTGGCCGGGGTGCTGGGTGGGGTGGTGCAGGGTTGCTCGACGATCATCGTGCTGGAGCCGCACGCGAGCCGCCGGGCGCTGGCCCTGGAGCTGGGTGCCACGCACGCGCTGGACCCGGCGGCGGGTGAGCTGGCCGAACAGGTCCGGGCGATCGTGCCGATCGGGGTGCAGTACGTGTTCGACACCACCGGGATTCCGGCGGTGATCGAGTCGTCCCTGGCGGCGATGGCCCCGCACGCGGCGTTGGGGCTGGTCGGGGTGCCGACGGATCCGACGGCGGCGATCGGGCTGAGCCTGATGCAGGCGATGATCATCGGGATCAAGATCTACGGGATCATCGAGGGCGACGCGGTGCCGGACGAGTTCATCCCGCGGTTGGCAGCGTTGCACCGCGAGGGCCGGTTCCCGTTCGACAAGATGATCACGAAGTTCCCGTTCAGCCAGATCAACGAGGCGATCGAGGCCCAGCACAAGGGTGAGGTCGTCAAGGCCGTCCTGGTCCACGACTGACCGTGCCCGAGCTCGCCACGCTGCGGCTCGACGAGCCCCGGCCCGGGGTGGCGCGGCTGACGTTGCACCGCCCGGACCGGCTCAACGCCATGACCGCCGAGATGTTCACCGAGCTCACCGAGGTGGCCGAGCGGCTGCGCGTCGACGAGTCGGTACGCGCGGTGGTGCTCACCGGCGCGGGGGCGGGCTTCTGCGCCGGTTACGACCTGGCTGCCGCCGGCGACTTCCCGGCCGCGGACACCACGGCCCTGCTGGCGCTGCAGGACACCGCCTGGCGGGCGCTGCACGCGGTGTACGCGCTGCCGAAGCCGGTCATCGCGGCGGTGCACGGGCCGGCCGCCGGCGGTGGGTTCAGCCTGTCGCTGGCGGCCGACATCCGGCTGGCCGGCGCGTCCGCCCGGTTCCAGGCGGTGTTCGTGCGCATCGGGCTGTCCGGCGGCGACCTCGGGACGTCCTGGCTGCTGCCCCGGATCGTGGGCACCGGGCTGGCCGCGGAGCTGCTCTACACCGGGCGCCCGGTGTACGCCGAGGAGGCCGTCCGGATCGGGCTGGCGAACCGGGTGGTCGGCGACGGCGAACTGGCGGCCGAGGCGGTCGAGCTGGCCGGTCAGATCGCCGCGCACGCCCCGCTCGCGGTCCAGCTGACGAAACGCTCGCTGCGGGCCAACGTGGACGCGCCGGCCCTGCTCGGCGCACTCGAGCTGGAGAGCCGGGCACAGGTGGCACTCATGCGCGAGTCGGCCACCACGGACGCGGTCAGCCGACTCCGCAACCAGAAAGGCCGGTGAGTGGCCAGCTGGTTGGTCAGGAACCGGGCGGTGCCCACTCGGACTCGGGCAGCGGGCGGACGCCGAGCGGCGCGGCCGGGTCGACCACGTGCCTGGCGATGCGCTGGTAGCCGTTCTTGTTCTGCAGTCCGCTCTTGCGGTACGCGGCGGTGAGGCCGACCTTGGCCCAGAAGGCCGCTCCGCTGGTCGCGGTGGACCGGGGTGCCCAGCCGTAGTGCCGCAGCAGCCCGTTGCCGTAGTTCAGCGCGTAGGTGCGCCGGATGTCCGGTGTCCAGTGTTCGGTGGTCAGCGACACGGACAGCTCGTCGAAGTTCTCGATCCGGTGCGGGCCGTTCAGCTGCCAGTGCAGCGCCTCGCCGGGCTCGAGGTCGTGCGCCACGCCGTAGTCGTCGTACCAGGGCTGGTAGGACGCAACGCCGTAGGTTGCCGAGCGGACGGCGGCCTCCAGCTCGGTCCGCTTCAGGAACGGGTGGGTGCTGGGATAGATGATGAAGCGCTTGCGCCCCCGGACCTGCCAGATCGCCTGCCCGGGCACGTCGACGTGGTAGTGCACCGTCGCCTTCGGGGACGAGATCAGCACGCCGACCTTGCGCTTGACCACGTTCAGCCCGGGGACCTGTTGCTCGAACTCGGCGAAGATCCGGTCGGCCAGCTCGGCGAAGCGGGAGTCCCAGTCACTGATGCCGACCAGGTTGAGCCACAGCATGCCGCCGCGCACCGCGTCGAGCACCTGCTCGCCGGAGGCGTTGCCCCGGGCCACCGAGGGCCAGGTGGACGGGTCGGCACCGCCCTCGGCGTGGATCGCGATGCTCTTCGGGGCGGCCGTCTCGATCATCTTGGCCAGGTAGCCGTCGGAGAACAGGTCGAGGCTGGCCAGACTGTGCTGGAGCTTGATGGTCTGGTGGCCCCAGAGTTCGCGTTCGTGCTGCCCGAGCGGCTCGATGATGGATTGCACGGCTGAAGTCTCCCCTTGCGGTGGCCCGGCCGGGCCAGCTTTTTCCCCCGCCGGACAGTACCGACGGGCAGCTGAGAGACCTCGACGTGGGCCGCCCCGGGACGCTGACCAGGACCTCGGCCGGGCAGTGTGCCGCCCGACGCAGGGGGTAGGCCGTTCGGCGCCGACCTTTCGAGGCCTCACCATGAGTGACCACGAACACCTACTCGGACCTCATTGACGGCAGGAATGCCCAGGGCGTGATTATCTAGCACTGAACGGTCGGAGAACGGAACACCGCGACCGCGACAATGGCGTCCTGACAGCACGGAGGAGCACGTGAGCCCCGCACCGCCGATCATCGGACTGCGCCGCGAACGCGAGGTGTTGACCGTCGCGCTGGATACCGGGCGGCACGTGGTGATCGAGGGGCCGCCGGGCACCGGCAAGTCCACCCTGCTGCGCTCCATCGCCGTCGAGACCGGCCAGCAGGTGGTCTTCGTCGAGGGCAACGCCGAGCTCACCCCGGCCCGGTTGATCGGCGCCTACGACCCGTCCCAGGTGCTCTCCGAGGGCTACCTGCCGGCCAGTTTCCTGGACGGGCCGCTGCTCACCGCGATGCGCGGCGGCGGTCTGCTGTACCTCGAGGAGCTCAACCGGGTTCCGGAGGAAACGCTGAACGTGCTGATCACCGTGCTCACCGAGGGTGAGATCGCGGTGCCGAGGCTGGGCACCGTGTACGCCGGCGACAAGTTCCGGTTGATCGCCGCGATGAACCCGTTCGACGCGATCGGCACCGCCCGGGTCAGCCAGGCCATCGCGGACCGGATGTGCCGGGTGGTGCTCGGTTACCAGGACGAGGCGGCCGAGCGGGCCATCACCACCGCGATGACCGGCACCAACGGCACGGTCGTGCAGCTCTCGGTGGGGCTGACCAGGGCGACCCGGGAGCACCGCGACGTGCGGATGGGCTCCTCGGTGCGCGGTGCGATCGACCTGGTGCACCTGCTCACCGGGCTGACCGCGCTGCGCGCGGAGCCGAAACTGGCGCGCGAGACGGCCCGGGACGCGGCCTACGCGGCGCTGTCCGGCCGGATCCGGGTGGCCGACGGCGTCGACCGCACCGCCGAGTCGGTGATCGACGAGCTGCTCGAGGCGCTCTGGCCGGCGGACCAGCCGGACCCACCGGGACCGGAGCCCGAATCCGAACCCCCCGGCGAGAGCGGCGAACAGCCCCCGGGCGGCCAGGGAAAAGGTAACCGCCTGCCCTCTGACAACTCAGAGGCAGGCTTCCAGCGCAGGTCACGCCCCCGCAGGGACCAGTCCGGCCGCACCCACGGCCGCGTCGAGCTGGCCAGTCGCCATGAGGCGTTCGAGCGGGTGTCGCCGAAGGCCGGTGAGCTCGACGAGGCCGCCTTCGACGCCGCGATGGCCGCCGACCCGGACGCCGCCGCGGCCCTGCTGGCGGACCTGGCCAGGGCCACCGACCGGGAGCTGCGGGCGGCCGCCCGGCGGTTGGCCGGCCGGGTGTTCATCCAGCTCGGTCGCACCGGGCCGACGAAGTCGCGCGGAACCCGCCGGCTGGGCCCCGGCCGCTCCGGTGAGGGCGACCTGGACCTGGACCGCACCCTGGACCGCTGGTCCGGGCGGTGGCCGCCGACCAGCGAGGAGCTGATCACCCGGTCCTGGACGGCCCATCGCAAGGCTGTCTGCCTGCTGGTGGACTCGAGCGGCTCGATGAGCGGGCTGGCGGTCGCGTTGGCCGCGGTGGCCGCCGCCGGCGTGGTGCTGGCCGGCAGCGGCGGCGGGGCCCGGCGGCTCGAGCCCAGCGTGCTGGCCTTCGGTGAGGACGTTTCGGTACTCAGCCCGCAGGGGGTGCACCGGCCGGCCGAGGAACTGGTGTCCGACCTGGTCAGCCTGCGCGGTCACGGGCTGACCGACCTGGCTGCCGCGCTGCGCGAGGCCAGCGGGCAGCTGGCCCGGGCGGCCGCCGACGAGCGGATCGTGGTGCTGCTGAGCGACTGCCTGCACACCGCCGGCGCCGAACCGGCCACCGCGCTCGCCGGCATCGACCGACTGCATGTGCTGTGTCCGCTGCCCACCGAGGAAGCCACCCGCGCGGCGAGCGCGCTGGCCACCAGGGGCGGCGGCCAGTACCAGGCGGTGCGCAAGCTGACCGATATCGCGCCCGCGCTGAGCCGGGTCCTCGCCATGAGCTGAGCCGCGCGAAGCGACTCGGCCGAGTGCGTGCGGATGTGTCCGGGACCGCCGGCCCGCCCGGCCGGTCGCTCGTACTGAGACAGCACTGAGAATCACGGTCACTTCGCGGCGAACGAATTGCGCAACTGATCGTCTACCGGGTGGGTGTCGCCGGGAACGACGGACATGCATGTGCGCCCCGGCAGGGCGGGCTGCGCCGTTGCCGAGCTGCGCCGTGTTGACCGGCGGCTCGACCGGCGGGCTGCGCCGTTGCCGAGCTGCGCGTGCTGACCGGCGGGCTCAGGCGTCGGTGCTGTCGCAGGCGAAGGTGCGGCGGTAGTCGGTCGGCGTGACCCCGGCGGAGCGGTGGAAGTGGTGCCGCAGCAGCGCCGCGCCGCCGAAGCCGCACCGCTGGGCGATCTCGTCGATGCTGAGCTGGGTCTGTTCGAGCAGTCGGCGGGCGTGCAGCACCCGCTGGGCCGACAGCCAACGGTGCGGGGTGGTGCCCGTCTCGGCGAGGAAGCGGCGGGCGAAGGTGCGCTCGGACAGCGCGGCCCGGCGGGCCAGTTCGGCCACCGGGTGCTCCACGGCGATGGTGTCCAGCATCCAGGTGAGCAGGGGTTGCAGGCTCTCCGCGTCCGGCGGGATCGGCATCTCGATGAACTGGCGCTGGCCACCCTCCCGCTGCGGCGGCACCACCATGCGGCGGGCGATGATCGTGGCGACGACCGCGCCGAGCTCCCGGCGGACCAGATGCAGGCAGGCATCGATGCCGGCCGCGGTGCCGGCGCTGGTGATGATGTTGCCGTCGTCCACGAACAGCACGTCGGGGTCGACCCGGGCCAGTGGGAAGCGCGCGGCGAACTCGGCGGCGTGGTGCCAGTGCATGGTGGCGTCCCGGTCGTCGAGCAGTCCCGCCGCGCCGAGCAGATATGCGCCGCTGCACACCGACAGCAGCGTGGCGCCCCGGTCGGCGGCCGCGCGCAACGCGTCGAGCACCTTCACCGGGTACTCGTCCCTGATCTTGGCGGCGGGCACCGCGACGAGGTCGGCGTCCTCCAGCGCGTCCAGGCCGTGCTCCGGGGTGAACCGCACCCCGACATCGGTGCGCAGTGGCTCGCCGGGGTGTTCACCGCACACCCGGAAGTCGAACGGCGGTACCCCGTCGGCGGTGCGGTCGATGCCGAACACCTCGCACACCACGCCGAACTCGAAGGGGGCGACGTCGTCGATGAGGACGACGGAGACGGTCCGCAACATGCCGGCAGCCTACCTGGCAGGATTTTGACGTACAGCGGCAGCTCTGCCGCTTTTGGCGTGATGTTGACTATCGCACACTTAGTGCCATGACTTCCTCAGTGCTCATGGTGATCGTATTCGCGCTGCTGGTCTACGGCGTGGAACGGAATCATTACCGGCAGCTGCGCCGCCAACCACCGCGCCAGCGCGAGCTGATCGGCAGTACCGACGTCGAGGACCGTGACCTCGCCCGGCTCGAGGCCGAGCTGTGGGCGCTCCCGGACGCGCCGGTGCCGGCCCCCCGCCACCACGCGGCCCCGGACCACAGCTGGCGCGCGGGGTTGTCCCACGTCGTACGAGGGGACCGCTGACGCCGCCGTGGTGGCGCCGGCACAGACCGGCCGCGGGCCGCACAGGCCATGCACGGTCTGTGCCGCCCTCAGCGGGTCTGTGCGGCCGCCAACTCGGTGCTCGTTAGA
>DASYLM010000544.1:0-6841 GCA_036009565.1 Pseudonocardia sp. | reverse complement strand
CGACGCACATCGGGGGACTCACGATGACGGAACGCCCCGTCGCCCGTTCGGCGACCCGCCTGATCCACCGTGTCGGCGCCGTCGCGGCCGGCGTCGTGCTGGTCGGTGGGGGGTTGGTCAGCGGTTGCGCGACAGCCGGGTCGAACGGCGGCTCGCTCGGCGGCGGTTCGGGCTCGGGGCCGGCGCAGTCGGCCGGCTCGGGCCCGGGGGCGGCCCCAGGGGCCGGCTCGGGCTCGGGGCCGGCGCAGTCGGCCGCCGGGCTGCCCGCCGACTGCCAGCCCTACGAGCGGACCGAGCTGTTCTTCGGTACCGGTCGCGCCGGGGCGGCACCGGTCAGCGACCAGGAGTTCGAGGCGTTCACGGACGCCGAGATCACGCCGCGGTTCCCGGACGGGCTGACCATGCTGACCGGAGCGGGCCAGTGGCGGGGCTCGGACGGCAAGCTCGCCAAGGAACGCAGCAAGGTGCTGATCCTGCTGTACCCGAAGCCGTCGGCCGCCGAGAGTGGTCCCAAGATCGAGGACATCCGGCACCTCTACGAGCAGAAGTTCAACCAGGAGTCGGTGCTGCGCGCCGATGACCCGGAGCCGCGCTGCGTCACGTTCTGAGCCGTCACGTTGTGAGCCGTCACGTTGTGAGCCGTCACGTTCTGAGCCGCCACGTTGTGAGCGCTCCGTGCTTCGGCGGCTGATGGCCGGGTGGGCCGGTGCGACCGGCCACTCCCGGCGGCGTGGGCGGCGTGTCCGATTCGTGACCGCGTGCCGGCCAACCGGAGTCGCGCGTTCCTCCGTCCTGCCTCTCGGACAGGGTCGGCGGCGGGAGGGGCGAACGTGATGCGGTGGCAGCGGCTCGGCGGGGTGGGGCTGCTCGGGCGCCGGCTGGGCCGGCGGCCGGGGAAGTCCGGGCACCAGTCGGCCGCCACCCCGGACATCCCGTAGCCGCCCCGGTCGGCGGGGTGACCCTCGCGCGGCCGCCGAGGCCGCCGTGCTCAGCTGGTTACGGCCCGTTACCCATTGGCGGGTTGATCGTTATCCGGGCGTGGACGGTTGCGCGGTGCGCGCGTCCTCGCGGGTTTAGTCCGCTCCCCAGCGGGTGCCCCGGGCCGGCGGTTTCACGGCCCGGGGCGCGCCAGTCGCCGGGACAGCCGCTCCCTCGTGCCGCCCCGGCCGCCCAGCTCAGGCCGCGCTCGCGCCGGACTGCACCGCCACCACGCCGGCGATCACCAACACCAGTCCGCCGACCTGTATCCAGGTCAGCGACTCGCCGAGGAACACGGCGCCGATCAGCGCCACCAACGACACCCCCACCGCGGCCCAGATGCCGTACGCCACGCCCACCGACAGGCCGCGCTTGAGCACCTGGGCCAACAGCACGAAGGAGAGCAGGTACCCGACCACCACGACGGTGCTGGGGATAGCCTTGCTGAAACCCTCGGAGAGCCGCAACGAGATCGTCGCCAACACCTCGCTGAGGATCGCCCCCGCCAATAACACCCAGACCATGCCCGCTGTCCCTTCGTCGCGACGGCTCACGCTGGCCAACCCAGCCGAGGCGCCCCAGCCGACCACCCGGACCGGCACCCCCAGTCTCCAGGGCCGGCCGCGCGCGCCGGGCCGCGACCTGGCAGCGTTCGGGCGGACGGCGCGGGCCGACGGCAGGGCCAAGGAGGCAATCGGGTGGTTAACACGCACATCGAACGGGTCGAGGCTCACGACGGCGGCACGTTCGACAGTTTCTGCGCGGTGCCCGACGGCGGCCGGGGGCCGGGCGTGCTGTTGTTCCAGGAGGTCTTCGGGGTCAACGACAACATGCGCGGGCTGGCCGGCCGACTGGCCGACGAGGGTTACCTGGTGCTGGTGCCGGACATGTTCTGGCGGGTGCGGCCGGGCTTCGAGAGTCCGGACGAGTCCGGGCTGGCCGAGGGCATGGCCCTGTCCGGACAGATGGACCAGGACCTGGCCGTCCACGACATGAGCTCGGCGCTGGGGCACCTGCTCGGGATGCCCGGCTGCACCGGCACGGTCGGCGCGGTCGGCTTCTGCCTGGGCGGCACCCTGACCTACACCTGCGCGGCGACCGCCCGCCTGGACCGGCGGTCGCTGGCCGCGGCCGTGCCGTACTACGGCTCCGGCATCTACCAGCTGCTCGACCTGGCCGGCGCGGTCGAGTGCCCGATCATGTTCCACTACGGCGACCGGGACCCCTACATCCCGGCCGAACAGGTGGCCGCGATCGAGGCCGCGTTCGCCGGTCACGGCAACGCCGAGGTGCACCACTACGACGCCGGCCACGCGTTCTCCAACTGGGACGCGCCGTCGTTCTACCAACGGGAGGCCGCCGAGCAGGCCTGGGACCGCACGACGGCGTTCCTGGCCAAGCACCTGCGGTGACCGGGCGGTTGCGGGTCGGTCGAAAGTCGGATGGCCGGGCCGGGCTGGCGTGCTAACTTTCACCAGACGTTGAATTAACGTCGGTGTAGGCCCACCCGCGTCCACCGGAGGTCAGGCAATGGACCCGCTGGTACTCGACTTCGGCGCCATCGACGCGTCAATGGTCCCGGTGGTCGGTGGCAAGGCGGCGAACCTGGGGGAGCTCACCCGGGCCGGGCTGCCGGTGCCCGGTGGGTTCTGCCTCACGGTCGGCGCCTACCGCCGGATTGCCGCCGGCACCGCGCTGGACGCCGTGCTGGACCAGCTCGAACGGCCGGGGAGCCGCACCGCCGACCCCGGCGAGCTGGCCACCCTGGCCGGCAAGGCGCGGTCGGCGGTGGTCGGTGCGCCGGTGCCGCCCGACATCGAGGCCGACGTGCTCAGCGCCTACCGCGCGCTGGGGGACGACGTCCCGGTCGCGGTCCGCTCGTCGGCCACCGCCGAGGACCTGCCGTTCGCCAGCTTCGCCGGCCAGCAGGACACCTACCTCAACGTGATCGGCGTCGACGCGGTGCTGGACGCGGTGCGCCGCTGCTGGGCATCGCTGTGGACCGACCGGGCGGTGGCCTACCGGTCCAGCAACGGGATCCCGCAGCGCGACGTGGCGCTCGCCGTGGTGGTGCAACGGATGGTCAACTCGCAGGTCAGCGGCGTGCTGTTCACCGCGAACCCGGTGACCGGGCGGCGCCGGGAGGCGGTCGTCGACGCCAGCCCGGGGCTCGGCGAGGCGGTGGTGTCCGGCGCGGTGAACCCGGACCGGTTCGTGCTCGGGCTGGACGGCGGCCCCGTGCGGGAACGCCGCCTCGGCGACAAGCGCGTGGTGGTGCTGCCGGTTGCCGGTGGCGGCGTGGTGCAGCGGGAGCGCGCGGCCGACGGGGAGCCGACGGCCTGCCTGGGCGACGCGCAGCTGGGCGAGCTCGCCGCGCTCGGGCGCCAGGTGGAGGACCACTACGGGTCGCCGCAGGACTGTGAGTGGGCGCTCGACGAGTCCGCCGCCCTGTGGCTCACCCAGGCCCGGCCGATCACCACGCTGTTCCCGCTGCCCACCGATCCGGGTCCGGCCGGGGACGGCTCGACCGCGTACTTCTGCGCGACGTTGGCGCAGGGGTTGGTCCGGCCGATCACGCCGATGGGGCTGGCCGCGTTCCGGCTGCTGGGCGCCGGGGTGGCCGACCTGTTCGGGGTCCCGGTGCCGGCGGGGACGGCCGGGCCGCGCCGGCTCATGGTGACCGGTCAGCGGGCGTTCGTCGACGTCACGCCGGCCCTGACCCACCCGCTCGGGCGCACGGTCATGTTGCGGCTGCTCGGCGTGATGGAGGCGCGCGCCGCCGAGGTCCTGCGCCGGCTCGGCGACGACCCCCGGTTCGCCGTGCGCAAGCGGTCGGTGCGGCCGCTGCTGCTGACCGCCGTCCGGACCGCGTGGCGGTTGCGGATGCCGCCGAGGGCGCTGCACGCGGTCCTGCGCCCGGCCGCCGCCCAGGACCAGGTGCGGCAGGTGGCCGAGCGGCAGGAGCGCGGGCTCGCGCTGGCTGAGGGGGCCACCGCCGAGCAGCGGCTGGACCATGTGGAGCGGTCGCTGCGCCAGGTGCTGGGCCGGGCCATGCCGAGCCTGATGCCGGCCCCGGCGGGCGGCTTCCTGATGCTCGGGTTGGCCGCTCGGCTGCTGCGGGCCGACCTGCGCCCCGGCGACCTGCAGGCCGTGCTGCGCGGGCTGCCGCACAACGTGACCACCGAGATGGACCTGGTCCTGTGGCAGCTGGCCAGCCGGGTCCGGGCGGACGCGGACTCGGCGGCCGAGCTCGCCGGCGCACCGGCCGCCGAGCTGGCCGCGCGCTACCTGCGGGGCGAGCTGGCGCCGGTCGTGCAGTGCGGAATGGCGGAGTTCCTCGCCGAGTACGGGCACCGGGCGGTCGCCGAGATCGACCTCGGGCTGCCCCGCTGGTCGGAGGACCCGGCCCACCTGTTCGGCGTCCTGATCAACTACCTGAAGCTGGACGACCCCGCGGTGGCGCCGGACGCGCAGTTCAAGAAGGCCGCGGCCGGCGCGGAGCAGCAGGTGCGCCGGCTGGTCGAGGCGGCGCGGCTGGGTGGGCGGCCGAGTGGGCGGCTGAGCGGGCGGCTGGGTGGGCGGCTGGGCGGACGGCTGGGCGGGTGGCTGGGCGGACGGTTGCGCGGCGGGCTGGTCGGGTTCGCCCTGAACCGGGCGCGCGCGCTCACCGGCATGCGCGAGGCGCCGAAGTACTACCTGGTGGTCGGCCTCGCGTCGGTCCGCCGCCAGCTCCGCGAGGTGGGCTCAGAGCTCGCCGCCGCCGGCCGGTTGGAGGCCGCCGACGACATCTTCTTCCTGGACCTGGCCGAGGCGCGTCGCGCGCTGCGGGGCGCGGACCTTGGTTCGCTGGTGGCCGAGCGGCGGGCGGGCTACGAGCGCGAGATGCGCCGCCGGCAGGTGCCCCGGCTGCTGCTCTCCGACGGTGTGGAGCCGGAATCGCTGGGCGCCGCGGCGGCCGCTGCCGAAGCGGGTGACGGCCGGCTGGTGGGGGTGCCCGCGTCGGCCGGCACGGTGACCGGCATCGCCAGGGTGGTGCTCGATCCGGTCGGCGCGCACCTCGCACCCGGGGAGATTCTGGTGGCGCCGTCCACGGACCCGGGCTGGACCCCGCTGTTCCTGACGGCCGGTGGGCTGGTGATGGAGATGGGCGGGTCGAACTCGCACGGCGCGGTGGTCGCCAGGGAGTACGGCATCCCGGCCGTCGTCGGGGTGCCGAACGCCACCCGGCTGATCAAGGACGGCGATCGGATCGAGGTGCACGGCGCCGAGGGCTGGGTGATCGGAACCTAGTGGATCCACTTAGTTGACATTCGAATCGTGACAAGGCTCCCGATTAGCCGTATCCCCCAGTAGGGTGACGCCCGCCAGGGTCTCGCGCCCGGGAGCTGGGGAGGTGTATGGGGATGGCGACGATGAGCGATGTTGCCGACGCCGCGGGGTGCTCCACAACCACGGTCTCGCATGTGCTCAACGGCACCCGCACGGTGGCCGCCGAGACCCGGCGTCGGGTCGAGCAGGCGGTCACGCTGCTCGGCTACCACCGCCGGATCACCCGCCCCGGTCACGCGCCACGCAACCTGACCGCTGTCGGGCTGACCCTGTCGGGGCTGTCCAACCCGTACTTCTCCGACCTGGTCCAGGGCGTCGAGCGGGAGCTGGCCAGGGCGGGGCGGGTGCTGGTGCTGGCCGACACCCACGACGACCCGGAGACCGAGCGGCGGGCGGTGGCCAGTCTGCTCAAGCACCGGATCGAGGCGCTGGTGATGGCGCCGACGGCGGGCTGGATGCGGCGTACCTGGCCGTTGTTGCGCGAGCGGCGGGTGCCGTTCGTGCTGGTCGACCGGATCGTCGACGCCGACGTCGACCAGGTCGGGGTGGAGAACGAGCCGGGCGCCTGCGTGCTGGTCGAGCACCTGCTCGGCCTCGGGCACCGGCGGGTCGGCATGATCGCCGGGCTGCCCGGGTTGTCGACCACGGTGGAGCGGGAGATCGGCTACCGCCGGGCCCACCAGCGGCGCCGGGTGGAGGTGGACCCGTCGCTGATCGTCTGTGGCGACTCCAGCCTGGACGGTGGCCGGCGCGCGGCACTGCGGCTGCTGGACCGGGCGGACCCGCCCACCGCGCTGTTCAGCGGGAACAACGCGATGACGGTGGGCGCGCTGACCGCCCTGGAGGACCGCGACGTGGCGGTGCCGCGCGACATGGCCGTGGTCGCGTTCGACGACTTCGAGTTCTCCCCCCTGGTGCGCCCCCGGCTGACCGCCGCCGCGCAACCGTGCCACGCGATGGGGGCCAGGGCCGTGCAGCTGTTGCTGCGCCGGCTGACCAGCCCGGGGCTGCCGGGCCAGACGGTGCGGATCCCGGCGTCGATCGAGCACCGGGACAGCTGCGGCTGTGAGCGGGCCCGCGCCTCGGTGCCCAGGGACCGGCGGCCCGCCTCGGTCCGGCCGGAACCCGCCCAGGTCGGGCGCCCGGAGGCATCGGCGGTCGGCTGAGCCGCGCGGGAGTTGAGGCGCGCCCCCGGCGCGCTCTGGCAAGCTGGGCGTCATGAGCGCCCCGTACCAGTTGGTGTTGTTGCGACACGGTGAGAGCGAATGGAACGCGAAGGGTCTGTTCACCGGGTGGGTGGACGTCGCGCTGTCGGCGAAGGGCGAGGGGGAGGCCCGTCGGGGCGGCGAGCTGTTGGCGGAGGTCGGCGTGCTGCCGGACGTGGTGCACACCTCGCTGCTGCGCCGGGCGATCTCCACCGCCAACCTCACCCTCGACGCCTGTGACCGGCACTGGATACCGGTCCGCCGGGACTGGCGGCTCAACGAGCGGCACTACGGTGCGTTGCAGGGTAAGGACAAGAAGCAGACGCTCG
>DASYLM010000543.1:0-5635 GCA_036009565.1 Pseudonocardia sp. | reverse complement strand
GCTCGACGTTGATCAGTACCAGCTGACCCGCGGCGCGGGTGGCGGCCTCGGCCAGCAGCACGGCGGTCACCGCGTCGCCGGCCAGGTTCGGGTTGCCGCCCTCGGCGACCCCGACGCCGGCCGCCGCCACCCTGGCACCCGCCGCCGCGATCTCCAACGGGACCTCGGCCGCCCGGGTCAGCGCGGCGCGGATCCGGTCGGCGCGGGATCCGTCGGCGCGCGGGATCCGGTAGGCCGCGAGGACGTCGCCGTAGGCGGCCGGGTCGGCGTCGGCGAGCGCCAGCACCGCCACGCGCAGCTCGTCGGCCTCGGCCGCGATCGCGTCGGCACCGGCGAGCCCGGCGGAGAACCGGGCCGCCATCGCCACCAGGCCGGCCGCCGAGGCCACCGTCACCGCCGCGACCGCACCGCCACTCGGCGCCGGCCGCCGCGCCGCCACGGCGGCCAGATACTCCTCGAGCGTGTGGTCCGCCAGGGTGCGGGGCGCGCCGGGTGCCGGGCGGCCGGCCGCCGGCGGGTCGGCCGCCGCCCGGGTGCCGGTCACGATGCGCACGCCCCGCCGAGCCCGCCGAGCTGGTTACCCAGCTGCACCGGAGGCAGGTTTTCGGGCGCTCGAACATGCCTGCTGTGCAGCTCGGTAACAACAGTGCGCGTCGCGCGGGGTGCACGCGTCGCGCGGGCCACACCGTCCCCGGGGCGGCCGGTCACGAGAGGCCGACGATCTCGCCGTTCTCGTCGATGTCGATGTGGTGCGCGGCCGGGTCGGTACCCAGACCGGGCATGGTCCGCATGTCGCCGCAGATCGGGTAGATGAACCCGGCACCCACCGAGGCGCGCACCTCCCGCACCGGCAGTCGCCAGCCGGTGGGCGCGCCCTTCAGCGATGCGTCCGAGGAGATGGACAGGTGCGTCTTGGCGATGCACACCGGTAGCGCGCCCCACCCGTTGCGCTCGAAGCTGTCCAGCTGGCGGGCGGCGGTCAGGTCGTAGTCCACCCCGGCCGCGCCGTACACCTTGCTGGCCACCGTCTCGATCTTCTCCCGGAGCGACGCGGAGTCCGGGTAGAGGAAGTGGAAGTCCGACGGCTCGTTCGCCGCCTCGGTGACCGCCTCGGCCAGCTCGGTCGCGCCGGCACCGCCGTCGGCGAAGTGGGTGCAAACCGCCGACCGGGCGCCCATGGAGGACGCGATCTCGGCGATCGCCGCGTGCTCGGACGGGTGGTCGCCGGGGAAGGCGTTGATGGCCACCACCGGCGAGACGCCGTGCAGCCGGATGTTCTCGATCTGTTTGCGCAGGTTGGCGCCGCCGAGGTGCACCTCTTCGGGGTTCTCCTCGAACAGGCCCTCGGGCAGCGGCCTACCGGCCACGATCTTGTGCCTGCCGGAGTGCGCCTTGAGCGCCCGCACGGTGGCCACCACAACGGCGGCATCGGGCGTCAGACCGGACGCCCGGCACTTGATGTTGAAGAACCGCTCGGCGCCCATGTCCGCGCCGAAGCCCGCCTCGGTGATCAGGAACTCCCCGGAGTGGATACCGATCAGGTCAGCCACCACCGAGGAGTTGCCGTGCGCGATGTTGCCGAAGGGCCCGGCGTGCACCAGCACCGGCGTGTTCTCCAGCGTCTGCATCAGGTTCGGCTTGAGCGCGTCCCGCATGATGACCGCCATCGCGCCGGCGCCGCCGATGTCGTCCGCGGTCACCGGCTTCCCGGCCTGGGTGTAGCCGACGACGATGCGGCCCATCCGCTCGCGCATCTCCACCAGCGACCGGGTGAGCGCGAAGATCGCCATCACCTCGGAGGCGGCGGTGATGTCGAAGCCGGTCTGCCGGGGTATCCCGTCGAACCGGGTGCCCAGCCCGACGATGATGTTGCGCAGCACCCGGTCGTTCACGTCCAGCACCCGCCGCCAGCTGATCCGGTGCTGGTCGATGCCGCACTCGTTGCCCTGGAAGAGGTGGTTGTCCAGCACCGCGGAGAGCATGTTGTGCGCCGAGGTGACCGCGTGGAAGTCGCCGGTGAGGTGCAGGTTGAGGATCTCCATCGGCACCACCTGGCTGTAGCCGCCACCGGCGGCGCCGCCCTTGATGCCGAAGGTCGGGCCCATCGACGGCTGGCGGATCGCCACGGTGGCCCGCCGGCCGATGTGCCGCATGGCCTGGCCGAGACCGACCGTGGTGGTGGTCTTGCCCTCGCCGAGCGGGGTCGGCGTGATCGCCGAGACCACCACGTACTTCGCCTTCGGCCGGTCGGCGAGCTCCTCGACCGCCTCCAGCCGGATCTTCAGCACGTCGCGGCCGTAGGCCTCCAGCAGGTGACCGCCCAACCCCATCTCTCCCGCGACGTCCTCGATCGGCTTGAGCTGCGCCTGCCGGGCAATCGCCAGGTCACTCGGAAAACCCATCGGACGAACTCCTAACCAGCGGTGTTGATACCGAACTCGGCGCCGGCATCCAGCAGGGCGTCGCACAGGTACTGACCGGACGAGCGTTCGCAGTGCACCAGGTAGCTGGGCGTGCCGTCCATATCGTCGCGCACCAAACCGGTGACCAGTTTGGCTGTGGAAGTGCACAACGCGGCCCCGTCCGGGGTGGCGTCGTCGGCCAGGTCGATCGCGCAGACCTTGGCCAGCAGGTCGGCGGCGCGCGGCCCGGTCAGCCGCAGCAACGCCCGCCCGTGGGTCACATCCACCACGCTGACCAGCTCCTCCAACCCGCCCAACCGGGCCGCCAGCGCGGCCGGCCGACCGGCCCGCTCGCCGAGGACCAGCCACTCCCGCGGTGCGGAGCCGACCACCAGTGACCCGTCGGAGTCCCGGGCGGCGCGACCGAACCGGGTGCCCAGCGCGGTGCCCACCGGTCCGTCGAAGGCCGCCCGCACCAGCACCTTGGCCAGCGCGGACTCGTCGGTGAGGGTGACCGGCCCGGTAACCCTGGGCGGTGCGACCACGACCGGGCTGGCCGGCGCCGGCACGGTGAACTCCCGGCACGGGCCCACCGGGCCGGCCGACTCGACACGCTGCCGGGCGCCCGCCGGGTCGACGGCGGCCAGCTGCTCGGTGACCCGCGCCGCCACGGCCCGCCCGTCCGGCAGCCGCACGGTGACCTCGGTGCCCGGGGCGGCCAGCGAGACGTCCAACTGGGCCAGGCAGACCGCGCGGCCCAGTGTCGGGGACAGCCGACTGGAGGTGATCCGCCCGACGATGCGGGTACCGCTCGGTCCGGCCACCAGCTGGCTCGCCTCCGGCGGCACCACCGACGGGTCCACCGGGACCAACCCGACCAGCCGTGGCCCGGACGGCGCGGCCAGGTCCCGCTCGTGCTGCCAGGCCAGTTCGGTGCGCCCGACGAAGTCCGGCTTGTCCAGCTTCACCGCCCAGTCCAGCCCGGCGCTGTATGCCCTGGTCAGGCCGTCGGTGTCCTGGCCGACGATCAGGTGCCCCTTCTCCAGCCGCAGGATGCGCTGCGCCTCCACGCCGAATGGCGCCACGCCGAGGTCCGCGCCATGGGTCAGCAGCGCCTCCCACACGTGCGGCCCGTAGCCGGCCGGCACGTGCAGCTCGTAGGACAGCTCACCGGTGAACCCGATCCGCCACAGCACGCAGTCGTCCACCCCGGCCACCCGACCGGTCCGCACGTGCATGTACTCGAACGCCTCGGGGCTCAGATCGACGTCCGTGAGCCGCCCCAGCAGCTCCCGCGACCTCGGCCCGGCGACGTTGATGCTGGCGTACGCCGTGGTCACCGGGGTGACGTGCACCCGCCATTCGGGATGCTCGGTCTGCAGCCAGTTCTCCACCCACTCCCAGACCGCGCCGGCGCCGGAGGACGTGGTGGACATCAGGTAGTGGTCCTCACCGAGGCGACCGGTGACGCCGTCGTCGAACACCACGCCGTCCTCGGCGCACATCACGCCGTAGCGCACCCGGCCGATACCGAGCTTGGACCACTTGTTGACGTAGAGCAGGTTGAGCAGCGCGGGCACGTCCGGGCCGCGCAGATCCAGCTTGCCGATCGGGGTGACGTCGATGATGCCGACCCGCTCGCGCACCGCGCGCACCTCCGCGGCCGGGTCGCCGTAGTGCTCCGGGCGGATCCACTGCCCGGCCACCAGCGGCTTCGCACCGTGGCCGGCATGCCACGGCTGCATCGGCGAGTACCGCACCGGCTCGAAGATCCGGCCGGCCAGCGCGCCCAGGGTGACCGGCACGTGCACCGGCCGCCAGGTGGTGGTGCCGGTCTCGGCGATGGTGCGCCCGGTGGCCTCGGCCAGCACGGCCACCGTGTTGACCGTCTCCAGCTTGCCCTGTGCCGGGCCCATGGTCGCCGTGGTGTACCGCTTGACCAGCTCGACCGAGTCGTAACCCTCGGCGGCCGCCAGCGCGATGTCCTTCGACGACACGTCCTCGGAGAAGTCGACCATGCCGTGGGTGCGGCCGCGGAACATCGCCGGGTGCTCCGCCACCGCCAGCTCGGGCACGGGTACCGGTGAGCGGTCGGGCTCGGGCACGGGTACCGGTGAGCGGTCGGGTCCGGGTGCCGGCGGTCCGGGTGCCGGCGGTTCCACCCGGGTGGGCAGCTGGTTGAGCCGGGCGGTACGGCTGGCCAGGGCACGGCGGGCCGCCTCGGTGCCGACCGCTCGGGCGTGCCCGACCAGCTCGTCGCGGCCACCGTCACCGGCCAGTCCGCCGGCCACCAGAACGTCCGCGCCGTACCCGCCGCCGGGTAGGAAGCGGGCCGCCCTCGGCGAGTACACCGGCCGGTCGCCGGCCATGTTGAGCAGCGCGGTCGGCGCCGTCCACCCGGTGGCGGTGACCAGCAGATCGGCCTCGATCCGCCGCCCGTCGGCCAGCTCGACGGCGCGCACCCCGCTCCGGCCGTGCACCCGCACCACGTCCCGCCCGCGCCGGGCGTCCACCACCTCGGCCACGTCCACGCCGACCCGGCGCAGGTCCTCGGCCGCGGCGTCGCCCTCAGGGTTCGCGGTGAGCACCACCGCCCGCTCGCCGGGGCGCACCGCGTACAGGTTCACCAGCCGGCGCACCGCGGTGGACAGCATCACGCCGGGCACGTCGTTGCCGGCGAACACGTACGGGCGCTCGATCAGCCCGGGCGCCACCACCAGTACGCCGGCCCGCGCCTTGATCAGCCGTTCCGGCACGCCGGGCAGCCCGCGCTGCACCACGGCGACCCAGTTCTCGTCGTAGCGGCCGAGCACCGCGGCGTCGGTCAGCACCTCGATCCGGCCGGCCCCGGCCGCCGACGCCACCGCGGCGCGCAGCTCGGCCAGCGCGGCCAGGTCGGCGGCGTCGCCCCAGCGCAGGTGGCCGCCCAGCTGGTGTTCCTCGTCGGCCAGCAACACCCGGGCGCCGGCGTCGGCGGCGGCCAGCGCGGCGGCCATGCCGGCCGGGCCACCCCCGGCGACCAGCACGTCCGGGTGTGCGTAGCGCTTGTCGAAGTACTCGTGCGGGGTGTCCCGGCCGGCGCCGCCGATCCTGCCGCCGTGCGCGAACCGGGCCAGCACCTGCTCGTAGGCCGGCCACAGCCAGCTCGGCGACATGAACGTCTTGTAGTAGAACCCGGCGGAGAGGAACCGGCCGGCGAGCTGGTTGGCCGACTTGACGTCGAAGCGCAGCGA
>DASYLM010000542.1:0-4894 GCA_036009565.1 Pseudonocardia sp. | reverse complement strand
CGAGCAGCCCGTCGCCCGGTTCGGCCCGTTGCCGGGACACCAGGCCGCCGAGATAGTTCAACGACTCGCCGATCGCATCCAGCCCGCCGCCCGGCGCGCCGGAGACGTCGAACCGGTTGTTGCTGATCCGTTGGAAGTCGGCGCGCTCGTCGGCAGGCACGCCGAGCAGCTCGCAGATCACCAGCGACGGGATCGGGTGGGCGAAGGTACGCACCAGGTCGACCGGGTCACCACCCGCGCCGGCGGTGGCGGTGTCGTCAAGGCACTCGTCGACCACGGCGGTGATCCGCGGCTCCAGCTCGCGCAGCCGCTTCGCGGTGAACTCCGCGGTCAGCATCTTGCGCAGCCGGGTGTGTTTGGGCGGGTCGGCCATCCCGAGCCCGCCGGGGTCCTGATCCTCGGTGGGCCCGCCGGCGCCGCCGCCCATCAGGTTGGCGAAGTCGTTGCTGAACGTCTCGGCGTCGCCCAGCACAGCACGCGCGTCGCGGTAGCTGGTGACCAGCCACGCCGTCGGCCCGTTGGGGATGAGCAACGGGCTGACCGGCTGTTCGGCACGCAGCCGAGCGAGCTCGGGCACTGGGTCCAGGCCGTCACGGAGGAACTGCACCAGCGTCAAAGTTGTCTCGGACATCAACGGCATAGTCGTCGACGCGACCGGCCCGGTTCCCGGAGCGACGCGAATCACCCCGGTGATAATTCATTGACTCCGTCAGCGAACTCTATGGCACAGTCATAGAAGCAGTCATAGAGTTCGTCCGGAGGAGGTCCCGTGCCGCGGCTTCGCTCGCACTCAGAACACGACCAGCACGCAGAACACGACAAGCACTGGGAACACGACCGGTCGGATCCGGACGAGGTCGCCAGGGTCCGGGCGTTCAACCGCTTCTACACCAGGTCGATCGGCGTGCTGCGGGACAGCCTGGTGGGCTCCCCGTTCTCCCTCGTCGAGGCCCGGTTGCTCTACGAGCTCGCCCACCGGCCCGCCGAGCCGGGCTCCGGTGCGACGGACTCCGGGGCGGCGGGCTCCGGTGCGGCGGTCGGTGTGGAGGGAGCCGAGCTGCGCCGGCTGCTCGACCTGGACGCCGGCTACTTCAGCCGCGTGGTGGCCCGCTTCGACACCGCCGGGTTGATCTCCCGGCAGGCCCACCCCGGCGATGCGCGGCGGCAGCTCCTCCGGCTGACCGAGGCCGGCCACCGCGCGTTCGACGACCTGGACGAGCGCCAGGCCGCGGCGATCCGGGAGCTGCTGGAGCCGCTCTCGGCCGATCGCCGGGCCACCCTCACCGAGGCGATGGGCACCATCGAACGCACCCTCAGCGCCCCGGCCGGGCCACGCGGTGTCGTGCTGCGCCCGCCCGAGCCCGGCGACCTCGGCTGGATCGTGGCCCGGCACGGCGCCCTCTACGTGCGGCAGTACGGCGGGGACCCGCGCTTCGAGGCGATGGTGGCGCGAATCGTGGCCGACTATGCCGAGCGGCCGGATCCGGCCCGGGAGGCGGTGTGGATCGCCGAGGTGGACGGCCGCCGGGCGGGTTCGGTCGCGTGCATGGCGGCCACCAAGAACGACACCGAAAACGACACCAAGAACGACACCGAGAACGACACCGAGAACGGCACCGCCAAGCTGCGGCTGCTGCTCGTCGAGCCGTCCGCCCGGGGCATGGGCGTCGGCGAGCGGCTGGTGGCCGAGTGCCTGCGGTTCGCCGAGCGCGTCGGCTACCGGCGGATCACGCTGTGGACCACCTCCGAGCTGGCCGCCGCGCGGCGAATCTACCAGCGCGCCGGCTTCACCCTGGACGCCGAAGCCCCGTTCGACGGTTTCGGCCGGGGCGTCATCGGGCAGGACTGGTCCCGCCGTCTCGGGGCGGCGGACCCAGGCTGATCGGCTCCGCCGGTGCGCGCAGCCCGACGGACAGCAGCGCGGCCAGCAGGCACAACGCACCGCCGAGGTACCACGCCGAGTCGTAGCTGCCCAGTTGGTCGCGCAGCAGCCCGGCGGCGAACGCCATGACTGCGGCACCGACCTGGTGGGAGGCGTACACCCAGCCGAACACCACCGGCGCCGCCGTCCCGAAGTACCGCCGGCACAGCGCCATCGTCGGCGGCACCGTGGCCACCCAGTCCAGCCCGTAGAAGACGATGAAGCTCAGCATGCTGGCGGTCGGCGTCGAACCCCACACCAACGGCAGCAGCAGCAGCGAGACACCCCGGCCGAGATAGTAGACGCAGAGCAGCAGCCGGGGGTCGAACCGGTCCGTCAGCCACCCCGATGCCACCGTCCCGACCAGGTCGAACAGGCCGACCACGGCGAGCAGCCCGGCCGCCGTCGTGGTCGGCATGCCGTGGTCGTGCGCGGCCGGCACGAAGTGCGGCTGGAGCAGCCCCATGGTGGTGGCACCGCAGATCATGAACCCGCCCACCAGCAGCCAGAACGGGCCGACCCGGGCCACCGAGCCGAGGGTGCGCAGTGCCAGCCTCGCCACCCCGATGCGTGCTCCGGTCGGCTCGTCGGCCGGGGTGCCGCCGTACGGCGCGACGCCGAGGTCGCTCGGCCGGTCCCGCAGCAGCCAGAGCACCAGCGGCACGACGGCCAGCGCGGTGGCCGCCACCCCGAGCGAGGCCGGCCGCCAGCCCCACCGCTCCGAGATCACCGCAACCACGGGCAGGAAGACCAGCTGACCGGTCGCCGAACCGGCGGTGAGGATGCCGGACACCAGGCCGCGCCGGCTCACGAACCAACGACCGGTGACCGTGGCGACCAGCGACAGCGCCATCGAGCCGGTGCCGAGGCCGACCAGGACACCCCAGCATGCCACCAGCTGCCAGGAGGCGGTCATGAACACGGTGAGCCCACTGCCGGCCGCGACCACCACCAGCGCGACGGCGACCACCTGCCGGACCCCGAAGCGCTCCATCAGCGCCGCCGCGAACGGCGCGGTCAGGCCGAAGAGCGCCATATTGATGGCGATCGCCGACGAGATCGTGCCCACCGACCAGCCGAACTCCGCGTGCAACGGGTCGATCAGTACGCCCGGCACAGCTCGGAACGCCGCCGCACCGACGAGGGCGAGGAAGGTCACAGCGGCGACCGACCAGGCGGGGTGCAGCCGGCGCTTATCTAGGCCGGGCGTCGCCCGGCGCGCTTCGAGTTCGGTCACCGCACCAGCGTCGATGAGGAAGGGCGCACTGAATAGTGGCCATAGCGACACACAACGCAGGATTTGAGCCAGCTGGTCGAAGGCGCCACCTCGCCGCCCGTCGCCCGCACACCGAGGCCGCCAACTGAGCACAGGAGCGCAACCCTGATGAGCAAGCCGGTCTGTGAGGGGACAAGATGGCCTGAACTGACTGGGACGACAACAGGAGGCTCGGTGGGCACGGAGAGCAGAGTGGCAATCGTGACCGGGGCGGCACGCGGCATCGGCGCGGCCACCGCGGAGCGACTGGCCAAGGACGGCCACGCGGTCGCGGTCGTCGACCTCGACGAGTCCAGCGGCGCGGACACGGTCACCCGGATCACCAAGGACGGTGGCCACGCGCTCGCGGTCGGCGCCGATGTGAGCAACGCCGCCGCGGTGAAGGACGCCGTGGCACGGATCGCCGACACACTGGGCCCGCCCACGATTCTGGTCAACAACGCCGGCGTGACCAGGGACAACCTGCTGTTCAAGATGACCGAGTTGGACTGGGACACGGTGATGGGCGTGCACCTGCGCGGCTCGTTCCTGATGTCCCAGGCAGCCCAGGCACACATGACCCAGGCGCAGTGGGGCCGGATCGTGAACCTGTCCAGCACGTCCGCGCTGGGCAACCGCGGCCAGGCGAACTACTCCACCGCCAAGGCCGGTCTGCAGGGCTTCACCAAGACGCTGGCCATCGAGCTGGGCCGCTTCAACATCACCGTGAACGCGATCGCGCCCGGCTTCATCGCCACCGAGATGACCAAGGCCACAGCCGAGCGGATCGGGGTTTCCTGGGAGGACTTCCAGAAGGGCGCGGCCAGCCAGATCCCGGTCGGGCGGGTCGGGCAGCCGGACGACATTGCGAACACCGTGTCGTTCCTCACCAGTGAGGGCTCCGGGTTCGTGTCCGGTCAGGTGATCTACGTGGCGGGTGGCCCGAAGGACTGATGGGGCGCGCGCGTCCCGAGGGGGATCTCTTCTAGTGGACCTGCAGTTGGCCGGCAAGCGCGCGGTGGTCACCGGCGGCAGCCGCGGCATCGGGCTGGCGGTGGTCGAGTCGCTGCTCGACGAGGGCACCGACGTGGCAGTGGTCGCCCGGGACGTCGCCGTGCTGGACGCCGCGGTGGCGTCGTTGCGGGGCCGTGCCGGCCGCGCGGTGGCCATCCCGGCGGACACCACCGACGACGGGTCGGTGCGGGCCATGGCGCAGCGGGCCACCGAGCTGCTCGGCGGGGTGGACATCCTGGTCAACACCGCCGCGCGGCCGGCCACGCCGGGGCCGAGACCGCCGCTCACCGAGATCACCGATGACGCGCTGCGCGCCGAGCTGGAGACGAAGGTCCTCGGTTACCTGCGCTGTGCGCGGGCGCTGGCGCCGGGCATGGTCGAGCGTGGCTGGGGGCGCATCGTCAACATCAGTGGCCTGAACGCCCGCTCGGCCAGCTCGCTGGTCGGCTCCGTGCGCAACGTCGCGGTCGCCGCGATGACCAAGAACCTGGCCGACGAGCTCGGCCCGGCCGGGGTCAACGTCACCGTGGTGCACCCTGGTTTCACCGTCACCGAGCGCACCCCGGACACACTGGCCGCCGTGGCAGCCGACCGGGGGGTGACCGCCGAGCAGGTGGCCGCCGACATCGCCAAGGGGCTCAGCATCGGACGGCTGGTCACCGCCGCCGAGGTCGCCTCGGTGGTGACATTCCTGGCGTCCCCGC
>DASYLM010000541.1:0-11466 GCA_036009565.1 Pseudonocardia sp. | reverse complement strand
GCCCCCCAGGTCACCGTCACCTGATCGGCTGGCGACTCGCAGGTGAACGCACCGGTGCCGTCTGGCAATCTAGATACTGTGCTGAGAGTCGCCGGTCCGCGCCTGCTCGATGAGCGGGACCGGTCCGGTGTGCAACTCGCGCTGGACGCGGACCCGGTCGCCGCCTGCATGGTCGCCTCGCGGGTCGAGCTGGCCGGGGTCGACTCGTGGCGCCTCGGCGGCGAGCTGTGGGGCGTCGGGAGCAAGCTCGAGGGGCTCTGTTTCGCCGGCGCGAACCTGGTGCCGCTGCGCGGTGAGCGGCTCGCGCTGCGCGCCTTCGCGGACCGGGCCCGCCGGGTCGGGCGGTCCTGTTCGTCGATGGTCGGGCGGGCCGAGCTGGTGCTGCCGCTGTGGGACGAGCTCTCCGCGCACTGGTCGCCGGCCCGGGAGGTGCGGGCGGACCAGCCGTTGATGGTGCTGACGACCCGGCCGGCGCAGGCCCCCGACCCGCTGGTCCGCCCGGTGCGGCCCGGCGAGCTGGACCGCTACCTGCCGGCGGCCGTCGCGATGTTCACCGAGGAGGTCGGCATCGACCCCCGGCTCGGCGACGGCGGCGTCGGCTACCGCGCCCGGGTGGCCGAGCAGATCGCCAGCGGCCGTGCCTTCGCCCGGTTCGAGGACGGCGAAGTGGTGTTCAAGGCGGAGATCGGCGCGCTGTCCTCCCGGGTCGGCCAGATCCAGGGTGTCTGGGTGCACCCGGACCGCCGAGGCCGGGGCCACGGGGCCGCCGGCACCGCCGCCGTGGTCGACCGGCTGATCGGGATGGGCCGGGTCGCCAGCCTCTACGTCAACGGCTACAACTCGCCGGCCCGCGCGGCCTACGCCCGGGTCGGCTTCAGCCAGATCGCCAGCTTCGCCACGGTGCTGTTCTGACCGGTGCTGTTCTGACCGCCTGACCGCCCCCGGCGCCGACTCGATAGCGGTGGGTACGAGCGGTATGCGGGGCGCTCCTAGACTGGCGCCGTGGCCGATACGCGCACCCAGTCCCGGACCGTCATGCTCGCCGCGGTTGCCGACCTCGTCGCGGTGCTGGTCTTCGCGGCGGTGGGGCGCAGCTCGCACGCCGAGGGGATGACAGCGGCGGGGGTGCTGGAGACCGCCGCGCCGTTCCTGCTCGGTCTGCTCGCCGGCTGGCTGGCCGGCCGGCTGTGGCGGGCGCCGCTGGCGCTGCCGCTCGGGGTGCTCGGCTGGGCCGGCACGGTAGTCGTCGGGCTGGCAGTGCGCGCCGCGTTCACCCATCGGCTGCCGGTGTCGTTCGTGCTGGTCGCAGCGGTGAGCCTGGCGGTGTTCCTGCTCGGCTGGCGGGCGGTGGCGCTGCTGGTAACCCGCCCGAAACGCGCCGGGCACCGCAGCAATTAAGGTGGAGGCCATGCCCGTGCGCGAAGCCCTGACCCCGGGGCGCATCTCACCGATGCGCCCGGTCCCGGCGGAGATCGTCCGCCCGGAGTACGTCGGCAAGCCGGCGCCGACGCTGAGCAAGGACCCCTGGGTGCAGACCCCCGAGGTGATCGAGGCGATGCGGGTGGCCTCGCGGATCGCGGCGCGGGCGCTGGCCGCCGGCGGCGAGGTGGTGGCACCCGGGGTGACCACCGACGAGGTCGACCGGGTGGTGCACGAGTACCTGGTCGACCACGGTGCCTACCCGTCCACGCTGGGCTACCGGGGCTTCCCGAAGAGCTGCTGCACCAGCCTCAACGAGGTCATCTGCCACGGCATCCCGGACACCACGGTGATCGCGGACGGCGACATCGTGAACATCGACGTGACCGCCTACATCGGTGGGGTGCACGGCGACACCAACGCGACCTTCCTGGCCGGCGACGTCGCCGAGGAGGACCGGCTGCTGGTGGAGCGCACCCACGAGGCGATGATGCGCTCGATCAAGGCGGTGCGGCCGGGTCGCCCGCTCAACGTGGTCGGCCGGGTCATCGAGTCCTACGCCAAGCGCTTCGGCTACGGCACGGTGCGCGACTTCACCGGGCACGGCATCGGGCGCAGCTTCCACTCCGGGCTCGTCGTGCTGCACTACGACGCCCCGGACGTGGACACGCTGCTCGAGCCGGGCATGACGTTCACCATCGAGCCGATGATCAACCTGGGCACCATCGACTACGACATCTGGGACGACGGCTGGACCGTGGTCACCAAGGACCGCAAGCGCACCGCCCAGTTCGAGCACACCATCCTGGTCACCGACACCGGCTCGGAGATCCTCACCCTGCCGTGAGCGCCTCCCAGTGAGCCGGGGAGCCCTGCTGGTCGCCGGGACGACCTCCGACGCCGGCAAGAGCGTGCTGGTCACCGGGCTGTGCCGCTGGTTGGCGCGCACCGGGGTCAAGGTGGCGCCGTTCAAGGCGCAGAACATGTCGAACAACTCGGTGGTCACCCCGGACGGCGGTGAGATCGGCCGGGCGCAGGCGATGCAGGCCGCGGCGTGCGGGCTCGAGCCGTCGGTCCGGTTCAACCCGGTGCTGCTCAAACCGGGCAGCGACCGATCGTCGCAGGTCGTGGTGCTCGGTCAGGTGGACGGCACGGTCAGCGCGCGGTCCTACGTCGAGCGCAAGGGCGCGCTGCTGAGCACGGTGGTGGACACCCTGGCCGGGCTGCGCCGGGACTACGACGTCGTGGTCTGCGAGGGCGCCGGCTCGCCCGCCGAGATCAACCTGCGGGCCAACGACATCGCCAACATGGGGCTGGCGCGCGCCGCCGGGCTGCCGGTGCTGGTGGTCGGTGACATCGACCGCGGCGGCGTGCTGGCGCACCTGTTCGGCACCCTCGCCCTGCTGGACGCAGCCGACCAGGCACTCGTCGCCGGGTTCGTGATCAACAAGTTCCGCGGCGACCAGAGCCTGCTGGAACCCGGGCTGCGCCAGCTACGCGCGCTCACCGGGCGGCCCAGCTACGGCGTGCTGCCCTTCGACGACCGGCTCTGGCTGGACGCCGAGGACTCGCTGTCCTACGTCGCGGACGGCGTGGTGGGCCGGCCGCCGCCGCCGGTCGGCGCGCGCTGGCTGCGGGTGGCCGTGCCCAGGCTGCCCCGGATCTCCAACGCCACCGACGTCGAGGCGCTGGCCTGCGAGCCCGGGGTCGCGGTGCGCTACGTGACCGAGCCGTCGCGGCTGGCCGACGCCGACCTGGTGGTGCTGCCCGGCTCGAAGTCCACGGTGGCCGACCTGGGCTGGCTGCGCGGCACCGGGCTGGCCGACGCCCTGGTCGCGCACGCCCGCGCCGGGCGCCCGGTACTGGGCATCTGCGGCGGCTACCAGATGCTGGCCCGGCGGATCGTGGACCCGGTCGAGTCGGGGCGGGGTGCGGTCGACGGCCTGGGGCTGCTCGATATGGAGATCCACTTCGAGGAACGCAAGCGGCTGGCCCGGCCGACCGGCAGCGCGCTGGGCCACCCGGTGCACGGTTACGAGATCCACCACGGCCGGGTGCTGCGCAGCGGTGAGTCGCCGCTGGTCACCGGGGCGGACGGGGTGGGGGAGGGGGCCGACGCCGGCGCGGTCCTCGGCACCCACTGGCACGGTCTGCTGGAGAACGACGGCTTCCGCCGCGCGCTGCTGCACCGGGTGTCCGGGTCGGTGCCGGCCGGCTTCACCCCGGCCGGCGACACCCGCTTCGCCGAGGTGCGCGCCGGCCAGCTCGACCTGCTCGGAGACCTGGTCGAGCGGCACCTGGACACCGACGCCCTCTGGCGGCTGATCGAGCACGGCGCCCCGCCGGACCTGCCGTTCGTGCCGCCCGGCGCCCCGGTGGCTAGTCCAACGGCAGGCTGAGCAGGGCGTTCTCGATCAGTTCGGGCAGCGCCGGGTGGATCCAGTACTGCCCGTGCGCCATCTCCCTGACCGGCAGGCCGAACGACATCGCCTGGATCAGCGGCTGGATGACCGTGGACGCCTCGGGGCCGAGCAGGTGCGCCCCGAGCAGCTGCCCCGTCGCCGGGTCGGCGAGCAGCTTGCAGAACCCGGTGGTGTCCTCCATCGCCCAGCCGAAGGCGACCGAGCCGTAGTCCTGGATGGCCCGGACGTAGCGGATGCCCCGCTGCCGGCACTCCGCCTCGGTCAACCCCACCGAGGCCAGCGTCGGGGACGTGAACACGGCGGCCGGCACGAACCGGTGGTCGGTGCGCCTGGGCGCGTCCGGGTGCAGCAGGTTGTGCGCGACCACCTTCGCCTCGTGGTTGGCCACGTGCTTGAGCAGGTGCGGCGAGCTCAGGTCGCCGAGTGCGTAGATCCCCTCGACCGTGGTGCGCTGGTACTCGTCGACGACCACCCGGCCGCCCGGTTCGACCGCCACCCCGGCCGCCTCCAGGCCGAGCCGGTCACCGTTCGGCATCCGGCCGGCCGCCACCAGCAGCAGGTCGCCGTCGGCGATGCTGCCGTCGGACAGCGCCAGCTGGATCCCGGTGTCGGTGCGCTCCAGGCAGCCCACCGGCTGCACATTGGTCCGGACGTCCCAGCGCTGCACGGCCAGCTCGGTGAACCGTTCGGACAGCGTCTCGTCCAGGTGCCGCAGCAGAGCCGGCCCGCGCGTCACGATCGTCACCTCGACCCCGAGCGCGGAGAACACGTGGGCGAACTCGGCGCTGATGTAGCCGCCGCCGACGATCACCATCCGGCTGGGCAGCTCGTCGAGCCGCAGCACCGTGTCGGAGGTGTGGAACGGCACGCCGGACTCGGCGATCGCACTCGGGATGACCGGCCGGGAGCCGGCGGCCAGCACGAACCGGTCGGCGCTGATTTCCTCGCGCCGACCGTCCGGGAAGGCCACGACCAGCTGTTTCGGCCCGGTGAACTCGGCGTGCCCGGTGTAGAGCGTGATGTTCGGCGAGCCGCTCTCCCGGTAGCCCCGGCCGCCCTCGGAGATCGGGTCGATGCGGCTGAAGATGCGGTCCCTGATGTCCACCCAGCGGAACTTGTCCACCGTCGCGTCGATGCCGAACCGGTCCGCGGTGGCGATCTTGCGGGCGATGTCGGCGGCGTAGACGTACATCTTCGTCGGGATGCAACCGACGTTCAGGCAGGTCCCGCCGAACACACCCTCCTCGACGATGGCGATGTCCAGCGCGGCGAACCGCTCGTCAGGCAGGGTGTTCCCCGAGCCGGAACCGATGATCACTAGGTCGAAGTGGCGCACGGAACCGACATTAGCCTGAGCTGCCGGCGGCACTCGGGGGCGCCGGATTGGGCCGAATGGGTGGTCCGGTCGGCCGAACGCTGACGATTTCGCCGAACCGGTAACAGCCCCTGTGCCGGTGCCGACATCCCGGATGCGTTGCGACTGACCACCGTGGGGGATGGTCAGGCCGCGGTCGCTGACGGCGGAGCCGTTCCTCGGCTCCGCCCTGCTGGGTGGGGCCCCGCCGTCCGGGGCACCACCCGGCCGGGCTACCTCTGGCGCGGTGCGCGGAGTGAGATCTATCCGGTCTGCCGCCCTGATGTCGCATAGGTGCTTCACAGTCTGGTAGCAAGGGGCTGTGAGCAGCGAACAGTATTCCGCCACGGTCCACCGGTCCTGGGCCGCGGACCTCGACCCGGCCACGCTCTACGCGCTGCTCCGGCTCCGCGTCGACGTGTTCGTCGTCGAGCAGAAGTGCGCCTACGCCGAGCTGGACGGGCGCGACCTCGAGCCTCGCGCGCGGCACTACTGGCTGGGTGGGCACGGCCAGCCGGAGCCGGTCCTCGGCTGTGTGCGGCTGCTCAAGGAGCCCGACGGCAGCTACCGGATCGGCCGCCTGTGCCTGGCCAAGGACGTTCGTGGGCACGGGCTCGGCCGCCAGCTGATGGACGCGGTGCTCGCCGAGGTGGGCGACGGCAAGTGCGTCGCCGACTCGCAGCTCTACCTGGTCGACTTCTACGAGCGCTACGGCTTCGTCCGCACCGGGGAGTCGTTCGACACCGACGGTGTCGAGCACGTGTCGATGCGCCGGGTCAAGCGCGAGCACGCCAGATGAGCCACCGCGACGGCCCGGGCCCGGGGGCTTGGTGAGCGTCGAGCTCGGTGGTCCCGCTCGTCCGCTGTTCCCCTTCTCAGCCGTCGTCGGGCACGACGACATGCGGCTGGCGCTGCTGCTCACCGCGGTGCACCCGACGATCGGCGGGGTACTGGTCCGGGGTGAGAAGGGCACCGCCAAGTCCACCGTGGTGCGCGCACTGGCCGGTTTGCTGCCCTCCCGCGACTGCGTGCTGGACTGCCGGTTCGGCTGCGACCCGGCGGACCCCGACCCGGGCTGCCCGGACGGCCCGCACCCGTCCGGCACTCCCACCGAGCGCCGCCGCTCCCGGCTGATCGAGCTTCCGGTCGGCGCCACCGAGGACCGGCTGATCGGCTCGCTCGACCTGGAACGGGCCCTGTCCGAGGGGGTGCGCGCCTACCAGCCAGGGCTGCTGGCCGCGGCGCACCGGGGCGTGCTCTACGTCGACGAGGTCAACCTGCTGCACGACCACCTGGTCGACCTGCTGCTGGACGCCGCCGCGATGGGCCGGGCCCATGTGGAGCGGGACGGCGTGTCGCTGTCGCATGCCTCCTCGTTCCTGCTGGTGGGCACCATGAACCCGGAGGAGGGCGAGCTGCGGCCGCAGCTGCTCGACCGGTTCGGGCTGACCGTGGAGGTCACCGCCGCCCGGGATGTGGAGCTGCGGGTCGAGGTGATCCGGCGGCGGCTGGCCTTCGAGGCCGATCCCGCCGGGTTCGCCGCCGGCTGGCGGGCGGCCGAGGAGGAGCTCGCCGGCCAGATCGTCGAGGCCAGGCAGCGACTGGCCGGTGTCCTGCTGCCGGACACCGAGCTGCGCCGGATCGCGGCGCTCTGCGCGGCGTTCGAGGTGGACGGCATGCGGGCCGACCTGGTGACCGCACGCACCGCGGTTGCGCACGCGGCCTGGCGTGGCGCGGCCGAGGTGACCGAGCAGGACGTCCGGGTGGCGGCCCGGCTGGCCCTGCCGCACCGCCGGCGGCGGGACCCGTTCGACGAGCCGGGGCTGGACGAGGGTGCCTTGGACGACGCGCTGGACCAGGCCGCCCAGCAGACCCGGCCGCCGGCGCCCCCGGCGGGCCCACCGGACGGCCCGGACGGCGGTGGCCCGACCGGCCCGGATGGCCCGGATGGCCCGGATGATGGCGGGCCGGACGACGGCGGGCCGGAGGGTCCGGACGGGGGCGGTGCGCCGCCACCCGCCGAGCCGGCCCCGCGCGGACCGGGTTCCGCCGCCGGCGACGGCCCGACCCGACCGGCGCCGGCCCCGGCGCCGCCGTTCCGGGCCCGACTGCTGACCGTGCCCGGGGTGGGTGAGGGCGCTCCCGGGCGGCGGTCGCGGGCCCGTACCGATCAGGGCCGGGTGGTCCGCGCCGCCTCCGACAACCCGCACCGGGCCGCCGACCTGCACCTGCCGGCCACCGTGCTGGCCGCCGCGCCGCACCAGCGCGCGCGGGGGCACCGGGGGCCGGGGCTGCGGGTGCGCCGCGACGACCTGCGGCACGCCGTCCGCGAGGGCCGCGAGGGCAACCTCGTGCTGTTCGTGGTGGACGCGTCCGGCTCGATGGCCGCCCGGCGGCGGATGGCGGCGGTCAGCGGCGCGGTGCTGTCCCTGCTGCGGGACGCCTACCAGCGCCGGGACAAGGTCGGCCTGGTGACCTTCCGGGCCGGTGGAGCGGAGCTCCTGCTGCCGCCCACCTCGTCCGTGCCGGCGGCGGTGACCCGGCTCAACAGGCTGCGCACCGGTGGCCGGACGCCGCTGGCCGACGGGCTGCTGCGGGCCCGCCGGGTGCTGGCCGCGGAACGGCTGCGCGACCCCAGGCGCCGCGCGCTGCTGGTGCTGCTCACCGACGGACGTGCCACGGTCGCGGTGCGCCCCGGCGGCGACCCGCTGTCCGACGCGTTGCGCGCGGCCGCTCTGCTCGCCGGTGACGGGGTGGCGACGGTCGTGGTGGACTGCGAGTCCGGCCCGGTCCGGCTGGGGCTGGCCGGCCGGTTGGCGGCGGCCGCCGCAGGCCCGGTGGTGACGGTGGGCGAGCTGTCCGCCGAGCGGGTCACCGGCGTGGTGCGGGCTGCTCGCGCGGCTTGAGACGCCCCGGCCGACGGTCTGCTGGTACCCCCTTTGGGGTATCCGCGGACCGGGTCAGCCAGCATGCTGTGCGGCTATGGGATTCACCGGCCGGCAGTTCAGCCGTCCCTCCGGCGCGGGCGGTCGGCTGGTCGGCGGCCTGATGGCGCGCGGCAACCGGGCCTTCAACATCGAGGTGGCGGACCGGCTGAGCGCGCTGCACGGCGGGGCGCGGCGGATTGCCGAGGTCGGATGCGGCCCCGGGGTGGGGCTGGCGGCGCTGCTGCGGCGGTTCCCCGAGGCGGAGGTGCTCGGTATCGACCTGTCCCCGGAGATGCTGGCGCAGAGCAGGTCACGCAACGCCGCCGCCGTCCGGTCCGGCCGGCTCGCCCTGCGCCGGGGCGGCGTGGAGCAGCTGGACACCCCGGTGGACCTGATCGTGGCGGTGCACGTGCTCTACTTCTGGCATCAGCCCGTCGAGGTGCTCAGCTGGCTGCGCCGCGCGGTGACCGAGGACGGGCTGGTGGGGCTCGGCTACCGCTGCCGCCAGGACATGCCCGCGCCGGCCCGGCGTGGCTTCCCGAAGGAAGGCCACCTGCTCTACGAGGTCGACTCGCAGGTCCGGGGCCTCTTCGCGGCCGCCGGGTTCCAGACCGCGCGAAGCGTGAGAATTGACGCGACGAGGATGCACCTCGGGTGGTTGACGGTCGCCAGGCCGTAGCTCCCCGGGGCTGAAGGGAGACGGTGCAGTGCCACAGGGCCAGGTCGTTGAGGTTCCCCAGGACGGGCTGAGCACCCGCCAGCGGCGCAATCGCCCGCTGCTGATGGTGCACACCGGTGAGATGAAGGGAAAGTCCACCGCCGCGTTCGGCATGGCACTGCGGGCCTGGAACCAGGGCTGGTCGGTCGGCGTGTTCCAGTTCGTGAAGTCGGCGAAGTGGAAGGTCGGTGAGGAGGCCGCGTTCCGCGCGCTCGGCCGGGTGCACGACGAGACCGGCGAGGGCGGCCCGGTGGAGTGGCACAAGATGGGCGAGGGCTGGTCCTGGGCGCGCAAGCAGGGCACCGAGACCGACCATGCGGCGGCCGCCGTGGAGGGCTGGCGGGAGATCCGGCGGCGGATCGAGACGCAGGCGCACGAGATGTACGTGCTCGACGAGTTCACCTACCCGCTGAAATGGGGGTGGGTCGACGTCGCGGAGGTGGTCGAGGTGCTCACCGCGCGGGACGGCCGGCAGCACGTGGTGATCACCGGGCGGGACGCGCCCGCCGAACTGATCGAGGCGGCCGACCTGGTGCTGAGCACGACCAAGGTCAAGCACCCGATGGACGCCGGCCAGAAGGGTCAGCGCGGCATCGAGTGGTGAGCGGGCCGGGGCGCGCGGCGGTGGTCGGAGTCAGCCGGTGCGCGCCGCCGCCGCCGTCACGGGGAGCACGGTCACGGGGAGTGCGGTCACGGGGAGCACGGTCACGGGGAGCAGAGCGCGCGCTGGGCGACGCTTTGCACGGCCGTGGCGATGTGTACCTCGCCCAGGGCGGTGGGGTGGATGCCGTCCGCCGAGAGATCCAGCCTCGGGTTCCAGCCACTGGCCGCATCCACGATCCGCACCGCGGCGAACTGCGCGGCCACCTTGCGCTGCGCGGCGGCGTACGCGGCGATGACCTTGGGGTTGTGTCCCGGGTGCGACGGCGCGAGCACCTGCAGCGGGCGGACCAGCAGGATCACCGGCACGGGCCCGTCCGCGAAGGCACTCAGCACGCGCCGCAATGCACCGGTCCACTCCTCGGTGGGCAGCTTGTTCTTGATGTCGTTGATCGCGGAGTCGATCACCACCAGGTCGGAGGTGCCGGGGACCCAGCGGGTCTTGCCGCTGTGTACCAGGCTGTCCACGTTCAGCGTGGTGCCGCCGTTGACCGCGCGGATGACCGGCTTGACCCGCATCGCGGCGGCGGCCAGTGTCGCGTAGCTGGCCGGTGCGCCACCGAGCTGCGGGGAGAGCAGGTAGCTGTGCCCGTAGGCCACCAGTGGGCCGTGCGGGTGGCCGCAGTCCCGGGCCTGCGCGGCAGGTGACCCACCGACCGCTCCGGTGACCACACAGGTCGCTGCAGCGGCCAGTGCGATGACCAGGGCACGTACCCGCACGGTTACTCCTCGAAGGCTGCTTGTGGTGGGGAGCGCGACGGCGGGGGATCCGTCGATGCTCACTGTCGCACGAAGATGATCTCGCTCGTAGTCCTCCAAAAGAGGGCTACCGCCGTCCGGTCGGTGTGATGCGGTGACTGTCAGGCGGTCAAATTACACCAGAACGAGTGAACCGTTCACGGTCGAGGGGGTGTCGGTCGGCGCGAGTCGAGCGACCCGATCCGCCGGGCGCGCACCGCCGACGTGCCGGTGCGCCCGGTGGGCCGCGTAGCGTGCCGGTCATGAGCAGGGCAATCGTGATCGCCGGCGTCGCATCCGGCACCGGCAAGACCACGGTGGCCACCGGCCTGATGGCCGCGCTGCGCCGGCGGGGCACCTCGGTAGCCCCGTTCAAGGTCGGCCCGGACTACATCGATCCCGGCTATCACGCGCTGGCCACCGGGCACCCCGGCCGCAATCTGGACCCGGTGCTGGTCGGCGAGCACCGGGTACCGGGGTTGTTCCGGCACGGTGCGGGCGGTGCCGAGATCGCCGTGGTCGAGGGCGTGATGGGGCTGTTCGACGGGCGGATCGGGCCCAGCGCCGACCGGTACCCCGGGCAGGCCGCCGACGAGGTCGCCGACGGCTCCACCGCGCACGTGGCCCGGCTGCTCGGCGCCCCGGTGCTGCTCGTGGTGGATACCAGGGGGCAGAGCCGCAGTCTGGCCGCGTTGCTGCACGGGTTCGTCACCTACCGGCCGGGCACCCGGCTGGCCGGCGTGGTGCTCAACCAGGTCGGCAGCCCCCGGCACGAGCAGGTGCTGCGGGACGCCTGCGCCGAGGTGGGGCTGCCGGTGCTCGGCGCACTGCCGCGCCGCGACGAGCTCGCGGTGCCCTCTCGCCATCTGGGGCTGGTCACCGCCGCCGAGCACGGCGCGGCCGCGATCGCTGCGGTGGACGCGATGGCCGAGCTGGTCGCCCGCCACGTGGACCTGGACGCGGTGCTGGCCGCCGCCGTCCCGGTGCTGGCCGACGTGCCTGCCTGGGAGGCCGCCGCCGAGGTGGCCCTGCCGTGGGGGGCCGAGCCGTCCGGAGCCCTGCCGTCGGGGGTCGAGCCGTCGGGGGTGGAGCCGTCCGGGGCCGAGCCGTCCGGTCGGCAGGCGGCGAAGCCGGGCGGGATCCGGCCGGTGGTGGCGATCGCCGGCGGGTCGGCGTTCAGCTTCGGCTACGCCGAGCACGCGGAGCTGTTGGCCGCCGCCGGCGCCG
>DASYLM010000540.1:0-15969 GCA_036009565.1 Pseudonocardia sp. | reverse complement strand
CGGACTGGACCTGGTGGAGCTGCAGCTGCGGATCGCCGAGGGGGAGGCGCTGCCGCCGGAGGTGCTCGGCGCGCGGATCGGTGGGCACGCCATCGAGGTGCGGCTCTACGCCGAGGACGTGCCGGCCGGGTACCTGCCCGCCACCGGCACACTGCACGACTTCGCGGTGCCGCCCGGTCCCGGTATCCGGGTGGACGCCGGCGTGGCGCCAGGCTCGGTGGTCGGTCCGCACTACGACCCGATGCTGGCCAAGGTGATCGCGCACGGCCGCACCCGCGCCGACGCCGCCCGCCGGCTGGCCCGCGCGCTGGCCGGCGCCCGGATCCACGGCGTCACCACCAACCGCGACCTGCTGGTCACCATCCTGCGCGAGCCCGACTTCCTGGCCGGCCGCACCGACACCGGCTACCTCACCCGCCACGACCCCGTGAGTGGTATTGGTCGCCATAGCGACCAATACCACTCACGGGTGCACGCGGTGGCGGCGGCGCTGGCGGGGCAGGCGGCCAGCCGGGCGGCGGCGTCCGTGCTGCCCGGTGTGCCGTCCGGGTGGCGCAACGTCGGCGGGGCCGGGCAGCGGGTGCGCTACGCCGAGGCGGGGCGGACGTTCGAGGTGGCGTACCGGTTCGGCCGTGACGGGCTGTGGGCCACCGTCGACGGCGAGCCGCTCGGGGAGTCGGTGCGGCTGCTCGCGGCGAGCCCGGACTCGGTGACCCTCGAGGTCGACGGGGTGCGCCGGGCCTATGCGGTGCACCGGGTGGACGGGGCCGGGGTCGGCTCCGGAGTCGAGGTGTACGTCGACGGCCCGGGCGGGTCGAGCGCGCTGCGCGAGGTGCCCCGGTTCCCCGACCCCACCGAGGCGGTGGCCGCCGGCTCGTTGCTCGCGCCGATGCCCGGTTCGGTGCTCCGCGTGCTCGCCGAGCCCGGCGCCGAGGTGACCGCCGGCCAGCCGCTGATCGTGGTGGAGGCGATGAAGATGGAACACACCGTCACCGCCCCGCGAGCCGGCACCCTGACCGAGCTCCCGGTGCGGGCCGGCACCCAGGTCGACACCGGCCAGGTCCTGGCCGTGGTCACCGAGCCGGACTAGGACGGTCCTCGGTCGCGGAGGTCGACGGATTCCGACGCTCCGGCTAAGTTACGTAGTTGTGCTAACTATCGACCTGGTGGTGTGGCGTTGACCGAGTTGCTCGGGCCGCCCCCGGTCCGCGACGACCGGTACAAGTGGGTGGCGCTGTCCAACACCACACTCGGCGTGCTGATGAGCACGATGGACGGCTCGATCGTGATCATCGCGTTGCCGGCGATCTTCCGCGGCATCGGGCTGGACCCGCTGGATCCCGGCAACATCGGCTACCTGCTCTGGATGATCCTGGGCTACCTGCTGGTGCAGGCCGTTCTGGTGGTGGCGCTGGGTCGGCTCGGCGACATGTTCGGCCGTGTCAAGATGTACAACCGGGGCTTTATGATCTTCAGTGTGGCGTCCGTGGCGCTGTCCTTCGACCCGCTGCACGGGGGGCAGGGCGCACTGTGGCTGATCGGTTGGCGGGTGCTGCAGGCGGTCGGCGGCTCGATGCTCACCGCGAACTCGGCGGCCATCCTGACCGACGCGTTCCCGTCCGAACAGCGCGGCATGGCGCTCGGGGTCAACCAGATCAGTGCGCTGGCCGGCCAGTTCCTCGGCCTGCTCGCCGGCGGACTGCTCGCCGAGATCGATTGGCGGGCGGTGTTCTGGATCAGCGTGCCGTTCGGTCTGCTCGGCACCGTGTGGTCCTACCGCAGCCTGCGCGAGGTGAGCAGCCCGAGGGCGGCCCGGATCGACTGGCCGGGCAACATCACCTTCGCGGCCGGCGCCGGGATCATCCTGGCCTCGATCACCTACGGCATCCAGCCCTACGGCGGGCACTCCACCGGCTGGTCGAACCCCATGGTGCGCGGTGGCATCGCGGTCGGCGTGCTGCTGCTGGTGATCTTCGCCGTGATCGAGACCTGGGTGGCCGAGCCGATGTTCCGGCTGGCGCTGTTCAAGGTGCGCGCGTTCGCCGCCGGCAACCTGGCCGCGCTGCTCACCGCGATCGCCCGCGGCGGCCTGCAGTTCATGATGATCATCTGGCTGCAGGGCATCTGGCTGCCGCTGCACGGCTACAGCTTCGAGCAGACACCACTGTGGGCCGGGATCTACATGTTGCCGCTGACCGCCGGTTTCCTGCTCGCCGGGCCGACGTCGGGCTTCCTGTCCGACCGGTTCGGCTCGCGGACCCTGGCCACCTCCGGGCTGCTGCTGATGGCCGGCGCGTTCCTCGGGCTGCAGGCGCTGCCGGTCAACTTCTCCTACCCGGTGTTCGCGGCGCTGCTGGCGCTGAGCGGTATCGGGCAGGGCATGTTCTCCGCGCCGAACACCTCCGGGGTGATGAGCAGCGTGCCGCCGGGGGAGCGCGGCGTCGCGTCCGGCATGCGGTCGACCTTCCAGAACTCGGGCACCGCCCTGTCCATCGGGGTGTTCTTCTCACTCATGGTCGTCGGGCTGGCCGGCTCGCTGCCGCAGACCCTGTCGGCCGGGCTGCGGGCCCAGGGTGTGCCGGCCGCGGTCGCCGCCGACGTGGCCAACCTGCCGCCGGTGAGCACGCTGTTCGCCGCGTTCCTCGGCGCCAACCCGATCGCGCACCTGCTCGGCCCCAGCGGGGTGCTGCCCACGCTGCCGGCCGCCAACCGCGACGCCCTGACCGGTACTGAGTTCTTTCCTCAGTTGATCTCCGAGCCGTTCCACCACGGTCTGGTTACGGTGTTCACAGCGGCCGCCGCCATGGCGGTGATCTCCGCGCTCGCCTCGTTCTTCCGGGGCGGCGCGGTGCGCACCGAGACACCCGAGCAGAGCACCGAAACGCCCGACCAGAGCACCGAGACAGCCGACCAGAACACCGAGAGGACCCAGGCATGAGCTCTCCGAACACCGACGGGCTGACCGACGCGATCATCGCCGGCACGGTCACCATCAGCGGTCACGGCGGCGACCGGATCGAGGCCTACCTGGCCCGCCCGCTGGACGGCGGGTCCCGCGGCGGGGTGGTGGTGATCCACCACATGCCCGGCTACGACGCGGCGACCAAGGAGATCGTCCGCCGGTTCGCGGTGGAGGGCTACAACGCGCTGTGCCCGAACCTGTACGCCCGCGAGGCGCCCGGCGCGGACCCGGACGACGCGGCGGCCGCTGTGCGCGCGCTCGGCGGCGTGCCGGACGAGCGGCTGGTCGGCGACGTGTCCGGGGCATCGGACCACCTCAAGGCGCTGGACGGCGCCAACGGGAAGATCGGCGTGATCGGCTACTGCTCGGGTGGGCGGCACACCTTCCTCGCGGCCTGCTCGCTGCCGGTGGACGCGGCCGTCGACTGCTACGGCGCCTTCGTCGTGGAGGACCCGCCGGAGGGCATGCCCAAGCACATGCAGCCGATCCTGCACCTGGCGCCGAACCTGAGCGCACCGCTGCTGGGGCTGTTCGGCAAGGACGACAGGTTCCCGGACCAGGACTCGGTGGCCGCGCTGGACGCCGAGCTGACCAAGCTGGACAAGCCGCACGAGTTCCACAGCTACGACGGCACCGGGCACTCGTTCTTCTCCGTCGACCGGCCCGCGTACCGGCCGGAGGCCGCCGTCGATGGCTGGCGCCAGATCCTCACGTTCTTCGGCACCAACCTGTCCGCCTGAGGAGGCCGCCATGTGCACCTACCTGACCGAGAAGATCTCCGTCGACGGCAGCGCCAAGGGTGCCCGCGGCTGGTTCGGCGCGCGGGAGGCGACCGTCTACGTGGACCACCCGGTGCACGCCCAGTACGGGCACACCGTGAACATCGACGTGCTCAACCCGGCGCTGGGCCCCGCCGCGCGCGTCGCCCTGGAGCTCACGGAGGAGACCGCGCTGGCGCTGGCCGAGGCGATCCAGCGCGCCATCGCCGCCGCGCCCGAGGGGCTCGCCTCGAAGGACCAGTAGTCGAGCTGGCCGCAACGCCAGGCTGGGCCCGCGCGCGTGAGTCACGCGCCGGTCAGGTGGGCGGCGACCGCGGGGTGGGCGCGCAGGGTCGGTGCGTCGACGAACCGGGTCGCGGCGATCCCCACGCGGCGGGCGCCGGCGACGTTCGGCTCGTTGTCATCGATGAACAGGCACTGCTCGGGCCGCAGGCCGAAGCGCTCCAGCGCCAGCTCGTAGATCCGGGGCTCGGGCTTGACCAGGCCGACCTCGCCGGAGACGACCACCGCGCCGTCGAACACGCCCAGTACCGGGAACCGCTCGCGGGCCAGCGGGAACGTCTCGGCCGACCAGTTCGTGATCGCGTAGAGCGCGGCGCCCGCGGCGCGCAGCTCGCCGACCAGGTCTTCCATCCCCGGGATCAGGCCGCCCAGCATCTCGTCCCAGCGCCGCCAGTAGGCGTGGATGTACGCGGCCCAGTCCGGGTGCTGCTCGGTTCGCTCCCGGACCGCCTGCTCGAACGGGCGGCCGCGGTCGAGCTCGAGGTTCCACGCGGGCGGGCACACCACCGTCAGGAAGTGCTCGCGCCGGGCGGGGTCCGCGAGGAGCGTGTCGAACAGGTACCGGGGGCTCCAGTCGATCAGGACACCGCCGAGATCGAAGATCAACGCTGGCCGCTCGGCGATCCTCGGCGCGCCTGCCCCCGAGCTGGTCACGCCGTGCCGCTACCGGCGAGTGCGGCGTGCACGGCGGTCGCCAGCACCTCGCCCAGGGTCACCGGCACGGCGTTGCCGAGTTGGCGCATCTGCTCGCCGCGCGGGCCGGCCAGCCACCAGTTGTCCGGGAAGGTCATGATCCGGGCCACCTCACGCACCGTCAGGTACCGGACCGAACCGTCGTCGCGGCGCAGTACGGACTCCCCGCCGGGCACCCCGTGCACCCCGGCCTTGACGGTCTTGGCCGGGCGGTCCAGCTCGTTCGGGGTGTGACCCCGGTAGACGCGGGCGCCGGGCCAGCCGTAGTGGTGCAGCCAGTCCGGGTGCTCGACGCGGTCCTCGAACGGTTCCGGCGGCTCGGGCAGGTCGGCGATGGCATCCCGCACGGTGCGCCACGGAGCCAGCTCGCTCCTCGACCCGTTCGTCAGCTGAGCTGCCGACCCGGCGACACCGGGCTGTTGCGTATCCCTACGCAGAGCAAAGGGCGGCGCGTCCGGCAGCCCGTGCCGCGCCCAGTAGGACCCGTCGGCCTTGGTGACGGCCAGCGCGGCCTCGGAGTGCGTCGGCGTGGGCGGGCACCAGTCGGTCAACCCGAGGTCACGGCGGAAGGCCACCACGAACACCCGCTGCCGGACCTGCGGCACCCCGTAGTCGGCGGCGTTCACCGGCAGGCACCACACGTCGTAGCGCTCCCCGGGATCGACCCGGTCCCGGTCCAGTGACTTGGTCAGCCGGCGGTCGTGGTCCCGCCAGTCCTCGCCGTCCACCCGCCGCTCGAACGGCAGCGCGAGCTCGCGCAGGATGTAGGAGTAGTACGGCTGGAAGGACGGCCGCAGCAGCCCCCGGACGTTCTCCGCGAGCACCGCCTTCGGCCGGGTCTCCCGCACGCAGCGGAACAGCTCCGGCCACAGGTTGCGCTGGTCGTCCCAGCCGCGGTGCGCGCCGCCGAGGCTCCACGGCTGACAGGGCACACCGCCGGCCACCACGTCCACCCGCTCCGCCAGCGGCGTGAAGTCGACCGCCCGCACGTCACCGGGCACCAGTGGCCAACCGTGCGGGGCGCCAGGCCGGCTCGCGGCGCCGTTGACCCGCAGCGTCTCGCAGGGCCGCCGTTCCAGTTCGTTGACCAGCAGGTGATGGAACCCGGCCCGGTGCATGGCGAGCGCCAAGCCGCCGCCGCCGCTGAACAGCTCCACGCTGGTGAGCCCAGCGCTGGTGAGCTCGGGGAGGGCCACGACGGGACCTTAGCTGCCGCCCGGTCGGTCGCATTGACCCCGCGCTCGACACCCCACCATGATGATGAACCCGCCCGGCGTGAGGTGGGAGGTAACCCAGCACCGGGGCTGGGCGCGGGAGGTGCGTTGGATGGCAGCGGTAGAAACGGTCCGGGGTCCGGTCGAGCTGGACAGGCTGGGCACGACGCTCATGCACGAGCACGTCTTCGTGCTCACCGCGGATGTGATGCAGAACTACGGCCAGCAGTGGTGGGACGAGGACGAACGCGTTGCCGACGCGGTGGCCAAGCTCGGCAAGCTCAAGGCCGCCGGCGTCGACACCATCGTCGACCCGACCGTCGTCGGGCTGGGTCGCTACATCCCGCGGGTGCAGCGGGTCAACGCCGAGGTGGACATCAACATCATCGCCGCCACCGGGCTCTACACGTTCGACCACATCCCGCATTTCTTCCACTACCGCGGCCCGGGCACCCTGCTCGGCGGGCCGGAGCTGATGACCGAGATGTTCGTCGGCGACATCCGCGAGGGCATCAGCGGTACCAGCGTCAAGGCCGCGTTCCTCAAGTGTGTGGTGGAGGAGGCCGGGCTCACCCCGGACCAGACCCGGGTGCAGACGGCGATCTGCGAGACGCACCAGGAGACCGGCGTCCCGATCACCGTGCACACCAACGCCGCCCACCAGACCGGCCGGCTCGCGCTGGAGTTCTACGCCAAGCACAACGTGGACCTGACCAAGGTGGTCGTCGGGCACGCCGGGGACAGCAACGACACCGGCTACCTCAAATGGATCATGGATCAGGGCGCGTCCATCGGCTGCGACCGCTTCGGCCTGGACATGTACAACCCCACCGCCGACCGGGTGGCCACCATCGTCGCCCTGTGCGCGCAGGGCTACGCGGACCGGATCGTGCTCGGCCACGACGCCGCCTGCTACATGGACTTCTTCTCCGGCGAGGCGTCCCAGCAGATGCTCAAGGCGGCCGCCCCGAACTGGCACTACCGCCACATCAGCAAGGACGTGCTGCCCGCACTGCGCGAGCAGGGCGTGGCCGAGGACCAGATCCACACCATGCTGGTGGACAACCCGAGGCGTTACTTCACGGCGGCGGGGTGAGCCCGGTGGGTTCGGCCGGCCCGGAGGCGGCCCGGTCTGCGCCGCGCGGCAACGCGCCCTTCGACTCCGCCGGGATCACCCGCGACGACCGGGGCCTTGCGCACTACACCGACCTGCCGTCCTCGCTGGTGGAGATGCTGCGCACCAGCGTCGAGCGGTCGCCGGACGCCGAGGCGCTGGTCGAGGTCGGGCGCCCGGACTCGGAGCGGCTGAGCTACCGGCAGCTGTGGGACCGGGCCGCCAGCGTTGCCGGCGGACTGGCCGACGCCGGGGTCGGCCGGGGCGACCGGGTGGCCAACCTGCTGCCGGCCGGGATCGACTGGGTGCTCGGTTTCCTCGGTACCCAGCTGGCCGGTGCGGTGGCGGTGCCGGTGAACACCCGGTTCGCCGAGCCGGAGATCGAGTACGTGCTGTCGGACTCCGGCGCGGCGGTGGTGCTGCGCCCCGGCGAGCCGCTGCCGGAGGGGCCGCACCAGGCGGCGGAGCACCTGGAGCACAGCGACCTGGCCGCGATCTTCTACACCAGCGGCACGACCGGGTTCCCCAAGGGTGCGATGACCACCCAGGAGAACTTCCTGTCCAATATCGAGACCGCGCTGCGGGTGATCGAGGTGGACCGCTCGACCGGCGCCGAGCAGCGTGGGTTGATCTCGGTGCCGCTGTTCCACGTCACCGGCTGCAACAGCCAACTGCTGGTGCACCTGGCGCTCGGCGGTACCACGGTGGTACTGCCCGCCTTCAACGTGCAGCAGTTCCTTCGCACCGTGGTGGACGAGCGGATCAACCTGCTGACCACCGTGCCGGCGATCTACGCGCTGGCCATGGCGCAGCCGAACTTCGGCGACTTCGATGTGACCGCGGTCCGCAGACTGTCCTACGGCGGCGCCCCCATCGCGCCGGACCTGGTGCACCGGATCATGAGGGGGTTCCCGAACGCCAGGGTCGGCAACGGCTTCGGGCTCACCGAGACGGCCTCGATCTCGACGTACCTGCCGCACGAGTGGGCCGCCGAGCACGCCGACTCGGTGGGTTTCGCCGCGCCGGTGGTCGACCTCGCGGTCGAGGCGCCGGACGGTGCCGGCGTCGGCGAGCTGCTCATCCGGGGGCCGAACGTGGTGCCCGGGTACTGGAACAAGCCGGACGCCAGCAGGGACACCTTCGTCGACGGCTGGCTGCACACCGGTGACCTGGCCCGGATCGATGCCGAGGGCCTGGTGTACGTGGTGGACCGGGCCAAGGACATGATCAACCGGGGCGGCGAGAACGTCTATTCGGTCGAGGTGGAGAACGCGCTGGCCGGAGCGCCCGGGGTGGCCGACGCGGCGGTGGTCGGGGTGCCGGACCCGGTGATGGGCGAAAAGGTGGGCGCGGTGTTGGTGGCCGCGCCGGGCGGCACCGTCGACCCCGGCGAGGTCCTGGCCTACCTCGGTGATCGGCTCGCGGACTTCAAGATCCCGCAGTTCGTCGTGGTGCGCGAGGAGCCGCTGCCCCGCAACCCCGGCGGCAAGATCCTCAAGCGGCAGCTGCGCGAGCAGACCGACTGGGGTGCCCCGATGCGCGGCCGTTGACGTGCCAGACCCGTGAGTGGCTAGTGGGGTCATAACCCAACTAGCCACTCACGTGCGCCGGTACCGGTCAGCCGGAAGGTGCCCGGGCTGGTCTCGGTGACGAAGTCGAGCGCGGCGAGCGCCCGGAGCAACCTGGTACCGGCAGGCTGCCCCTTCCGACACTTCGATTCGCGCTGCTCAGCCGGACTGGAAGACCGAGTCCAGGTTGCCGAGCACGCCGTCGTAGATCCGCCGCAGGCCGGCCGGGGCGAAGGTGCGCTCGAAGAATCCGCCGATGCCGCCGGCGCCGTTCCAGGTGGTGTGCACCTCGACGGTGCTGTGTCCGCCGTCGGCCGGGCTGACCGTCCAGGTGGTGACCATGCTGGAGTTCTGGTCGGACTCGACCAGTGCGCCGTCGGCCTCGCTGACCTCGACGAGCTGGTCGCGCACCCGCTTCTCGGTGGCCGCGAGCTTCCAGTGCACCAGGCTGCCGGCGCCGTGCCCGCCACCCTTGAGCTGGTAGTCGCTGTAGTGGTCGGTGAGGATCTTCGGCCGGGTGCTCTGGTAGTCGGCGATCGCGGTGCGGACCTGCTCGACCGGCCCGTGGATCACCCGCTGCGCGGTGACGGTTACCTGTGCCATGTGCCCATAGTGCCGACCCCGGTGACCAGCCTGCGCAGCGCCCACTCGAACTCCGCCCCGGGCCCGCCCTTTCGGATCACCGTTCGGGTCACACAGACCGGTTGCCGGCGGCACAGACGCTGCAGGGTCTGTGCGGTTCGTAGCCGGTCTGTGTGGCGGGCCGCCGGCGTCGGCGGCTTCGGCACCGCGTTCGGACTGGCCGCCGGGGTGCCGGTGTGCTGGCCGTCTTCGCGGGAGTGCCGCGCCGCTAATTGTTCTAGAACTGTCGAGCCAGATGTGGTACACCTGGGCTCAACAGTTCTAGAACAGTGAGGTTGGGTATGACTCAGGCGGGGAGCGCGGTCACGGGCGCGGACGCCCGGGATCCGGGACGTTCGGGGCGGTTCGGCGAGTTCGGCGGCCGGTACGTGCCGGAGTCGTTGGTACCGGCGTGCGAGGAGGTCGAGCGGGCGTTCCGGGCGGCCTGGGCGGATCCGTCCTTCCATGCCGAGCTGGACCGGGTGCTGTCCGGCTACGCCGGGCGGCCGACCGCGCTGACCCGGTCGACGCGACTGTCGGCCGAGCTGGGCGTCACCCTGCTGCTGAAGCGTGAAGACCTCATGCACACCGGGTCCCACAAGATCAATAATGCGCTCGGGCAGGCACTGCTGGCCAAGCGGATGGGCAAACAGCGGCTGATCGCGGAGACCGGAGCGGGCCAGCACGGCGTCGCCACGGCGACCGCGGCCGCGCTGCTGGGCATGCCGGCCACCGTGTTCATGGGTGAGCGGGACATCGAGCGGCAGCGGCTCAACGTCTTCCGCATGGAGATGCTCGGGGCTGAGGTGGTGCCGGTCAGCTCGGGCAGCCGCACCCTGAAGGACGCCTGCAGTGAGGCGCTGCGGCACTGGGTGGCCTCGGTCGAGGAGGGGTTCTACTGCCTCGGCTCGGTGCTCGGGCCGCACCCGTATCCCTGGATGGTGCGTGAGCTGCAGCGGGTCATCGGTGACGAGGCGCGGAGCCAGTGCGCCACCGAGCTGCCCGCCGGGGTGCCGGACTACGTGGTCGCCTGTGTGGGCGGCGGGTCGAACGCGGCCGGGACGTTCGCCGGTTTCCTGGACACCCCGGCGCGGCTGATCGGAGTCGAGGCCGAGGGCGGGGCGGCGCTCACCTTCGGCACCGTCGGGGTGCTGCACGGGTTCCGGTCGATGGTGCTGCAGGACGAGCACGGCCAGATCACCGAGGCCCACTCGATCTCGGCGGGGCTGGACTATCCCGGGATCGGCCCTGAGCACGCCTACCTCGCCGGCCTCGGTCGGGCCCGCTACGTGACGGTGAACGACGCGGAGGTCGTCGACGCGGTGCACCGGCTGGCCAGGGCCGAGGGGATCCTGTGCGCGCTGGAGTCCGCGCACGCCGTCGCGTGGGTGCTGCGCGCGGCGGCCAGCGGCGAGATCCCGGCCGGGTCGACGGTGCTCCTCACGCTGTCCGGCCGCGGCGACAAGGACATGTCGACCCTGATGGAGGCGTCATGACCACTGGGATGAACGCCGGGATCGGCACCGTGCCGGGCTCCCTGGAGACCGCCACCCGGGCGGCCCGGGACGACGGCCGCAAGCTGCTCGCCGCGTACGTGACCGGTGGTATCACCGAGGACTGGACCGACTACCTGCGCGCGAGCGAACAGGCCGGTGCCGACGTGCTGGAGATCGGGCTGCCGTTCTCCGACCCGATGCTCGACGGCCCGACCATCCAGCGGGCCTCGGACCGGGCGCTGAGCCGGGGAGCCACCGTCGGCCGGATCCTGGGCGACGTCGCGGCGCTCGAGCTGTCCGTGCCGCTGGTCGCGATGACCTACGCGAACCTGGTCTTCCACGACGGCCCGGACCGGTTCTGCGGTGCCCTGCGCGACGCGGGCGTGACCGGGCTGATCGTGCCCGACGTGCCGGTCGACGAGGTGGCGCAGCTCTCCGGGACGGCACGGCGGCACGGCGTCGACCTCGTGCTGCTCGCCGCCCCCTCGACCGGCTCGGAGCGCCGGCGGGAGATCGCCCGGCGCAGTCGGGGCTTCGTCTACGCGGTGAGCCTGATGGGCACCACCGGCGAGCGGGCCGAGCTGCACGACTCCGGGCCGGAGCTGGCCCGCTCGCTCAAGAAGCTCACCGACCTGCCCGTACTGCTCGGCTTCGGCATCTCCGACCCGGACCAGGCCGCCGCCGCGGCGCGCTCGGCCGACGGTGTCGTGGTCGCCTCCGCCCTGATGCGTAGGGTGCTCGACGGGGCCGGCGCGACGGAGATCGGCGCCCGCGTGGCGCGGATGCGTGCGGCGTTGGACTCCACCGGCGGCTGATGGGGCAAGGGTGAGCGGCAGCGAGCGACGGCAACCCAAGTACGCCGCCATCGCCGAGGACCTGGACGCCAAGATCAAGTCGGGGCAGTACGAGCCAGGTCGGCCGCTACCCGCCCAACGGGAGCTGAGCGCCGCGTACGGGGTCACGTTGATGACCTTGCGGCAGGCGCTGCAACTGCTGACCGAGCGGGGGCTGGTCAGCCAGCAGGCGGGACGGGGCACCTTCGTCGCCGCGCCGAAGGCCAGCTACAGCCTCGGTTCGATGCAGAGCCTGGCCGACGATCTCCGCGCCCAGGGCCACGAGGTCGGGACGGCGCTGCTCAGCCGGAGCCGGCGCCGCCCGCCGCGCCGGGTGGCCGACCAGCTCGGGGTCGACCCGGCCGTACCGGCGCTGCGCATCGAACGCCTGCGCCGGCTCGACGGCACCCCGGCGATCCACCAGGTGTCCTGGGTCCCGGCGGCGCTCGCCGACGCACTCTCGGACGTCGACTTCACCGCGACCCCGCTCTACAGCGCCCTGGCCGCGGCGGGCGTCGTCGTGCGGAGCGCCCGCGAACGGCTGAGCCCCGGGGTCCTGACCGCGCCGCTGGCCAAGCACCTCGGGCAGCCGGCGGGCACACCGGTATTTCTCAGTGACCGGGTCACCTACGGGCTCGACGACAACGCCGTGGTGTTCGACCGCGCCACCATCCTGGGCGAGCTCGTCGAGATCAGGACCGTGCGGGCCGCGACCTCGCTCTCCATGCACTGGACGAGTCAGACCCCGTGAGTGGTATTGGTCGCCCTGGCGACCGATACCACTCACAGGCGCTCAGCCGCGCACCAGCGCCGGTGCCGGGACGCCACAGCCGCAGCTGTGCCGGTGCTCCAGCGACGCGGGCAGGCGGACGATCTCCCGGCTGGCGAGTGGGTCGGCGAGGCGGCGGGTCAGCAGCTGGACCGCGCGGGCGCCGATCGCGTGGAACGGCTGGGCGGCGGCGGTCAGCGGCGGGCTCATGGCCTCGGCCCACTCCAGGTCGTCGAAGGCCACCAGGGCGATGTCCCGGCCGACGGCCAGATTCTGCTCGCGCAACGCGAGCAGCGCCCCGATGGTCATCGCGTTGTTCGCGGCGAACAGCGCGGTGGGCCGAGGCTCGCGGCGGAGCAGGCGGAGTGCCGCCCGCCGGCCGCCGGGCACCGAGGAGTCGCCGTCAACCATGAACTCGGGGTGCAGCGCCAGCCCGACGGTCCGGTGGGCCCGCTGGTAGCCGCGTACGCGCTCGACACTGGTGGACAGGCCGGGCAGCCCGACCAGCATGCCGATCCGGCTGTGCCCGAGCTTGATCAGGTGCTCCACCAGTCGGCAGGCCGCCGCCTCGCTGTCCGTGCCGACCTGGTCGCACGGCGCCTCGGCGAACCTGTCGACCAGCACGAACGGGGTGTTGTGCCGGCGCAGCAGCGGCAGCGTGAGCCGCTCCCAGCCCTGGGTGGGGGCCAGCACGATGCCGTCCACCCGCCGCGACTGCAGCAGCGCGACCGCATCGCGCTCGGTGTCCGCCTCGTCGTGGGTGTCGCAGAAGAGCATGGCGTAACCGGCCCGGCGGGCCTCCGACTCGACGCCCAGGATCAGCTCGGACAGGTATGGGTTGGACGCCCCGGTCAGTGCCAGCCCGATGGTCGGGCCGGTCGGGGCCTCGCGGCGCAGCCGGATGGCGTAGCCGAGCCCGATGGCGGCTTCCTCCACCCGGATCCGGGTCTCCTCGGCGACGAACCGGGTCGCGTTGAGCACGTGCGAGACGGTGCTGACCGAGACGCCGGCCGCCTCGGCCACGTCGGCCATCCGAACCCGCTTCGCCGCGCCCACGCTCACTTCTTCCAGCCGAATACCCGCGACAGCACTGTCCGGGTCTCCGCCGGGTCGATCACGTCGTCGATCTCGAACGCGGCGGCCGTGCTCAATGCCTTGCCGTGCTGGTAGGCGCGCTCGACGAGTTCGGTGTAGCGGGCGTGCCGGGCCTTCGGGTCGTCGATCGCGTTCAGCTCGGCACGGTAGCCCAGCTGGACCGAGCCCTCCAGTCCCATGCCGCCGAACTCGCCGGTCGGCCAGGCCGCCATCAACAGCGGTGCCCGGAAACTCCCGCCGGCCATGGCCATCGCGCCCAGCCCGTAACCCTTGCGCAGCACCACGGCGCACAGCGGCGGGCGCAGCTGCGCGCCGGCGACGAACATCGCGCCGAACCGCCGCACGGTCGCCGTGGTCTCGGCGTCCGGGCCGACCATGAACCCCGGGGTGTCGCAGAGCGAGACGACCGGCAGCCGGTACGCGTCGCAGATCCCCAGGAACCGGGTGACCTTGTCGGCGGCCTCGGCGTCGATCGCGCCGCCGAGGTGGGTCGGGTCGTTGGCGATCACGGCGACCGGATGGCCCTCGATCCGGGCGAACGCGGTCAGGATGCCGACGCCGTACCGGGCGCGCAGCTCCAGCACGCTGCCGGTGTCGAACAGGGTGTCCAGCACCGGGCGGACCGGGTAGCTGCGCACCCGGTTCTCCGGGATCAGGTGGCGCAGCCGGCGCTGGTCGGCGCACTCCCAGCCGGCGGTCGGTTCGGCGTCCGGGCCGCCGCAGTAGGACAGGTACCGGCGCGCGGCGGCGACGGCGGCCGCGTCGTCGGCCACCAGCAGGTCCACCACCCCGTTCGGCACCTGCACCGACATCGGCCCGACGGCACCCGGCGCCACGTCGCCAAGGCCGCCGCCGGAGATCATCGCCGGGCCACCCATGCCGAGGCTGGCCTCCTCGGTGGCGATCAGTACGTCGCACACCCCGGCCAGCGCGGCGTTGCCGGCGAAGCAGTAGCCGCTGACCACCGCCACCGTGGGCACCTGGCCGACCAGCTCGGCGGCCAGCCGGAACGTCGACACGTCCAGCCCGGTGAACCCGGGCTGGTCGGTGTCTCCCGGGCGCCCGCCGCCGCCCTCGGCGAACATCACCACCGGCAGCCGCTGACGGTGCGCCAACTCCAGCAGCCGGTCGGTCTTGCGGTGGTTCTGCACGCCCTGGGTGCCGGCCAGCACGGTGTAGTCGTAGGACATCACCGCGGCGCGCACCCCGCCGATCACGCCGGTGCCGGTGACCAGGCCGTCCGCCGGGGTGCGGGCGATCAGGTCGGGGACCGTGCGGCGGCGGCGTTGCGCGGCGATGGCCAGTGCGCCGTACTCGGTGAACGTGCCCGGGTCGCACAGCTGCGCCAGGTTCTCCCGGGCGGTGCGCCGGCCGCTGTCGTGCCGCCGCGCCACCACCTCCGGCCGGCCCTCGTCCAGCCCGACGTGGTGCCGGTGGCGCGACTCCGCCAGGTCCGGCCGGATCCGGTCCAGGTCCTCGGTGGCGGCATCGGCCAGGTCGCCGCCGGTGCGCTCGGCGGGGTCGGTGCGCAGCAACGGGGTGCCCTCCGCGACCGCGTCGCCAACGGCCACCAGCACCTCCCGCACGGTGACCGGGCCGGCCGCGCGCACCTCGTGCTCCATCTTCATCGACTCGAGTACCACCAGGGTGCCGCCGCCACTCCGGTGCTCGCCGGGCGCCACCGGCAGCTCCACCACGACGCCGGCGAGCGGGGCGGTGACGGTGCCCTCGGGTTGTTCGGTCTCGGTCTCGGTGTGCGTGTGCGCGGTGTGCGGTTCTCCGGTGGTGTGCGGTGTGCCGTACCGGTCGGCGGCGGCCAGCAGCTCGGTCAGGTGCTCGTCGACGAATCCGGTGTGCAGGGCGCCGTTGGTGATCCCCGGGTGGGCCAGCAGCGCGCGCAGCAGGCCGAGGTTCGTCGCGGTGCCCGCCACGTCGAACCCGGCCAGCGCATGCCCGGCCAGCGCGGCCACCCGGGCCAGCCCGGTCTGGTCGGCGCCGGCGCCCGGGTCGGAGACGATCACCTTGGCCAGCAGCGAGTCGTAGCGCGGGCTCACCTCGCGGCCGGTGCCGGCGTGCGTGTCCACCCGCACCCCGCGCCCGGTGGGTGGCGCGAACCGGGTCAGGGTGCCGCCGGCCGGGTGCACCGAACCGTCCGCGCCGAGCGTCTCGGCGTTCACCCTGGCCTGCACCGCGATGCCCCTGGCCACCGGCGGGTGCCCCGGGTCCAGGCCCAGCACGGTGAGAGTCGCGCCGCCGGCCACCCGCAGCTGCAGTTCCACCAGGTCCAGCCCGGTGACCTCCTCGGTGACCGTGTGCTCCACCTGCAGCCGGGCGTTGACCTCGAGGAACACCATCTCGTCCCCGGTCACCAGGAACTCCGCGGTGGCCAGCCCGAGCCGGTCGGCGGCGCGCCCCAGGCGCACCGCGGCCTCGCGCAGCCCGGTGCAGGCCGCCGCGGTCAGCCCGGGCGGCGGCGCGTTCTCGAGCAGCTTCTGCCGGCGCCGCTGCACGCTGCAGTCCCGCTCGCCCAGCGCGATCACGGT
>DASYLM010000539.1:0-10040 GCA_036009565.1 Pseudonocardia sp. | reverse complement strand
CAGCCCGCGCCCCGCCGGACCGCGCCCCGCCGGACCGCGCCCCGCCGGACCGCGCCCCGCCGGACCGCGCCCCGCCGGACCGCGCCCCGCGAGCCCGCCCCCGGCCCGTCCTCCCGGACGGCCAGGGAACGCGCCCGTCAGCTGGCGGTGACCTTGGTGATGGTGACCGGCATGTTGGGCTTGCCGCCGCCGGGGCTGGGGTCGAGCGAGCCGTCGTCGCCGGCCTTGGCGACCTTGTCCAGCACGGGCAGCGACGCCGGTGCGATGTAGCCGAACACGGTGTAGTCCGGGGTCAGCGCGGAGGCATCACCGTAGATCATGAAGAACTGGCTGCCGTTGGTGTTCGGCCCGGCGTTGGCCATTGCCAGGTAGCCCCGGCCGTAGGTCAGCTGCGGGTAGGTCTCGTCGGCGAACGAGTAGCCGGGGCCACCGCTGCCGGTACCGGTCGGGTCGCCGCACTGCAGTACCTGCAGGCCGGGTGAGGTGGTCAGCCGGTGGCAGGAGGTGTTGTTGAAGTAGCCCTGCTTGGCCAAACTGACGAAGCTGTTCACCGTGCACGGTGCCAGGTCGCGGTCCAGGGTCAGGTCGATCTGGCCTGCGCTGGTGGCCAGCGCGACCGGCACGGTACCCCGGGCGCTGACGTTGGCGCCGGATGGCGCCTGGGCCGGCCGGGCGCCCTGGCCGTCGGGCTTGTAGGTGCAGTTCACCGACGCGGGGAACGCCGTCGGGCGCTTCAGCGGCGGCGCGATCTGCGTCGGGATGTTGACCGGGGCGGCGGGGGGCGGCGTGGCGCTCGCCGCGGTGCTCGGCGGGGCGGCGCTCGGCGGGGCGGCGCTGTTGGCGGCCGGCGGGGTGGGGCCACCGCCGAGGGTGCTGAACAGCACCACCGCGGCGACCACCGCGACCACGACGACCACAGCGGTGATCGCCGCGGTCTTCTTGCGGCGCTTAGACCGTTCCATCCGGCGCGACTGCTGGCTCTCGAGCTTGCGCTTGGCGGCCTCTCGGCGCTGCTGGTTCGTCGTCACCGCTGAACGTCCTCCCATACCCCACTGCTCGATCTGCCCACTCGGGCCCGGCGAATGACGGGGAACTCGTTCGGCGCGGTCGGTCGCTCACCGATGCCGGCCCGAGGCAACGCCGCAGCTTAGCGAGCGGGTGCTGAGTGGCCGCGGCGCGGTGGCCGCGGGGGCAGGCCTTAGGCTGGCCTGGTGTTGATTGCAGGCTTTCCCGCTGGCGCGTTCCAGACCAACTGTTTTGTGGTCGCCGCCGCCGCCGGCGAACCCTGCGTGGTGGTAGACCCCGGTCAGGACGCGGTCGAGCCGCTGACCGAGCTGCTCGCCGAGCACCGGCTGAACCCGGTCGCGGTGCTGCTCACGCACGGCCATTTCGACCACACGTTCAGCGTCGCGCCGGTGTGCGACGGCCACGACATCCCGGCCTGGATCCATCCGGACGACCGGGACCTGCTGGCCGATCCGCTGAAGGGCCTGAGCGCCGACGCGGCCGCGTTCTTCGGTGGCCGCCTGGAGATGCGCGAGCCCCGGGAGGTCCGCCCGCTCGACGACGGCGCGGTGCTGGACCTGGCCGGGCTGCGGCTGACCGTGGACCACACACCCGGCCACACGCCCGGCTCGGTGATCTTCAGCGGCACCACCGGGGAGGGCGCCGAGCTGATCCTGGCCGGGGACACGCTGTTCGCCGGGTCGATCGGCCGCACCGACCTGCCCGGCGGTGACCACCGGCTGATGCTGGCCAGCCTGCGGGACAAGCTGTTGACCCGCGACGACGCCACCCTGGTGCTGCCCGGGCACGGCCCGACCACCACGATCGGCCGGGAGCGGGACAGCAACCCGTTCCTGCGCGACCTGGCGCCGAGCGCCGATCCGGACCTGACAGTGAGACGAGGACTGTGAGCACGTTCGCTGCCCCCAAGGGCATCCCGGAGTACTACCCGCCGGACTCGGCGGCGTTCGTCGCGGTGCGTTCCGCCCTGCTCGCCGCCGCCGACCGGGCCGGTTACGCATCCATCGAGCTGCCGATCTTCGAGGACACCGCGCTCTATGCCCGCGGTGTCGGCGCGTCGACCGATGTGGTCAGCAAGGAGATGTACACCTTCGCCGACCGCGGCGGCCGGTCGGTGACGCTGCGCCCGGAAGGCACCGCCGGCGTCGTCCGCGCGGTGATCGAACACGGGCTGGACAGGGGCACCCTTCCGGTCAAGCTGTCCTACAGCGGCCCGTTCTTCCGCTACGAGCGCCCGCAGGCCGGCCGGTACCGGCAGCTGCAGCAGGTGGGCGTCGAGGCGATCGGCGTGGACGACCCGGCGCTGGACGCCGAGGTGATCGCGGTGGCCGACGCCGGGTTCCGGGCGGTCGGGCTGACCGGGTTCCGCCTCGAGCTGACCTCGCTGGGCGACGACACCTGCCGCCCGGCCTACCGCGAGCTGCTGCAGGCGTTCCTGCGCGGGCTGCCGCTGGACGACGACACCAGGGCGCGCGCCGAGCTGAACCCGCTGCGCGTGCTGGACGACAAGCGCCCCGAGGTGCGGGCACTGATGGCCGACGCGCCGCTGATGGTCGACCATCTCTCCGACGCCTGCCGCGAGCACTACGAGCAGGTCAAGCTGCACCTGGACGACCTCGGCGTGCCGTACGTGGAGAACCCGCGGATGGTGCGCGGGCTGGACTACTACACGAAGACGACGTTCGAGTTCGTGCACGACGGCCTCGGCGCGCAGTCCGGCATCGGCGGCGGCGGGCGCTACGACGGGCTGATGGCCGAGCTGGGCGGGCAGCCGCTGTCCGGCGTCGGTTTCGGTATCGGGGTGGACCGCACGCTGCTGGCGTCCCGCGCGGAGGGGCTGACCGTTGCGGACCAGGCGCGCTGCGACGTGTTCTGCGTGCCGCTGGGGGAGAAGGCCAAGCGGCGGCTGGTCGCCCTGGCCGGCGAGCTGCGGGCGGCCGGGGTGCGGGTGGACCTTGCCTACGGCGGGCGCGGGCTGAAGGGCGCGATGAAGGCGGCCGACCGCTCCGGTGCCCGGTTCGCCCTGGTCCTCGGCGAGCGGGACCTGGACGCCGGCACCATCGGGGTGAAGAACCTGGGCGACGGCACCCAGGTCGACGTCGCGCTGGAGCAGGTCAGCCAGCGGGTGACGGAGCTGGTTCGCGGCTAGCCACCAGCGCCGCCACCCCGGTGGTGATCGGCACCGAGGCGACCAGCCCGATGCTGCCGACCAGGGTGCGGACCAACTCGCTGGCCACGTCCTGGGCACTCAGCGACTGGCCGAGGCTCAACCCGGACACGCTGAAGAACAGCAGCAGCGGCAGCGAGGCGCCGGCGTAGGCGAGCACCAGGGTGTTCACCGCCGAGGAGATGTGGTCGCGGCCGATCCGCATCGCGGCGGCGAACAGCTCGCCCGTGCTGAGCAGGGAGTTCGCCCGCCGCAGCTCCCACACCGCACTGGTCTGCGTCACCGTGACGTCGTCCAGTACACCGAGGGCGCCGATCACGAAGCCGGCCAGCAGCAGGCCCCGCGGGTCCAGGCGCGCTCCGTTGCCCAGCGCCGCGACGAGGTTCTGCGTCGAGTCGTCCAGGCCGGTCAGCTGGGCGGCGGCGGTGAAGATGGCGCTGAGCACCCCGATCAGACCGAGGCTGACCAGGGTGCCGAGGACCGCCGTGGACGTCCGCGCCGACAGCCCGTGGCTCAGGTAGAGCACCGCGAACATGATCAGGCAGGCGCCGACCAGTGCGACCGCGAGCGGGCCGCGGCCGTCCAGGATCGCCGGCAGCATGAACCCGATCAGGACCACAAAACTGACGCCGAGCGCGACCAGGGCGGCCACCCCGCGCCAGCGGCCGAGCAGGATCACCGCGGCGGCGAACATCAGGCCGAGCACCCACAGCGAGGTGCTCCGCTGGAAGTCGGCCACCTGGTAGGACCCGGTGTCGGTCGGGTCGCCGCCGCCGTACTGCAGGACGACCTTGTCGCCGACCCGGTACCTCGGGCTGGTCGGCTCCACCGGGAACACGCTCACGATGCCGTGCCCGGCGGCCGCGCCGTCGGTCATCATCAAGCTCAGCGCCACGCAGTCCTGGGGGCCCTGTTTCTGGCCGGGGGCGGACTGGCTGCAGTCGGCCGGAGTGACCGCCGCGACGTCGGCATCGACGATCTGCTGGCGCGCGCCCGGTACCGGCGGCACGCCGCTGAACGGGTAGAGCAGCAGCACGCCGACCACACTGGCGATCGCGCACGGCACCAGGAACACCGCGAGCAGCACCCGGACCCGGCGGCTCGCCGGTGCCGCCGGACCGTGACCGTGACCGTGACCGTGACCGGTGTTCAGTGCGGGGCCGGTATTCAGGGCAGGGCCAGCGCTCGGTGCGGGGCCGGTGTTCGGGGCGGGGCCGGTGTTCAGGGCAGGGCCAGCGCTCGGGGCGCGGCCGGCGCTCGAGGCGGGGCCGGCGCTCGGGGTAGGGCCGGTGGCCGGGCCATGGCCGGCGCTCGGGATGGGCCGACTGCCTGGGGCAGAGCCGGCGCTCGGGATGGGGCCGGTGCCCGGGGCAGGGCCGGTGCCCGGGAGCGGGCCGATGTTCGGGGCCGGCCGGCGCCCGCGTGGGGGCTCGAACCCGGTGTCGGGCTGGGTGGTGGGCCGCGATCGCGACGGTGCCTCAGTGGCGGGTCGGCGATCGCGACCGTGGCGTCCCATGCCGGCATCCTCGCAATGCGCGGCTGAGACGCCCCGGGCCCCCCGCCGAAGGACGGGCGGTCAGTCGCCGATCGCGGCGTAGGCGCAGGTCCAGAAGTCCCGCCGGATCGCCGGCCCGGCGGGTGAGGTGAACGTGCTCTGGGTCAGCAGCACGCCGATCAGGTCCTCGCCCGGGTCGCAGTACCAGGAGGTGCCGACGCCGCCGTCCCAACCGAAGCCGCCGGGCTCCCCCGGCCGCCACTGGTTGATCACGGACAGGCCGAGCCCCCAGCCGCAGTGGTCGAAGCCCCACACCTCGGGGGTGGACGCGGCCTTCTGCCCGGCGGAGAGCTGGTCGACGAGCATGGCCCGCACCGTCGGCCGGGACAGCAGCCGCCCGCCCGGGTAGGCGCCGTCGGCGAGCATCATCCGGCCGAACGCAGCCAGGTCCGCCGCCGTGGACACCAGCCCACCGGCACCGGAGGCGAACGGCGGCGGCTGGCGCCACTGGCTGTCCGCCACCCCGTCCAGCAGAGTCAGCCTGCCGGTCTCCGGGTCGGTGTCGTAGCTGGTGGCGAGGCGGGACAGCTTCCCCGGTGGAACGCTGAACCCGGTGTCGACCATGCCGAGCGGCTCGAAGACGCGCTGCCGCAGCAGGTCCGGCAGCGGTTGGCCGGCGGCCCGCGCGAGGAGGACGCCGAGCACGTCGGCGCCGGTGTTGTACATCCAGCGCTCGCCGGGCTGGTGCATCAGCGGCAGTTCACCGAGGCGGCGCAGCCACTCGTCGGTGCCCGGGGCCTCGGCGGGGCTGGGCGGGGCATTGCCGCCGAGTTGCCGCTGCGACCAGGCCCGCTGGATCGGCAGGCTGTCCGGCGCCGCCAGGACCACGCCGAAGCCCAGCTGGAAGGTGAGCAGGTCCCGCACGGTGATCGGCCGGTTCGCCGGCACCGTGTCCTCCAGCGGGCTGTCGATCCGGCGCAGCACCCTGCGGTCGGCGAGCTCGGGCAGCAGCTCGTCGACCGGGTCGTCCAGTCCGAACACGCAGTCCTCGACGAGCGCCATGGCGGCGACAGCGGTGATCGGCTTGGTCACCGAGGCGATCCGGAAGATGGTGTCCGACCGCATCGGGTCGGCGCGGTCCAGTGCGGTGTGCCCGACCGTGTCCAGGTGGGTCTGGCCGCGCCGCTCGAGGTAGCAGACGACGCCGGAGACCGCCTCCCGCTCGACGTGGCCGGCCATCACCCGGTGCAGATGCGCCAGCCGGGCCGCGGACAGGGCGGCGGGTCGAGGTGTGTTCACGGTGACCTCCATGCGGGTAGGTCGGGGCGCGGACCTGGAACCGGACACGTCATCCCGAAGGAATCAGCCCACCGGTTCCGCCGGCATTTGCACCTGATGCGAACATATGTTCGAATGAGGGTATGCGGTGGGGTAACCAGGAGGTCGGGGCGGACGGGGTCGGTTCCGATGCGGTGCTGCCCGGGATGGGTGGCTATCTGCGGTCGGTCCGCACGCCGGAGTTCGCGGGCATGGTGTTCCACGAGGTGGAGGCCCGCTCGGCGTTGAACAAGGTGCCCGGCGGCGCGCTGCCGTTCGGCTGGACGATCAACCCGTACCGCGGCTGCAGCCATGCGTGCACCTACTGCGCGGTCGGTGAGACGCCAGTGCTGCTTGCTGACGGACGTGTCCGCGCGCTCGCCGAACTGCGGGTCGGGGACGAGATCTACGGGACCGAGCGGCGTGGCCCGTACCGCCGGTATGTGCGGACGACCGTCCTCGCTCATTGGGCGACAGTGAAGACGGCCTTTCGAGTCGCCCTCGCGGACGGAACAGAGCTGGTCACCAGCGGTGATCACCGCTTTCTCACCGAGCGGGGTTGGAAGCACGTCACCGGTGGGATGTGTGGCGCGGGGCGGCGCCCCTACCTGACCACCGGCAACTCCTTGCTGGGTACCGGCAGATTCGCCGCCGGGCCGACGAAGTCCGAGTCCTACGAACGCGGTTACCTGTTCGGGATGATCCACGGTGACGGACATGTCGGCTGCTACTCGTATGAGCGGCCCGGACGTGGGCCCGCCGACGTTCACCGTTTCCGGCTGGCCATGGTCGACGGCGAGGCCCTCCGGCGGTCCCGCTCCTACCTCGCGGACCACGGGGTGCCGACGGATGAGTTCGCCTTCGCCGCGGCGCAGGGAGCGCGACGCCCTATCAACGCCATTCGCAACCAGTCCAGGCGCGGTGTGGAAACGGTACGCGGCCTGCTTCGGTGGCCCACCGTGCCGGACGAGGACTGGACACGGGGCTTTCTGGCGGGGATCTTCGACGCCGAAGGCAGTTGCTCGCGAGGCGTTCTCCGTATCTCCAACGCCGATCCGGAGATCATCGGATGGACGGTCGACGCCCTGAACCGACTCGGTTTCCGCTGGGTCGAGGATGTCGTAGCGGCGAGCGGTGTTCGGAACATCCGCCTCCTCGGTGGCCAGGTCGACCGAATGCGGTTCTTCCATACGGTCGACCCAGCGATCACTCGAAAACGGAACATCGAGGATGAGGCAATCAAGAACGATGCCAACCTGGGCGTAGTCGGGATCGAGCCGCTCGGTATCAGACTACCGATGTACGACATCACGACAGGCACCGGGGACTTCGTCGCCGACGGCGTGGTCAGCCATAACTGCTTCGCCCGGAACACGCACACCTACCTGGACCTGGACGCGGGGGAGGACTTCAACAGGCAGGTGGTGGTGAAGGTCAACGTGGCCAGGGTGCTGGAGCACGAGCTGCGGTCCCGGCGGTGGGGTCGTGAGCACGTCGCGATGGGCACCAACACCGATCCGTACCAGCGCGCGGAGGGCCGGTACCGGTTGATGCCGGGGGTGATCAGCGCGTTGGCCCGCTCCGGCACACCGTTCTCGGTGCTCACCAAGGGCACCCTGCTCGCCAGGGACCTACCGCTGCTCGCCTCGGTGTCGGCGGACGTGTCGGTGGGGTTGGGCGTGTCGATCGCGCTGGCCGACCGGGAGCTGCAGGCCAGCCTGGAGCCGGGTACACCGTCGCCGGCGGCCCGGTTGGAGCTGGTGCGCCGGTTGACCGACGCCGGGCTGTCCTGCGGGGTGATGGTGGCCCCGGTGCTGCCGCTGCTCACCGACTCGGCCGAGGCGCTCGACGAGCTGCTCGGCCAGATCGCCTCGGCCGGCGCGCGCGGGGCCACGGTGCTCGCCCTGCACCTGCGCCCGGGCACCCGGGAGTGGTTCCTGGGTTGGTTGGCCAAGTCGTACCCGGCGCTGCTGGAGCCGTACCGGCGGCTCTACTCCCGGGGAGCCTATGTCGACCGGCGCTACCGGGAGGCGCTGGGCGCCCGGGTGGCGCCACTGCTGCGCCGGCACGGGCTGGCCCGCCCGGGCGCGCCTGGAGGGATGCCGGGCGACGGTGCGGCCAGTTTCCCCCCGGGTGTGATCGGCCCCGGGCCGACGACCGGGGCAGGTGAACAGTTGGCGCTGTTGTAGCCGCAACCACCTGACGGCCGGGCATTGGTGCCGGCCAAATTTACCCGATCGAAGCAATCCGACCATTGCGTCGGCGGGATCGGTCGCTGAGGGTATGCCCATGGTTCAGCTCAGCGCCACGGACCCGACGACACTGCTCGCGGTGGCTCTCGAGGAAGCCCAGGCCGGCCTCGCCGAGGGCGGGGTGCCCATCGGGGCCGCCCTGTTCGACCGGTCCGGCCAGCTGCTCGGGCGGGGGCATAACCGCCGTGTGCAGGACGACGATCCCTCGATGCACGCGGAGACGGCGGCGTTCCGCAATGCCGGCCGCCGGCCCGGCTACTCCGACACGATCATGGTCACCACGCTCTCCCCGTGCTGGTACTGCAGCGGGCTGGTCCGCCAGTTCGGCATCGGCGAGGTGATCGTGGGGGAGAACCGCACCTTCCACGGCGGCCAGGACTGGCTGGCTGAGCACGGGGTTCGGGTCACCACGCTGGACGACCCCCGCTGCGTGGGGCTGATGACCGAGTTCATCGCCGCCCGGCCGGATCTGTGGTTCGAGGACATCGGCGAGGAGACTCCGTGACGGCGCTGACGGACTACCTGCGACAGAAATTGGCGGCGATCTCCATTGGCTGACCTGACGACAGACTCGGTGGACCCGACCGGCGCGGTGGCCGGCGAGCCAGTCCGGCCCGGTGTCTACGGCGACAAGATCGGCGCCGTCGAGCCCGGCGGCGTGGAGTTCATCCCCACCGGCGACCGGCACGGCCGGCCGCTGCAGCTGCTGTGGACCTGGACCTCGCCGAACCTGGAGTTCGCCACCGTCTTCCTCGGCATCCTGGCGGTCGGCGTGTTCGGCCTCGGCTTCTGGCAGGCGGTGCTGGCGCTGCTCATCGGCAACGTGCTCGGCTCGCTGTCGCACGGGGTGCTCTCCGCGCGCGGGCCCAGGCACGGGGTGCCGCAGATGGTGCTCAGCCGGGTCAGCTTCGGCTTCTTCGGCAACGCGCTGCCGGCCGGCCTGAACTCGATCACCGCCGGGGTCGGCTGGTTCGCGGTCAACAGTGTGAGCGGCGCCTTCGCGCTGAGCACGCTGACCGGGATGCCGACGCTCCTTGCGCTGCTCATCGTGGTGCTGGCCCAGGTGCTGGTGGCGTTCTTCGGACACAACCTGGTGCAGGCGTTCGAGAAGTACGCGCTGATCTTCCTGGGCATCGTCTTCCTGATTACCTCGGTGGTGCTGCTGGTCAAGTCGCACCCGGCGGCCGCCGGCCATCCGGTGCCCGGCGGCTTCCTGCTGACCACCGGCGCGGCGTTCGGCTACGCCGCCGGCTGGAACCCCTACGCCGCGGACTACACCCGCTACCTGCCCGCCGGCGTCAGCGCCAAGATGACCGGGATCTGGGCCGGCCTCGGGGTGTTCATCTCCTGCATGGTGCTGGAGATCGTCGGCGCGGCGTCGGTCACCGCCAGCGGGATGTCCGACAACCCGACGAGCACCTTCACCGGCCAGCTCCCCGGCTGGCTGGCCGCCCTGACCCTGCTGGCCATCGTGCTCGGTGCCGTCTCGGCGAACGTGATCAACATCTACTCGGGCGCGATGTCCTTCCTCACCCTCGGGATCAACCTGCCGCTGACCTTCCGCCGCGCCCTGGTCGCGGTGGTGTTCGGCATCGTCGGATTCCTGTTGGCCTGGTCCGGCCTGCACGACGCGGGCAGCAAGTACGAGAGCTTCCTGCTGGTCATCGCCTACTGGATCGGGCCGTGGCTGGGTGTCATGTTCACCGACCAGTACCTGCGCCGGGGCAAGCCGATCGACCAGCTGCTCTACGCGAAGTGGTACCGGAACTGGGCCGGGCCGGTG
>DASYLM010000538.1:0-16351 GCA_036009565.1 Pseudonocardia sp. | reverse complement strand
CATCGACAACGACCCGGTGGTGGCCTCCGGTGACGGCGCGGTGGCCGCCGGCGGCGACATCCGCGACAGCACCCTCACCACCGGCAACGGCAACGTGGTCGGCGACGACAACCACGCGGTCACCGGCGATGACAACACCACCGCCTTCGGCTCCGGCGACGCGACCACCGCCGACCTCGGCCACACCAATGTCGGTGACGGCGGCGCGGTGTCCATCGGCGGCGACGCGCACGGCCACAACACCGAGAGCGACACCGAGACCAACGTGCACAACTCCGGCTCCGGCGAGACCTCGGTCAACGCCGCCGGCAGCCACGGCGACGCGGCCCAGCACGCCGACCAGAGCGAGCACGACGACAGCACGCGCACCAACTACGAGGACAGCTCGCACAGCGACAGCCACGACCAGGTCGCCTCGCACAACGACTCCAGCTACGAGAACAGCCACGACTACGACGCCCACCACTGAGGTTCAGTACCGACGTCCAGCACTGAAGACCACTGTCGGGGTTTCAACTAACCCTTCCGGTTGACTTCCGCAGTACCCACGGCCGGTGCCGCGATCTCGGGGAAATCCCAGGTCCTGGTACCGGCCGTACTGCTGTCCGGCCCCGGACCGGCAGGTGGCGACCCGCGTTCGACCACCTGGCCGGACACGTACCGCGCGACCGGACCCACCCGTTCAGCTGACCGGGGGACCCCATCCGGGTCATACCTGTACGGAATTGTGGTTGCCCTACCCGGGTGTGCTGCTAGCTTGAGCCCCGGTCCCACGAGCGTGATGACTCGCCGGCCGCCGGACCAGGGCTCTGCCCGGCCGCCGGGTTGAACCAGGTGCGCGGAGTGAGATCAGGGCGTCGAGCCGGGGATCCCCCAACCCCCCAATCGGCCCAGTGCCCCATCCCGCAATGCCGGCCCGCCGGAACCCTGTCCCATCCCCGATGGCGCAGGCCACCCAAGGCCATAGCTTTTGCCTCATCGCCGGAGCACCCGACCGGCAGCACAGACACACATCACCACGTCCGACACCCACGTCCGACACCCACGTCCGACGCCTCTCAGACGTACGAGAACTCAGGAGATCACACCGATGGCTACCACGACCTCGCTGCTGGACTGGCTGCTCTCCCTGCTGCGCGACCCCGACGCACGGGCCGCCTTCCAGGCCGACCCCGACGGCTACCTCAACGAGTGCGGCTTCCACGACGTGTCCAGTGCCGACGTGCACGACGCGCTGAGCCTGATCTCGGACAGCGACCACTCGCACAACAACCACGGGGTGCACTACCCGCCGCCGCACGACTACCACGGCCACAACGACGCGGGGCACTACCTGAACAACTACATCACCAACAACTACACCACCATCGAAGAGCACAACACCAACATCGATAACTCGGTGCACCAGGACATCGACACCCACGGTGGCGACTTCGACCAGGTCATCGACAACGACCCGGTGGTGGCCTCCGGTGACGGCGCGGTGGCCGCCGGCGGCGACATCCGCGACAGCACCCTCACCACCGGCAACGGCAACGTGGTCGGCGACGGCAACCACGCGGTCACCGGCGACGGCAACACCACCGCCTTCGGCTCCGGCGACGCGACCACCGGCGACCTCGGCCACACCAACGTCGGCGACGGCGGCTCGGTGTCCATCGGCGGCAACGCCTACGGCCACAACGAGCACAACGACACCAGCACGTCGGTGCACAACTCCGGCTCCGGAGACACCTCGGTCAACGCCGCCGGCAGCCACGGCGACGCGAGCCAGAACGCCGACCAGAGCCAGCACGACGACAGCACGCACAGCAACTACGAGGACGACTCGCGCAGCGACAGCCACGACGACGTCAACTCGCACAACAGCGCGAGCTTCGACGACAGTCACAACCTGGACGTGCACCACGCGTGAGGCAATGAACACGTGCCGGTGAGGCGACACCCGCTGCCCCACAAGATCCACCGGTCACGCGCTAGCCTGGGCGGCAGACCTGGAGCGGCCGGCTCCACACCCTCACGGGTCGTGGAGCCGGCCCTTTGGCGTGATGGCGCCGGCCGGCGGCGGGTGACCGAGATGGTCACCGGCGAGCTGGCGACGAGCAGGGCTTCGAACGAGGAGGGGGAGCGGCGTGGCGCTACCTGATGCGGTCGCGCTGGTTGACCTCGCGCTCAAGGCAACCAGCGCCTACGGCCGGCCCGATCTCGGCAAACGGCTACAGGCGACCCGGAGCCGGCTGGCCGACCCGAACGTCCGGGTGCTGATCGTCGGCGAGTTCAAGCAGGGCAAGAGCCAGCTGGTGAACGCGCTGGTGAACGCACCGGTGTGCCCGGTCGACGACGATATCGCGACGGCCGTCCCGACCGTGGTCAAGTACGCCGAGGCGGCCGGGGTCACCCTGGTCCGGGAGAGCCAGTCCGACAGCGGTGAGCCGCTTCCGGCGCAGCGCACCGAGGTGCCGATCGAGCAGCTCGCGCAGTACGTCTCGGAGGCCGGCAACCCGGGCAACCGCCACCAGTTGACCTACGCCGAGGTGGGCCTGCCCCGCCGGCTGCTGGAGAGCGGCCTGGTGCTGGTGGACACCCCCGGTGTCGGCGGCCTCGGCTCCAGTCACGGCGCGGCCACCATGGGCGCGCTGCCCAGGGCGGACGCGGTGCTGCTGGTGTCCGACGCCGCGCAGGAGTACACCGCGCCGGAGCTGGAGTTCCTCGCGGCCGCCCGGCAGCTGTGCCCCAACGTGGCCTGCGTGATCACCAAGACCGACCTGTACCCGCACTGGCGGCGCATCGTCGAGCTGGACCAGGGCCACCTGCGGGTCGTCGGCGAGAGCCCCCGGGTCTTCCCGGTGTCCTCCACGCTACGGCTGCACGCGCTGCGCACCGAGGACACCCCGCTGATGGAGGAGTCCGGCTACGTCGAGCTGATCCACTACCTGCAGCGGGACGTGGTCGGCCACGCCGACGACCTGGACCGCCGCTCGGTCAGCCAGGACGTGCTCGCGGTGAGCCAGCAGCTGGCCGCCAGCATGCAGTCCGAGCTGATCGCCCAGGAGGACCCGGAGAAGGCGGCCGCGCTGATCGAGCAGCTCAAGGAGGCCAAGCAGAAGGCCGACGACCTGCGGCAGCGCTCGGCACGTTGGCAGCAGACCCTGAACGACGGCGTGCAGGACCTGACCTCGGACATCGAGTACGACCTGCGGGACCGGCTGCGCTCGGTGAGCCGGGAGGCCGAGCACGTCATCGACCAGAGCGACCCCAAGGACACCTGGGACCAGTTCACCACCTGGTTCGAGCAGCAGGTCTCCCAGTCGGTCACGCAGAACTTCGTCTGGACCATCCAGCGCACCCAGTACCTGGCCACCCAGGTCGCCGAGCACTTCAGCGAGAACGGGTCGGGGCAGCTGCCGGAGCTGAACTACGGCCAGAAGGACTTCCAGTCCGAGCTGGCCCACCTGGAGAAACCGGACCTCGAGGTCGTCGGTATCGGCTCCAAGCTGTTCACCGGGGTGCGTGGCGGTTACAGCGGCTTCGTGATGGGCGGCATGGCCATGGGGCTGGCCGGGATCTCGATGCTCAACCCGCTGTCCGCGGGTGCCGGGCTGCTCTTCGGTGGCAAGACCCTGCACGACGAGCTCAAGCGCAACAAGCAACGCCGCCAGGCCGACGCGAAGCAGGCGATGCGCCGGCACATCGACGACACGACGTTCCAGGTCGGCCGGGACGTGCGCGACATGCTGCGGCAGCTGCAGCGCACCCTCCGGGACCACTTCTCCTCCGTCGCCGAGGAGATGTCCACCTCGCTGGCCGACTCGGTGATGTCCGCGCAGAAGGCGGTGCAGACCGTCGAGGGCGGCCGGGCCACCCGGATCCGTGACCTGCGGGCCGAGCTGGAACGCATCGACAACATGGCCCAGCGCGCGAGAGCACTGGACCCGGTCGGCTCGCAGGCCGCGTTCACCTCCGGCGGGGCCGCGCTCGGGGCCGGCCGATGACCGGAGCGTACGGGCCGGCCTCGATGCACCTGGGTGGCGCGGTGCGCAACCTGCTGGGCCGCGCGATCGAGACCTACGGGGACAGCCCGCAGGCCGCCGGCTGGCTGCGCATGCACCTGACCCGCTTCGACGAGCCACTGCGGGTGGCCATCGCCGGCAAGGTGAAGGCCGGCAAGTCCACGCTGCTCAACGCGCTGGTCGGCGAGGAGATCGCGCCCACCGACGCGGGCGAGTGCACCCGGGTGGTCACCTGGTACCAGGACGCCCCCAGCCCCAAGGTGTTGATGTACACCAAGGGCGGGGGTTCGCCGCGGCAGCTGAGCATCCACCGCAACGACGGCGCGCTGGCCTTCGACCTGGCCGGCACCCCGACCGAACGGGTGGACCGGCTGGTCGTCGACTGGCCGTCCCAGAGCCTGCGCGGCACCACCCTGATCGACACGCCGGGCATCGACTCGCTGTCCACCGACGTCTCGGCGCGGAGCCACCAGTTCCTCGCCCCGGAGGACGAGCCCACCGCCGCCGACGCCGTGGTGTACCTGATGCGGCACCTGCACTCCGGTGACGTGCGGTTCCTCGAGTCGTTCCACGACCAGGGGGTGGCGAAGGCGACGGCGGTGAACACCATCGCGGTGCTGTCGCGCGCGGACGAGATCGGGGTCGGCCGGCTCGACGCGCTGATGTCCGCCAAGCGGATCGCCAGCCGCTACCGCTCCGACGACAAGCTGCGCGACCTGTGCCAGACCGTCGTCGCGGTGGCCGGGCTGCTCGCCCAGACCGGCCGCACCCTGCGCCAGGCCGAGTTCGCGGCGCTGACCGAGCTCTCCACGCTGCCCCGCGACGACATGGACGCGCTGCTGCTCTCGGCCGACCGGTTCGTGAAGTCGGAGACCACGGCGAGCCTGAGCACCGAGACGCGCGGGGCGCTGCTGGAGCGGTTCGGGCTGTTCGGCGTCCGGCTGAGCGTCACCATGATCCGCCAGGGCATGGCCGACCCGACGAAGCTGTCCACCGAGCTGGTCCGCCGCTCCGGGCTGGACGACCTGCGCGAGGTGCTCAACATCCAGTTCACCGAGCGCCGCGACCTGCTCAAGGCCCGGTCCGCGCTGCTGGCCCTCGACCTGGTGCTGCGCCGTGAGCCGAAGCCCAGCTCGCAGCCACTGGCCGTGGAGCTGGAGCGGATCATGTCCGGGGCGCACGAGTTCGCCGAGCTCCGGCTGCTCACCGCCCTGCGCTCCGGCGCGGTCAAGGTGCCCGAGGAGGCTCGTCTCGAGGCGGAGCGGCTGCTCGGCGGCGACGGCGGTGCCACCCCGGCCCGACTCGGCCTGGACCCGATGGCCGACCCCCCGGAAGCGCGCGCCGCGGCACTGGACGCGCTCAGCCGGTGGCGCCGCCGGGCGGAGAACCCGCTGTCCTCCCGGGCGCTGGCCGACGCCGCCCGCGTCGTGATGCGCAGCTGCGAAGGCATCATCGCCGCCCTCCCCCGCTGACCCATACCTCTCCGCGAGTCGCGGATTTTGTCAGGGCGAGTCGCGGATTTTGTCAGCGTTTGTTGGCTGACAGATTCCGCGACTCACCCTGACGAAAATCCCGACTCGCGCTGACCGAATCCCCGACTCGCCGGGGGGATGGGTGCGGCGGTGGGTGGTTCAGGAGCGGTTGACGATCATGCGTAGGTGGGCCATCAGTTCGGCGCGGCTGTTCGAGCCCAGGCGTTGGCGCATCCGGGCGACGTGGTGCTCGACGGTCTTGGCGGAGATGAACAGCCGCTCGCCGATCTGCTTGTAGGTCAGGCCCTCGAGTACCAGCGCGGCGACCTCGACCTCCCGGTCGCTGAGCGCTCCGGTCGGCTCGGCCGCGCCGCCGTAGCCAGCACCTCCCGCTGGGGCCGGGGCGCTCGGTGCAGCCGGGGTCGGGGATGCACCGGGGCCGTCGGCCGCACCGGGGTTCGTGCCGTAGCGGCCGGCGCCCGGGCGGCCGTTCGCGGGCCGGTCCTCGGCACCCGGGTCGCCCACGGACCGCTCACCCGGGGTCGGCGCGGCGGGGGTCGGGCCGGCGTCCACGTGCTGGCCGCTGTTCTGCAACCCGCGGGCGCAGGCCAGCAGCGCCACCATCGCCTTGCGGTCGGTGGTACGGATGGCACCCTGGCCGGCGAGTTTGCCGCCGTCCCAGGACAGCCCGACGGCGTGCAGGCCGCGCGCCGCGGACTCCACCGTCGCCTGGTCCACCTGCCCGTGCAGCACGGCCAGCCAGCTGCGGGCGGCCACCGCCATCGCGCCGGCGTAGCGGCCGCCGCCGCTCGGTTGGGCGGCGGCCGACTCCAGTGCCTCGGCCTGGCGCTGCGCCTCCGGCCAGTTCTCCGCCTGCAGCGCCGCGTGCAGCTCCGACCAGTACAGCGACGCCGACCACAGCACCGGGTAGTTCAACCGGGCGAGCAGCGCGTGCGCCTCCTCCAGGTGCGGCCGCACCCACGCCTGTTCACGCAGCCGGGCCGAGGCCACGATCAGCTCGCCGAGCGGCTGCAGCACGTACAGGTCGACCGGGTGCCGCACGATCGCCTCCCGCGCGCGTCCCCAGGCCGGCATCAGCGCGGCGAGGTCACCGGCGCGGCGGGCGAGGCCGACCTCGAGCGCCGAGGCCACCAGCTCGTCGCGGGGTTCCAGCCGACCGGTCGCGTCGACCTCGGTGAGCAGTGCGCGGGCCGTCGGTGTGGTGCCCCGCGACATGGCGATCCAGGCCTGCAGCAGCCGGTGCCGCGACGCCGCCGACCGACCGCCCAGCCCGGCGGCCACCGCCCGGTCCAGCACCGACTGCGCCACGTCCAGCTCGCCGCAGTGCGCCGCGACCAGCGCACCCAACGCGGCCGGGGTGTCCGGCAGCAGCACGCCGGCGCCGGCCGGCTCGAGCAGCGCGGCGGCCCTGGCCAGCTGGGACAGCGCGGCGGTCGGCGAGCCCTCGATGGTGTCGTAGATGCCCCGCGCCATCAGCGACTCGGCACCGGCCAGCAGCGTCGGCGGCCGGATCAGCCCGACCGGCGGCGCACCGGGAGCCGGGGCCCCGGGTGGTTCGAGCAGCGCGCGCGCTTCCGCCAGCGCCCCGGTGCCGATCAGCGCGGGCACCGCGACCACCGCCGCCGCGCCCATCGCCTGGGCGCCGAGCCACCGGTACAGCTCCGCGCTGCGGGCGAGCAGGCCTCGCTGGGCCAACGCGGCGGCGGCCACCGTGACCGCGCGCGCCCGGTCCGCGTCGGTCACCCCGGTCGGATCGGCGAGCACCTGGTCGGCGAGCTCGAGGGCCCGGTCCAGGTCGCCGGCGCGGGCGGCCGCCTCGGCACCCCGGGCAGCCAGCTTGCCGGCCGGCGCACCGGCAGCGATGGCGGCGTCCAGCAGCCGCCCGGCCAGCGGGGAGGAGTCCTTCAGCGCCTCGTCGGCGGCGGCCTCGAACACCGCGGCCATCCGCGCACCGGACGCCCCGGTGTCCAGCAGGTTCCGCGCGGCGGTGAGCACCGAGCCACCGCGGTCGAGCTGCACCTGCGCCAGCTGTTGGCGCTGCGCCAGCCGGCGGACCACCGGGGTGCGCCGCAGCACCGCCGTGGCCAGCACCGGGCGCAGCGCGCCACTCTCCGCGAGCAACCCGGCCGACCGCGCCTGCTCGGCCAGCTCGTCGACCTCGAGGGCGGACACCGCGAGCAGCGGGGACAACACCTCGGCATCCAGCGGCGCGCCGACCGCGAGCGCCAGGGTCAGCCGCTGCACCGCCTCGGGCTGGCGGTCCAGGTCGTAGTAGAGCTGCTCGGCGAAGCCGGCGGGCAGCTCGGTGCCGGCCCGCGCGGAGTCCAGCTGGTCGCCGTCGCGCAGCGCACCGAGCAGCCGTTCCACCAGCGAGGGCAGGCCACCGGTCTCGGCGGCCACGAGGTCGACCAGTGCGGCCTGCGGTCGACCGTCGACCATCAGCGCGGCCCGGCCGGCCACCCCGGAACGGTCCAGGTTGGTCAGCACGAGCGGGGCCTGCGCCCTGGCCAGGGCCCCGCCGAGCGCGGCCAGGCCGGGCGGGCGGGGCCACGGCCGGTGCGCCACCGCGAGCCGGGGGTGCGCGCCGGGCTGGGCCAGCCGGGTCAGTGCGTCCAGTACCGGACCGGGGAGCAGGTGGGCGTCGTCCACCAGGAGCACGGTGGCGGGGTCGAGCTCATCCGGCAGGGCGGTCGCGTCCCGCAGCACCCGGGCACCGGACTCGGCGTACAGCTCGGCCAGTGCGTCCAGCAGCACGGACTTGCCGGTGCCGGCCACCCCGACCACGTCCAGCCGCAGCGGGGCGCCGGGTGCGGCGGCGATCTCCCGGTAGAGCCGTCGGGCCGTCGGTGCGCCGGTCAGGGCCGCCTCACCGGCGGGGCCTCCCGGCCGTACCGGCATCCGGGTGCTGGCACGCACGAAGTGTCTCCCCTCAACGGCACGGGCGCTCACCCGACGTCCGCCGGGCCCGGAGTTCCACCGGCTGGCGGTCCAAGAGCGGGTCTCCGTCGAGCTCACCGCGCACGGAGCGCCGCGGCGGAGCCCGGACGATCACCCATCGTGACGAGCCCGGTGAGGATACTGCGCCCCGACAGCGGCCCGCCCAGCACGCCCAGCACGCCCAGCCTGCTCCCACGGTCGCACGTCCCCGCACCGGCGGTCATCACCCAGCCGGTCACCACTCGATCACGCGGTGCTGAGCAGCTGCTGCCAGGTCGCCTGGGTCACCGTGGTCGGCCGCCGGACCTGTCGGACCCCGGGCCGGTTCAGCAGCACCTGCACCGCGGCTTCGGCCTCGCCGCCCTGGCCGGGCCGTACCGGTACCGCGAGCAACGGCCAGGACCCGCCGCCGATCATCCCGGTGAGCTCCATGCCGTGCCGGCGCTGGAACTCGTAGACCCCGTCGGCGGTGGTCCGGCCGAACTCCCCGTCCGCCGGCACCCCGGGGACCTCGGCGGCACGGAGCAGGTGCTGGGCGGCCAACACCGCGACGCTCCGGTCGGCGATCCGCAGCAGTGGCCAGGTCGGCGGCGCGGACGCCCGCCAATCGGCGCCCTTGCCCACCAGTTGGGCCACCTGGGTGCGCAGCGCGGGCAGCATCGCGTAGAGCCGGTCGCCGGGGCAGGCGGTGTCGCGGTAGTCGCGGTGGCCGTACAGCTGACCCGGGTCGACCCGGTACTGCACGCAGGCGAACGCGCACAGCGCGCGCAGCGCGGCGAGCTGACGGGCCGGCGGGTCGACGTCGGTGTACGTGCCTTCGTTCTCGATGCCGATGGACACGTCGTTGTACTCGGAGCACTGCGAGCCCTCGATGAAGCTCTTCCCCTTGAGCAGCGTCTCCAGGCTGCGGTGCCGACCCTCGGCGATCAGCCCACCCCGGTTGACCAGGAACTGGTGCCCGGAGTCGATCCAACCCTCGGTGTCCATGTGGAACTTCTGGATCGCCCTGGTCAGCACGCCGAGGTCGACCGGGGCGACGTTGTTCCGGTTGGCGGTCGCGGTGTGGTGAATCAGGATCTTGCTCGGCCGCTGGTCCACCACGACCACCGGCGAGGACGGCGGCCGGGCACGCCAGGCGTCACAGGTGTAGATCGGCGGCCGCCCCGGCCCGGGTAGCCGCCGGACCTCGACCACCGGGTCCACCCCGTCCCCGGAGAGCACGTCGGCCATCGCCGCGCCACCCACCGCGAGCCCGCTGAACAGGGTGAGCAGCCCGCGCCGGGTCAGTTCTGGGGTATCCGCCGGAACTCCATCCGGCCGGCGTAACGGGGGACGTGATGAGTACATCGCGCCTCCCTCGTCCCGACAGCCTCATCGACACCCGAAACGATCGCGCACAGTGATACCTCCGCTCGTGATCATCATCCCAACGTGTGACCACCGTGTCGGGTTGTCGCTCCCTGGAGTGGTGGAGAAAGGTGTGACCAGGTAGGGGTTGCTTGAGTTACTCGTCAGTAATAATCTGTGGTTACTAGCGAGTAGGGAGCCGGGGCCATGGGTCACTACAAGACCAATGTGCGTGATCAGGAGTTCAACCTCTTCGAGGTTTTCCGCATCCAGGACCGGCTGAACGCGGGCGCGTTCGGCGAGGACGGAGCGGACGAGGAGACAGCGCGGGGCGTGCTGCACGAGCTGGCGACGCTGGCCGTCGGGCCGCTCAGCGACTCGTTTGCCGACGCCGACCGCAACCCGCCGGTGTTCGACCCCGCCACGCACTCCGTCACGCTGCCGGAATCGCTGAAGAAGTCCTTCAAGGCGCTCTGGGACGGCGAGTGGTACCGCCTCGGGCTGCCCGCCGAGCTGGGTGGCTACGGCATCCCGCCGTCGGTGCAGTGGGCCGGTGCCGAGCTGATCCTGGGTGCCAACCCGGCCGCGTTCATGTACATGGCCGGCCCGAGCTTCGCCGCCGTGGTCCACCGCAACGGCACCGAGCAGCAGAAGCACTGGGCCGAGCTCATGGTCGAGCGGGCCTGGGGCGCCACCATGGTGCTCACCGAGCCGGACGCCGGCTCCGACGTGGGCGCCGGCGTCACCAAGGCGTTCCGGCAGGACGACGGCTCCTGGCGCATCGAGGGCGTCAAGCGGTTCATCACCTCCGCCGACCAGGACATGACCGAGAACATCATGCATCTGGTGCTGGCCCGCCCGCAGGGTGAGGGCCTCAACCGGCCGGGGACCAAGGGCCTGAGCCTGTTCCTGGTGCCGAAGTTCCACTTCGACCCGGAGACCGGCGAGCCCGGTGAGCGCAACGGCGCCTTCGTCACCAACGTCGAGCACAAGATGGGCCTCAAGGCGTCCACCACCTGCGAGCTGACCTTCGGCGCGCACGGCGTACCGGCGGTCGGTTGGCTGCTCGGCGAGGAGCACGACGGCATCGCGCAGATGTTCGAGGTCATCGAGCACGCCCGGATGATGGTCGGCACCAAGGCCATCGGCACCCTGTCCACCGGCTACCTGAACGCGCTGGACTACGCCAAGTCCCGGGTGCAGGGCGCCGACCTGCCGAGGATGATGGACAAGACCGCCCCCCGGGTGACCATCACGCACCACCCCGACGTGCGGCGACTGCTGATGCTGCAGAAGTCCTACGCCGAGGGGCTGCGCGCGGTGTACACCTACACCGCCACCTTCCAGGACGAGATCAAGGCCGGTGTGGCCACCGGGGCGGACACGAAGCTGGCCGAGCGGGTGAACGACCTGCTGCTGCCGATCGTCAAGGGCGTGGGCTCCGAGCGGGCGTACGAGCTGCTCGCCCAGTCGCTGCAGACCCTGGGCGGCTCCGGCTACCTGCAGGACTACCCGCTCGAGCAGTACATCCGGGACGCCAAGATCGACAGTCTGTACGAGGGCACCACCGCGATCCAGTCCCTGGACTTCTTCTTCCGGAAGATCGTCAAGGACGAGGGCGTGGCGCTCACGCACGTGGCCGGTGAGATCCAGAAGTTCCTGGACGACGAGTCGGGCAACGGCCGGCTCAAGGAGGAACGGGCCCTGCTGCGCACCGCGCTGGAGGACACCCAGGGCATGCTCGGCTCGCTGTTCGGCTACGCCACCGGCGCGCTGGAGGACCCGACCTCGGTGTACAAGGTCGGCCAGCACAGCGTGCGGCTGCTGATGAGCGTGGGTGACCTGGTCATCGGTTGGCTGCTGCTGCGCCAGGCGGACGTGGCCCAGAAGGCATTGGATGCCGGAGCCTCAGTCAAGGACACCCCGTTCTACCAGGGCAAGATCGGGGCCGCCCGGTTCTTCGCGGCGACCGTCCTGCCCGAGCTCACCTCGCGGCGCAAGATCGTCGAGACCGCCGACAACGCGCTCATGGAGCTGGACGAGGCGGCGTTCTAGACACCCGCTCGACAACACTCGCTCGACAACAAAACGGTGGCGGGCGACCTCAGGGTCACCCGCCACTGTTGTCGTTCTCGGCCGGTCAGCCGCCGCTGACCAGCACCAACGCGGGCACCGCGAGTGCCAGGCCGATGCGCTGCACCCGACCGATCCGCTCGCCGTGCATCAGCCGGGCGAGCAGCACCGTCGACGCGGGGTACAGCGCCACCACCGAGCCGACCACGGCGAGCTGCCCGTGGTGCGCGGCCAGCAGGTACAGCGCGTTGGCCACCGCGTCCAGCACACCGCCCAGCGCGGCCAACCGCCAGCCGTGACCGGCCAGCAACACACCGCCACCGTTCGACCCGCCGCCCTGGATACCGAACTCACCGACACCGGAAGCCGCGTCGACACCGACCCCGCCCGCGCCGACCCCGACACCGCCGAGCCGGCCGACCGCGAGTCCACCGGAACGCAGCGCGCCGAGCAGCGCGACCCCGGCCACCAGGCTGCCGGCCACCTTCGCGGTAGCCACCGGCCAGAGCCCGGCCACCGGGTCGGCCTGGGCGAGCAGCACGAAGAACCCGCCGAAGCACAGCCCGGAGAACAGCGCGATGGCCACGCCGCGCAGCGCACGCCGGCGCGCGTCCCGGTCAGCACCCCGGTCAGCACCGAGGGCGCCATCCGTGACATCCGAGCCATCCGTGCCCGCTGAGCCAGCTGAGCCAGCCGAGCCCCCGGTGCTCTTCGAATCCAGGGACATCCCGACCACCACGCCGGCGATCAGCGCCAGCGCGATGCCCACCCAGGCCTGCACCGAGGGCCGCTCGCCGAGCAGCGCGCCGGTGATCACCGGCACGGCAGCCGAGGTCAGCGCGGTCAGCGGGGCGACCACGTTCATCGGCCCCACCGCCAGCCCCCGGTACAGCAGCGGCACGCCGATGCCACCGGCCAACCCCGCCAACAGACCCCAGCCCAGCGCGCTGGGCAGCACGGTGGCCGGCAACACCACCAGAATCAGGCCCAACGCCAGCAGCCCGGCCAACTGGGCGAGCATCGCGACGACGGCCGAGGGCACTCGTCGGGCCGCCGTGCCGCCCATGAAGTCGGATACCCCGAACACCGTTGCGGCCATCCCGGCCAGCACAATCGGCACCGCTAAACCCCCATCAAGACTGCGCACGGATCACGCCGTGCGATGGTACATTTTGTTGCTCTCTACGTACCATCATAATGACCGCGCGAGGGTGCCGTGACCGATCGGGATGTGAGTTCCGCCGTGAGCCGCGCGGTGGCGGCGAACCTGCGAGCGCTGCGGGGGCGCCGCAACTGGAGCCTCGACCAGCTCGCCCAGCGCGCCGGGGTGAGCAAGGGCGTACTGGTGACGCTGGAGGGCGACCGGGGCAACCCCAGCCTGACCACGCTGTGCCGCCTCGCCGACGCCTTCTCGGTGTCGTTGACCGAGCTGGTGGACACCGAACGCGCGCCGACGCTGCGCCAGGCCTCGGTCGACGAGTCCAGCACACTCTGGCGCGGACCGTCCGGCGGCACCGGGAAACTGCTGCTGTCCACCGACCCGCCGCACCAGGTGGAGCTCTGGTGGTGGCAGCTGGAGCCGGGCGAGGTGCGGCACAGCGAGGCGCACACGCTCGGCACCAGGGAGGCGCTGCTGGTCGTCGCCGGCGAGGTCGGCGTCGAGTCGGACGGTGAGCTCAGCATCGCGCCGGCGGGCACCGCGATCACCTGGCCCGGCGACAAGGCGCACGCCTATCGCAACACCGGTAACCGGCCAGCCCAGTTCGTGCTGATCGCCACCGTGCCGCAGTGAGATCCGGCGGCCGCCGCTACAGCCGGCGGCCGCGCTCCGCGCAGCTGCTCAGGAGCCGGCGGCCAGGTACGAGTGCAGGTGGGCGCGCTCCTCCTCGAGCTCGCCGATCCGCGCCTTGACCATGTCGCCGATGCTGACGATGCCGATCAGCTTGCCGTCCACCACCACCGGGAGGTGTCGGATCCGCCGCTCGGTCATGGTCCGCATCAGGTTGTCGACCTCGTCCTCGGGGACGCAGGTGACCACGTTGCTACTCATGATGTCCGACACCGGGGTGGTCAGGAGCTGCCCGCCTCGGCCGAAGACGCAGTGCACCACATCCCGCTCACTCACGATGCCGACCACGGCGTCCTCCGAGGTCACCACGACGGCGCCGATATTGCGCCCGACCAGCAGGGACAGTAGGTCGGACACCGGAGTGTCCGGACGGATGGTGACAACGTCGGCACCCTTGTTGCGCAGCACGTCGGAAATCCGGCTCATCTGCTACCTCGCTTCGCATCGAGTGGACATCCCTCTTGGAAGCGTAGGTGACCGGTACCACTAAACTGAAGGGTTTCCGGTGCGACGTTGCGCTAAGGCGTGACACCGGTCGCCGCTCTCCTAGTTCGGCGCGGGGTCGGTCGAGGGCGCCGCGCCGCAGACCACCGCCGGCGACGGCTTGTAGTGCACGGTGTGCGTGCTGGTCCTGGTCTCCCCGGTGGTCAGGTCGCGCATCGTGCGGGTGTCGGTCGCGGTGAACCCCTGGCCGCCCGCGCTGGGCGTGCACGGCTGCCCGGGCGGCATGTTCAGCGTCTGCGGCGGGATCGGGCTGCTCCTCGGCGAGGTGGCCGAGGTGACCTCGTAGCGCTTGGTGCCCCAGAACGTCACGGTGATGCTGGCCGGCGTCCAGGCGGTCTGGATGAGCACCCCGGTGGTGAGATCGTTGCGGAACTTCAGGTCGATCGCGCCCTCGTACACCGTCGCCTCGCGGGCGGCCGGGTAGCGGCTGATGTAGTAGCTGTGTTCCTGGTGCCCGGCGTCGGCCATGCCGGCGAAGTAGGCGGCGTTGTACAGCGTGGTGGCGAGCTGGGAGACACCGCCGCCGATGCCCCGCGCCGGGTGGCCGTCCTCGATGATGCCGGCCGGCACGTAGCCCTGCGGAGCGTCGCGCGGACCGGTCGCGGTGTTCAGGCTGAACGTCTCACCGGGTTTGAGGATCTTCCCGTTGATCGTCTCGGCGGCCCGCTTGATGTTCTGCCCGGAGTCGGCGGCGAACCCGCCGGTGCTGAACGTACTGATGCTGCCCTTGATGCCCAGGGCGTTGACCTGCTGGGTGGTCAGCTTCGCCGGTTGCGGCGCGTAGACGGCACTGATCTGCCGGTTGACCGGCCGTTTGAGAACCTCGACCAGGCCGACGAAGGTGCCCTCGTAGTTGATGCCGTGGCCGTCCACCGACGGGGTCACCACGGGTGTGGCGCCGATCAGGCTCACCGAGGCGTCCTTGGCGGGCTGCTCGGTGGTCACCAGCTCGGGGCGGACCGCATCGGCCAGCTTCGGGATGTCCACCACCGGCTCGAGCCCGCCGGCGCCGTCCGGCGCGAAGCTCAGCGCGGCGGCGATGACGGCCGGGTCCAGGCTGGCCTCCCGCCCGTTGCCGATCACGGTGACCGGGGCGGACACCGCCGGCCCGGCGACCTCGGCCAGGGTCCGGCTGACCGCCGCGTCGGTGACGTGGCCGGCCGGCTCGATGGAGGTGGTCGGCAGGTCGACGGGCAGCCCGGTGGTCCAGTCCCGTTTGATCTCGGCGGCGGCCGCCGGCAGGTCCAGTGCGATACCGGGAGCTGGTTTGACGGCCGTGGGGGTGCTGCCGTCGAAGCGAACCCCGCCGTCCGTCGGCTCCCTGCGGACCATCGTGTTGATCCCGTCCAGCGCGTCGCCGAGGCGGGCCTCGTCGGCCGAGGTCACCACGCCGCGCTCGGTGGTACTGCCGAACAGCGAGGCCAGCCGGGTGAACGGGTTGAGCGGCTGGTGCGCGGCGGCGTCGATGGTGGATGCCCAGTCCACCCGCAGCCCGGCGCTGGCCGGCGCGAGCGAGGTGCCGATCTGGCCGGCCCGGACCGCCACGTTCCGGCGCAGGTCGGGGGTCAGCTCGGCGATCAGGGTCTGCTGGGCGGCGGCCTGGGTCAGTCCGCCCAGCGCCACGCCGGAGACCTGCACGCCGCGCGGCATGTCACCGCGGGTGGCGGCCAGGTCGACCAGGTAGGCCAGCAGGAGCACGCCGATCGCGGCGGTCGGGACCATCCAGCGCCGCTTAGCCAGGGACACCCACCGGTTGCCGCCCGGTTGCCGACCGCCGTCCGGGCCGGCGGGGGTGCCGGCGGCGGCCGGTGGCTTGTCGCCGGTCTGGTCGGCGGTCTGGTCGGCGGACACGGACCGGTCGCCGGTCTGGTCGACGGTCTGGTCGACGGTCTGGTCGACGCGGTGCCGGCCGATCGCGGGCATGACGTCAGTGGGCTGGTTCGCCCAGTCGGGCTCGTTGTGCCGGTCGGGCACTGTCGCCTCTCCCCTTCACCCGTTGCCGAGCGGATGCCGTTGCCGGTCTCGGGTCACCCCGGCCCGCTACAGGTAGAGGCCGGTGCCGTCCTCGGACGTCTCGGCCGCCACCGCGTGCAGGTCGCGCTCGCGCATCACCAGGTACGTCTGGCCCTGGACCTCGA
>DASYLM010000537.1:0-8108 GCA_036009565.1 Pseudonocardia sp. | reverse complement strand
CAGGCCCGGAGGTGCCTCAGGTCCGGCCGGGCGAAGCGGCCGGCGGGTGGTCGGGTCGGCGGGCGGACGGATGGTCGGCTCGACGCGGGCGGGCCGGGTGGTCGGCTCGATGGGGCTGGCGGCGAGCGGTCGGCTCGGCGGGGGCCGGCGGGATGGTGAGCTCGACGGGAGCCGGCGGTCGGCGGCGGGCGGCGCGCGGCCGGCTCGGCGGGGCGGGGAGCTCACCCCGTTCGGGTCCGTCGGGTGCACCCGACTACAGTGCGCTGCCGTGTCTTGGTTGTTCACCGGCGTGCTCCTGGCCGCCTGCGCCGCGATGCTCTGGCTGTGCGCCGCGCTTCTCTACCGAAGCCTCGGCCCGGGGCGGCGGCCATGAGCGGCGAGCAGCCGGCCGGCTCGGCTTCGGCCGGTTCGGCTTCGGGTACGGGTTCGGGTTCCGGCCCGGCGGGCTCGGCGGAGTCGGCGCCGCTCGAGCTGACCCCAGCGGCCCAGCGCAACATCCCGGGCTTCGATGATCTGCCGATCCCGCCGGACACCGCGAACCTGCGCGAGGGCCCGGACCTGCACCCGCTGTGCACGCCGCTGCTGCCGCTGATCGGCGTGTGGCGCGGCGAGGGCGAGGTGGCCTACCCGACCATCGGCGATCCGAAGAACTTCGGCCAGCAGATCGTGTTCGCGCACGACGGCCGGCCGTTCGTCAGCTACACGTCGCAGGCCTGGCTGCTGGACGGCCCGGGCGGCAAGGTGGTGCGGCCGGCGGCGCGGGAGACCGGGTGGTGGCGCCCGCAGGAGGACGGCACCCTCGAGGTGCTCATCGCACACGCCACCGGGATCCTGGAGATCTATTACGGCCAGCCCCGCACCATGGTGTCCTGGGAGCTGGTGGCCGACGCGTTGGTGCGGACCCAGACCGCCAAGGAGGTCAACGCCGCGCAGCGCCTCTACGGGCTCGTCGAAGATGGCGACCTGGCCTACGTGGACGAGCGCGCGATGGCCGGCGAGCCGCTGCAGCCGCACCTGTCCGCCCGCCTGCAACGCATCGCCGGCTGACCGGCCGAGCCGCCGGTACCCCCGCGGCGCCCGGTTCGGGTCAGTGCTCGTCGGCCAGCCAGGTTCTGATGAGCCTCTCCCAGCGGCGGTCGTCGGTGGTCTCCATGAGCTCCTTGCGGCTGGCTTGGGCTTTCGACAGGTCGACCTTGGTACCGGCGGAGGCGGCGAAAGTGACCGGCCCGGCGGGTAGTGTCGCGGGCCGTGCGGTTGCTGCGATACGGCGGTTCCGGGGTACTGGTCGAGTTGGACTCCAGTGCCCAGGTGACGGCCGCCTACCGGACGTTGCACGCCGCGCTGGACGACGGCCGGCTGCCCGGCGTAGTGGAGCTGGTGCCGGCCGCGCGGACCGTGCTGGTCGCCGTCGGCGGCGGTGTCGAGGTGCCCACCGACCTGGTGCGGACACTGCTCACCGCCGATGCCGGGGAGGCCGAGGACGACAACCCGGCCGACCGGTCGCCGGGTGAGCGGGCCGCCGAAATCGTCATTCCGGTGCAGTACGACGGTACCGACCTCGAGCTGGTCGCCCGCACCGCCGAGCTGTCGGTGCCCGAGGTGATCGAGCTGCACAGCTCGGCCGACTACACGGTGGCGTTCTGCGGCTTCTCCCCCGGTTTCGGCTACCTGATCGGGCTGCCGGAGCCGCTGCAACAGGCTCGCCACGACGACTCCCGCCCCGAGGTCCCCCCGGGTTCGGTCGCGCTGGCCGGCGAGTTCACCGGGGTGTACCCCAGGAGCTCGCCGGGCGGCTGGCGGCTGATCGGGCACACCGACGAGGTCATGTTCGACCCGACGGCCGACCCGCCGGCCCGGCTCGCCCCGGGTGACCGGGTGCGCTTCGAGCCGGTGCGCTGAATGTCGAACCCAGCCGCGGTCACCGTCGTGCGGGCCGGCCGGCTCACCGTGGTCACCGACCTCGGCCGGCCCGGTCACGCCCACCTCGGGGTGCCGCATTCCGGCGCGCTGGACCTGGGCGCGCTCCGGCTGGCGAACCGGCTGGTCGGTAACCCGGAGGGGTATGCCGGACTGGAGGTGCTGCTCGGCGGGGTCGAACTGTGCGCGGAGGCCGGTGTCACGGTGGCGGTGACCGGCCCGCCGGTGCCGGTGTGGCGGGTCGCCCCGGCCGGCGAGCGCCGGGCCGTCGGCTCGCACCTGGCGGTGCACCTGCGCGCCGGGGAGCGACTCGAGCTGGGTGTGCCGGACGCCGGGCTGCGCAGCTACCTGGCCTGCGCGGGCGGCCTCGACACCGCCGTGGAGCTGGGCAGCCGCAGTACCGACCTGCTCTCCGGGCTGGGGCCACCGAAGGTCGCCGACGGCGACCGGCTCATCCTGGGGGCGGCGGGCGCGGTGCCGGCGGACGCCGCCCCGGTGCCGGTGTCGGTGCCGCCGGAGCGGGTCTCGGTCCCGGTGCTGCTCGGTCCCCGGGACGACTGGTTCGCCGACCCGGCGGCCGCGCTGCGGGACACGGTGTGGACGGTCGGCTCGGCGAGCAACCGGATCGGGCTGCGGCTGGGCGGGCACGCACTGGTCCGGGTGCCGGAACGCGACGGTGCTGAGCTGCCGAGTGAGCCGATGTGCCCCGGCGCGGTCCAGGTCCCGCCGAGCGGCCAGCCGGTGGTGTTCCTCGCCGATTCGCCGACCACCGGTGGCTACCCCGTCGTCGGTGTGGTGCCGGAGGCCGCCCTCGGTCTGCTCGCGCAGTCCCGTCCTGGCTCTCAGGTGCAGCTGCTGCCGCGCTGAACGGTGTCGCCGCGGCAAGGAAGGCCGGGGCCCGCCGCGGCGAGGCACCGCGGCGCTGAGGGCCTCGCCGGCCTTGCGGACTCGCCGGGGCCGGAGGGGACGAGCGGGCACGGGGCCGAGCGGGCACGGGGGCGAGCCGGCACGGGGGGCGAGCCGGCACGGGGACGAGCGGGCGCGGGGCCGAGCCGGCACGGGGACGAGCGCGCGGCGCAGAGGGCGAGGGGCGGACTCAGTAGCCCTCGGGGGTGCGGCCGACCGGGCGCGGGGCGGGCGACGGGGCGTGCTCGGCCAGCAGCGAGACCAGTTCGCCCTCGCCGAACCCGGCCAGCTGGGCGACCTGTGCCGGGCTCAGGCCGGCCCCGCGGAGCCGCCGGGCCGCGTCTGCCAGCTGTCGGCGCTGGTAGTGCACGGAGTCGTTGAGCCGGTCCAGCTGAGTGCGAGAGGCCTCGAGGTCGCCGACGGCGTGCACGGCGCGGGCCGGGTCGGCCAGCAGCACGTGCAGCAGCCGGTCCCTGGCGTCGTTGCCCGGTTCGGCCCTGGCCGCTTCGGTGCTCGCCGCCTTGGCTTCGGGCCAGACCTGCTGGGGCATCGCGCCGGCGTCGAGCCCATTGCGCCCGGCCGGGGCCGGCGACTCGGGTTCGTACCTGCCCCGGTAGCTGTCCTGCTCGTCGTGCCCGGCTTCGAAGCCGCCGTCCGGCTCACCAGGACCCGGCCCGGTGCTGTCCGGCCCGGTGCTATCCGGCCCGGTGCTGTTCGGTCGCGGGTACCCCGGCCAGCGCGCCTGCTCGTACGCCGGGTACCCGCGCTGCGCCACGAACTCCCCGGACTCCGTCGGGCCGGCCTCCGGCGCATGGTCCGTGGATTTCCCCGCGGAGTCGGACGCCGGCTCCGTCTCCGCCCGTGGCCGAGGTGGGTCCGAGTACCGGTAGCGCTCCTGTCCAGCCGCGAACCGAGGGTTCGGCTGTGGCTGCGGTGCGGGCCGGTTGCGGTCGCCCGCGTCCTGCACGATCCGGTAGGGGCCCTGCGACGCGTCGAGCTGCCCGGCCCCGGCCGGCTCCGGCGGTGGCCGGATGGACGTGGGCGGCGGCGGGAAGGTCGGCGGGTGCGTTGGCGTCGGCTCGGTGGGCGGAGCGCTCAGCGCCTCCGCCGGTGGAGACGCCGTCAGCGCCGCCGCGGTCTGCTCCCGGCGACGCCGAGCCTTGGCGCGTGCGCGCCGGACGAGCAGCACGAGCAGGACCAGAACGAGGAGCACAACGAGCAGGCCAGCAGCCACCGCGATGTGCGCCGGGGACAGCTTCAGGTCCATGCCCGGGCACGGTACGCGGCCGGTTGCTCAGCGTTCCGGATTGGCACCCGGTCAGCGTGCCCCACTGCCGAACGAGGGACGGCCGTCCGAATCGTCACCACGGTTGGGCGGTGCGCCGTTCTCGCGGCTGATCACGCCGTTGCGGGCGTGCTGGTCGACCGGGCCGCGGCCGGCAGGTTCCCGGGTGCCCTGGGCCGCTCCACCGGAGACGGCGCCGGAGGCCGGCTGGTTGGTGCGCGGGCGGGGCGACGGCGTCGGGTGCGGCTTGGGCGCTCCCTGTTGCGGGCCGCTCTGGTGCACCGGGCTGTTCTGCGGCACCGGGTTGCCCTGGGGGGCCGGCTTCGGCATCGGCCGGCTCTGCGGGCGGCCCTGGCCACCGTCGGGCACATTCTGGTGCTCCGGGCGCGGTCCGGCGGGCGGCCGCTGCCGGTTGCCGTCCGTGACCGGGAGCGGACCCACCCGGGGACCGCCCTGCTCGGGGCGCTTGCCCTGCTGGGCGCCGTCCGGGCGCACCGCGCCCTTGTCGCCGCGCATCGGGATGCCCTCCGGCGGGGTGGGCGGAGCCGGCAGGTTCGCGCCGATCGCGGGCTCCTTGCCGGCGTTGTTGAGCACGGTCTCCAGCTGGCTGCGGACCCGCCCGAGGTCGCCGAGCATGGTCTCGCGGCGCCGTTCCAGTTCGGCGAGGCGGGTGCGGCCGGCGTCCTCCTCCTTGCGGGCGAAGTTCCGGGCGTTGGTCCGGACCTCCTCGGCCTCCTCCTCGGCCGCCTGCAGGATGGACTGCAGCCGGGTGGTGAACGCCGAGATCATCTCCGGGGTGAGGCCGCCGGGGCTGTCCGTGCCGGCCGGGCGGGACGAGCCGGTGCCGGCGTTGAACAGGGCGGAGGCGCCGGACCTCGGTCGGGACGGGTCGTCAGTCCTCGGACCGGAGGTGCCGTTGGTGCCCGATGCACCTGCGCGCGCCTGATCCAAATCGGTGCGCTGTCGCGCTAGGGTCCGCTCCAGGCCGGCGATGTGTTCGTCGACCTGCCGGCGGTCGTACCCGCGTACGACAACGTCGAAGCGGGGAGCGGCGGCGTTCTCGCCGTCCGTCGAGTGACGGCCTGGCAGTAGGCCGTCGCCGTGATCAGCGGACATTCGGTCGCCTCCGTGAGGTGGCATGGCTGAGGATCGGGGGCGCCCGATCCCCGTCGGTCTTCGCCGAGCGTAGGGAGATCGCGCCGCTACGGCGCGGCCTTCACTCTACGGCGTGACGTTCGTCCCAGTTACCCGGGGGACGAGCGGACGCTGTTCCGAGTGAACCGGCGTCGCGGGTTCTCGGAACGTCCCCCCATGGCGACTACCATCGACGGGGTGGAGACGCTACGGCGCACGTTGCACGAGCGCGGGTTCCGGATGACGCCGCAACGGCAGTTGGTGCTGGATGCGGTCGAGGAGCTCCAGCACGCCACCCCGGAGCAGATCTGTGCCTCCGTGCAGCGGCTGGCGCCCGCGGTGAACATCACCACCGTCTACCGCACGCTGGACCTGCTCGAACGGCTCGGTCTGGTGCGGCACACCCACCTCGGGCACGGCGCGCCCAACTACTCGGTCCGCGAGCACGAACACGTACACCTGGTCTGCCACGGCTGCGGCTCTGTCGCGGAGGTGCCGTCCGCTCTGCTGGACGAGCTGGCCGGGCGCCTGGACACCGACTACGGCTTCCGGCTGGACGCCACCCACGTGGCGCTGTCCGGCACCTGTACCGACTGCACCGCCGACGAGGCCACCGAACATTCCGTCGAACACCCGGCCGGGAGCGGCGCCGCCCCCGGCGAACAGGAGGCCCACCAGTGACAACCGCACCTAGCCCACTACTGGCGCTGCCCGGTGCGGTCGAGGTCGACGAGGGCCCGGACATCGGCGTGCCGCTGCACCAGGGCGACCCGCAGGCCGAACAGCGCTCGATGGACCGGTACGCCGGCGTGGTCGACCGCTCGAACCGCGAGGTCATCGCGGTGCCCGGGGAGGACCGGCTGTCCTGGTTGCACCTGCTGCTCAGCCAGCACGTCAGCGAGCTGCCGGTGAACTCCGGCACCGAGGCGCTGGTGCTGGACGCCAATGGGCGGGTGGAGCACCACGCGGTGCTCTCGCACGTCGACGACACGGTCTGGCTGGACGTCGAGCCGGGCACCTCGGCCGCGCTGCTCGCCTACCTCCAGAAGATGGTGTTCTGGTCCAAGGTGGAGCCCCGGTCGGCCACCGAGGAGCTGGCCGTGCTCAGCCTGGTCGGCCCGGCCACCGCCGAGGTGTTGGCCAAGGCGGGCCTGCCGGTGCCGGAGGGCGTGTACGGCTCGGCCGCGCTGCCGGCCCTCGGCGCGCAGCCGGGTGCGCGGCCCGCCGGTCTGGTCCGGCGGATGCCCGCGCTGACCACCGAGCCCGGCGCGGATGCGGCGGACCTCCTGGTGCCGCGCGCCGAGCTCTACGCCTGGTGGACCCGGCTGCGCGAGGCGGGCGCGGCGGCCGCCGGCGTGATGGCCTACGAGGCGCTGCGGGTCGGCGGGCTGCACCCTCGGCTGGGGCTGGACACCGACGACCGCACGATCCCGCACGAGGTCGGCTGGATCGGCTCGGCGGTGCACCTGACAAAGGGCTGCTACCGGGGTCAGGAGACGGTGGCCAGGGTGGCCAACCTCGGCCGCCCGCCGCGCAGGCTGGTGCTGCTGCACCTGGACGCCGGTGACGAGGAGATGCCCGCGCCGGGCGACCCGGTCTCCCTCGGTGACCGTGTGGTCGGGCGGGTCGGCACCGCTGTGCTGCACCACGAGCTCGGCGGGGTGGCGCTGGCGCTGCTGAAGCGGTCGGTCCCGGTGGATGCCGAGCTGGTCGCCGGCGCCGACGAGCGCGCCGCGCCGGCCAGGATCGACCCGGACTCGGTGCCCCCGGAGGACGGTGCGCCCCCGCCCGGCCGGGTCGCCCAGGCCCGGGCTGCCGGCCGGTTGGGCTGAGCGACCCGGTTGAGCGACTCGGTTGAGCGACTCGGTTGAGCGACCCCGCGTGGTGGCTGTGGTGTGACATGCCTCGCTCCGGCGGCGGGTTTTCGGCCGCTCATTGGTGCGGAACGGGGCCGAGGGCACGTTGATACCCGGTCGGGGCTGGATGTCCACCCAGTGCGGGGAGTGCCACGTCGCACAGACTGCCGCGCGCAAGGTACGGTAGACGGCAGGACATTCAAACGAGATGAACGGGGCCGCCGCTTCCCTCGGCCGCCCCTTCCCTGTTGTAAGGGGGACGAGCCATGGGTCGCGGCCGTGCCAAGGCCAAGCAGACGAAGGTGGCCCGCGAACTCAAGTACAGCTCCCCGGGTCTTGACGCCGACGCCTTGCAACGTGAACTTGCTGGCGTGTCGGTTCAGGAACCGGATAACGCTGACGACGAGTTCGAGTACGAGGACGACGACTACCGTCACCGCCGCTAACAGCGGCCGTCGGCTGTCCGACTCCTCTCTGATGGCCGCGGGCCATCGCAATCCCCGTGCCCAGCGAGTCTTTCCGCTGTGTGGTCACCCAACGGTTCCGCACGTGGTCGACCAGCGCACGCCAACGGCGTCACTGCCCGCTGGCGCTGGTGCAGCGGGTCACCATGCCATTCCGGCGCAGCTGTAGGAACCAGCTGCGCCGGTGGCATGGGATGTGCCGGTGGTGACCGAGCCGAGCCGCGGGCGGCCTTTCGACCGCCGTCCTGCCTGGTGTGCAGCTCGGTAACGGGAGGCCTACGTGCGTGCGCCCAGGGTGCCCTCACGTGCGTGTGCGGCCGGCGGGTAGGCGTACGTACCGCCCCGTAAGGCGCAGGCGGGGCCGCTAGAAGCGGGAGTGCTCGCCGCGCATCAGGACCCGTGAGCCGTTGGGCTCGGTGGCCACGTCCTTGGCCCGCTGCACGTCGCCGAGGATCCAGGCCGGCATGTGGCGCGCGGTCAGCACCGCCATCGCCCGGTCCACGTCGCCCGGGGCGATCACCGCGACCATGCCGACGCCCATGTTGA
>DASYLM010000536.1:0-7804 GCA_036009565.1 Pseudonocardia sp. | reverse complement strand
GGCCCGGCTGGCACAGACCCTGGCGCTGGCCAGGGCGGTGGACGAGGACCTGCTCGCCGAGCTGACCCCGGCGGAGCGGGACACCGTACTGCGACTGCTGCGGCGGATCGCGCCCTGACCAGACCTGTGAGTGGTATTGGTCGCCCTGGCGACCAATACCACTCACAGGTCACCGCTCCGTCCTCGGCAGCAGCGCATAACCGGGTACCCGCTGGTCACGCCACCACTGGGTGGTCTCCCTGCCGTCCGCGAAGTGCACCTCGTAATGCACCACGGCAAGCCAGTCGCCCCGGGAGCTGCGCAGCCACTCGAGCAGGAAACCCTTGGCCCGGCCGGTCAGGTCCAGTCCGTCGCCCACGGTGCGCGCCACCGCCGGATCGTGCCTGACGACCTGCTCCAGCAGCACCCAGACCGGTCGCACGTCCGGCGCGGCCGCGGGCGCGGCGAAGCGGGCGATGGCCGGCGCGGGTGGTGGCTGCCAGTTCTCCGAACTCGAACACATGTTCGAAGTATCGGTCATCCGCCGGCCTGATCGCCAGCCCCTGACCCGGGTGCGGGCCGACCCGTCAGGCGTCCAGGCCGGACACCCGCAGGGTGATGTTCAGCCGGCCGCCGGCGAGCCCGGTGGCCGGGTCGCCGGTGTCCGCCATGGTGCGGGGTACGCCGTGGTAGGCAAGCCGGGACGGTCCGCCGAACACGAACAGATCACCCGAACACAGCTCCAGGTCGGTCCACGGCCGGTTGCGGTTCTCGGTGTTGCCGAAGCGGAACACACACGTGTCGCCCAGGCTGAGCGACACCACCGGGTCGCGACTGCGCTCGTCGCGGTCCTGGTGCAGACCCATTTTCGCGTGCTCGTCGTAGTAGTTGACCAGTGCGATGTCCGGCTCGTAGGCAGCACCGGCGGCCGGGTCGCGGTAGGCGTCGGCGACCGCGCGGCGCCCCAGGTCCGCCAGCCAGGTGGGGAAGGGCAGCACCGGCCCGCCGTCGCCGTCGTCCACGGTCCGGGAGTAGCGGTACGGGCGCCAGTGCCAACCCAGGCACACCGAGCGGACCGACATCACCGCGCCGCTGGGCAACCGGGTGGCCCGCATCCCGGGCTCGCCCGATGCGCGCGGCGTCGCCCACTCCCGGCAGGCCAGCACCAGGTGGCGCTGCTCGTCGAGGTCCAGCCAGTCCGGCAGGTGCACCGCGCCGGGCGCGACCTCGAGGCGAGGCCGCGGGATCAGCGCGTCCGGCTGACCGGCGGCTCGGTGCGGGACCGGCTGACCGGCGGCGAGGTGCGGAGCCGCCCGGGGGCCCGGCGAGCTCGAGGCGGGTGACGTCATGACATGGCCAGTGTGCCCGGCACCGGGGCCGCCGCGCCGACCGCGTTGCTGAGATGCTCACCCGGTGGCCACCACCCGTACGCTCCGCGCCGGATCCGACGGCCCCGGTGCGCGCCCGGTGCCAGGCGGCGTCGAGCAGGTCGCGGTGATCGGCTCGGTCGCCACGACCGGCAGTGCCGGGGTGGCCGGCGGTGTCGCCACGGCGGGCAGCGCCGGGGTGGCCGGCAGCGTGGCCACGGCGGGCAGCGCCGGGGTGGCCGGCAGTGTCGCCACCGCCGGCAGCGCCGGGGTCGCCGGCAGTGTCCTGACCTTGCTCTGCGTCGCGCTCAGCGCCTGCCTGGCGTGCCTGCTCTGCATCGGGTGCAGCCGATGCATCGGGTGTGTGGCCTGCGTGGGCTGCCGGGACTGTGTCGGTTGCGTCGGCTGCGTGAACTGCTCGGGTCTGCGCGGTGTGGTGGGGGCGCGCGACCAGCACCACATCTAGTGCGGTGGCCACAAACGTTCACCGGCAACCTTCGTGGCCACCGCACCAGTGCGGCACGGTTCTCCAGCGGGAAGCACCCGTCGGCTCCGCCGGGCGACCGGGAGGTCCCGGCGATAGGTTCGGCGCATGGCTGACGGCGATCGCTTCCCCATCCCCCGGATCGGCATCTGGACCGGCGCACTGGACACGGTGCCGGCGAGCCGCTCCCGCGAGCTGGCCGCCGAGCTGGAGGAGCTGGGCTACGGCGCGGTGTGGCTGCCCGAGGTGGCCGGCCGTGACCCGTTCGTCCACCTCGCACTGATCCTCTCGGCGACCCGGACGCTGATCGGCGCGACCGGCATCGCGAACATCTGGGCCCGCGACGCGGTGGCAACCTCCGGCGCCGTCAAGGGGCTGACCGAGGCATTCCCGGAGCGGATGCTGCTCGGGCTCGGGGTCAGCCACCAGAACCTGGTCGGCGACCTGCGCGGGCACAACTACGACAAACCGCTCACCGCCATGCGCAACTACCTCGACGGCATGGACAAGGCCCCGTACCTGGCGCAACGCCCGACCACCCCGGTGCGCCGGGTGCTCGCCGCGCTACGGCCGAGAATGCTGCGGCTGGCCGCCGAGCGGACCGACGGCGCCCACCCCTACTTCGTCACCCCGGAGCACACCGCGCGCGCCCGGGAGACCCTCGGCGCGGGGCCGCTGCTGTGCCCGGAGCAGGCCGTCGTCCTCGAGTCCGACCCGGACAGGGCCCGGGCCATCGGGCGCGAGTACACCAAGGTCTACCTGGGCCAGCCCAACTACGTGAACAGCATCCTGGAGCTGGGCTTCACCGAGGCGGACCTGGCCGACGGCGGCAGCGACAAGTTCGTCGACGCGCTGGTGGCCTGGGGCGACGCCGACCAGATCGTGGCCAGGGTGCGCGAACACCTGGACGCCGGCGCGGACCACGTGGCGGTGCAGGCGCTGCCCGCGACGAAGCGCGGCGTGCCGGAGGAGCAGTGGCGCGACCTGGCCCCGGCGCTGATGTCGTTGCGCGACCGGTAGCCGCCCCGGCCCGCCGCCGCCCCGGGGTCAGGCAGCTGATCATGCGGAAACGGCCACTGATCTGGCCCTAGCCGTTACCATCGGTGTCCCTGTGAGCGGAGGGTTGCGGTGGGTTACAGCCTGGGCGTGGACCTCGGCACGACATTTGTCGCGGCCGCGCTCGCCGTGTCGTCCCGGGTCGAGATGTTCACCCTGGGCGACCGCTCGGAGGTTACGCCCGCCGTGGTGTACCTGCAGGAGGACGGCGCCCTGCTCACCGGCGAGGCGGTCAACAGCCTGCGTGCGCTGAGCAACCCGGACCGCACCACCCGGGTGTTCAAGCGCCGCCTCGGCGACCCGACACCGGTGATCCTCGGCGGCCAGCCGTACTCGGTCACCGCGCTGCTGGGCACCCTGCTCCGGGACGTGCTGGACCGGGTCGTGGAGAGCGAGGGCGGCCCGCCGGACCGGGTGGTGCTGACCCACCCGGCCAACTGGGGGCCGTTCCGCCGGGCCCTGTTCGAGGAGGTCGCCGGCTTCGCGGGACTGGTCAACCCCCAGCTGGTGACCGAGCCCGAGGCGGCGGCGGCACGCTACGCCGCCTCCCGCCAGTTGGCCGACGGCCAGACCGTGGCGGTCTACGACCTGGGCGGCGGCACGTTCGACGCCACGGTGCTGCGCGCGGTGCCCGGCGGGGTGGAGATCCTCGGCACGCCCGAGGGCGTCGAACGGCTCGGCGGGGTCGACTTCGACGAGGCGATCCTGGGCTACGTGAGCCACAAGAGCGACGGCGCGCTGAACGAGCTGGACATGCGCGACCCACAGACAGCGTCCGCGCTGGCCCGGCTGCGCCAGGACTGCGTGCTCGCCAAGGAGACGCTCTCGGTGGACACCGAGACCACCATCCCGGTGTTCCTGCCGGGGCGGCATTTCGGGATACCCATCACCCGCTCGGACTTCGAGGACCTGGTGCGGGCACAGATCGACTCCACCATCGGGGCCCTGTCCCGCACGCTGCGCTCGGCGCAGGTCGAGCCCGCCGACCTCAGCGCGGTCCTGCTGGTCGGCGGTTCCTCGCGGATCCCGCTGGTGGCCCGGATGGTGTCGGCCGAGCTGGGGCGCCCGACCGTGGTGGACACCCATCCGAAGTACGCGGTCGCCCTCGGCGCCGCCACCCTCGCGGCCCAGACACCCGCCTCGCAGGCGCGCACCGTCCTCCTTCCCCGCGGCGAGCAGGCCCGCGCCCGGGAGCGGGAGTCACCGGCCGCACCTCCGGCGTCCGCGCAGGGGGACCAGCCGGCCACGCACGCGGGGTCCCCGCCTCAGGGACAGCCACCCCAGGCACCCCCGGCGCAGCGGCCGCGACCCCAGGGCCCTCCACTGCACCCTCCAATGCAGATGCCCCAACCGCGCGGACCTCAGCCGCACGGGCCCCGGCCGCAGGGACAGCCACCCCAGGGACCGCCCTGGCAGGTGCCTCCGAACCAGGCACCGCCGCTGCACCAGCGACCGGGCGCGGGACCGGGCCAGCGCCCACCCGGTGCGCCGGTGCCCACCCACGCCTACTCGCCCGCGCACTCCAACACCATTCCGCCGGGCCGGATGGCGCCGGTCCGGCCGCCCGCGCCACCCACCCAGCGGCCGTACCCGTCTCCCGGTGCCGGGCCGTCCCCGTGGCAGGAACCGGTTCGCCCCCGGCCGGAGTCGGCCGAGACCCGCGGCGGCCCTACCCGGCGCCTGCTCCTGATCGGCATCGCGGTGGCGATCGTCCTGGTGGTGGCTGTCGTGGTCTACATCCTGGCGGTTCGGCCACCGGCGGTGGCCGCCACCTCGGCCCAGCTGTCGCTGACCAGTTCCCAGGTCAAGATGGGCACCACCTACCTCGCCACCGCGACCGGGTTCGCACCGAACGAGAAGGTCAAGTTCAGCTGGACCGGGCCGACCAACGGCATGATGGACGACCTGCCCGCGGACGCGACCGGCAAGAAGGTGCAGGGCCCGATCCTCGAGCGGGACCCACCGGGCAACTACGTGATCATCGCGAGTGGGCTCACCTCCGGCCGCTCCGCCACCGCTCGGTTGCAGGTCCTGGCCGCCGACCCGCCGTCCGGCGCCGGACCCGACTCGGACGAACCGGCCGGGCCGTCCGAATCTGAGCAGAACCGACCCGGCGGCTGACCCCGCGGCGCGGGGCACGCTCCGGCGGACCGACCTGACTAGGTCAGTGGCGCACGACCCTTGCCCGGCTCGCCGGCGAAGGCCTGCGCGATGGCCAGCCACTCGGTGGCGACCGGGCCGGCGACCTCGAGCGCGAGGTCGTCGCGGTGCCGCCGCTGGGTGACCAGCAGGCAGAAGTCCAGCGCCGGGCCGCGGACCAGGTCGGCGGCGCCCTCCGGCCCCCAGCTCCACAGCTCGCCGCTCGGCGAGGTCAGCTCCACCCGGACCGGCGTGCTGGGCGCCGGCCGGCCGTTCAGTGCGTAGCTGAACGGCATGGCCCGCACCCCGATGTGCGCCACGTGGCGCAGCCGGTCGGTCGGTTCCCGGGTGGCGCCGAGGCTGTCGGCGACGTCCTGGCCGTGCGCCCAGGTCTCCATCAACCGGGCGGTGAGCGAGGAGGCCGCGCTCATCGGCGGGCCGTACCACGGCACCCGGGTGCCCGGGTCGAGCTGGGCGAATGTGCTGATCAGGCGGCCGCGGGACCCGTCGAACCAGCTCAGCAAGCGGTCCGGGGCGAGCTCGCGGTACCGCGCGGCGACGTCGTCGGGTGAGATCCCGCCGCTCTCCACCACCCGGCGCAGGTCGGCCTGGAAACCGTCCGGGTCGGTGGCGGAGCGAACGGCCGCGTCATCGAAGTAGGCGAGGTGACTGATCTGGTCCCGTACCGCCCAGCCTTCGGCCGGCGTGGGTCGCTCCCAGTCGGCGTCGTCCAGGCCGACCAACAGCGCCCGTAGCGCCTCGGTCTCGCCCAGCAGATCGTCGGCCAACTGGTCCATCCCGACCGGCATGGGCGGCGTCCTCTCCTCCGGCGTCCTCTCCTGCGGCGCCGTCACCGACGCGCCGTGGCGGCATCATCTCCCAGGACCGCCGGTGCCGCCGGGCACTCGCCGCCGGCGCGGCGACCATCCGGGCCGTACAACGGCTACCGGGACCGAGGATCAGCGGCGACGGCGGGGGTCGCTCGCACGGGAGCGCCACCAGCTCCGGCCGACCAGCGCCAGGCTGCCCAGCAGCACCGTGATGATCAGGATCGGACCGAGCACGCCATGGCCGACGAGTGCCACCCCGAGGCCGAACACCAGGGTCGCGGCTATCACACTGATCAGCAGCGCGAAGGACCGTCGCTTGGCCTGGATCATGCCGATGTCGGCGTCCTCCAGCCGTAGCCGCAGGACGATCTCGTCGAAGTCCGCGCGTTCTTTCGGGCTCAGTGGCATGGCGGAGGTTCCTCGGTTTCTTACCCGGGGCACCGTAGGGGCGCCACGCACAGCGTGACGACACCGGGGAGGAGTGCCCGATCGAGTGGATCTCACCATCGGGTTCCGCCAGTAATCCGCGCGGGCCGACACGATTGAGGTTACCGGATCGTGACCTGAGTCGGCCGCGGGGTCCCCTTTCGAGTCACGGAGATCACGCTCACGTGGATTCGGGCCCGTCGTCGTCATACCCAGCGTGACCTGTCAAGCTGAACGGGTGCGCAATAACGCCGCTGAGCCGACTCTCGGCCACGTCATCATGTTCGCAGCGGCCTCGGTGGGCTGGCTGGTGCTCTTCCTGATCAACCTGACGCTGTCCACCCCGGGCGCCGGCTGGTGGGTCCGCGCGGTGTTCAGCGGGGTGCTGCTGGTCGGGTCGGTGATCTTCACATTCGTACTGTGGCGCCGGCTGGGCAAGAAGGGCGCCGGCAAGAGCACCCAGCGGAGCTGACCCCCGGCTCGCGAGCCGCGCGCCCGCTACCGGCACGCCTGTCACCGAGCTGCCCAGCAGGCCTGTCACACCGTGATCGAACAAGCCCGGTGTGCAGCTCGGTAACAATCCGGGCCGCGAACTAGCGCGTCACCAGTTCGGCCGCAGCGGCATGGCCGACCCGCCGCGTTCGTCCAGCTTGACGCCGAGCACCTGGTGCAGCTGGATGTTGTTGCGCTCGAACCCGACCACGCAGGCGGCCATGTACAGCCGCCAGACCCTGGCCCGCTGCTCGCCGACCTCGCGGACCGCCTCGTCCCAGTGGTCGTCCAGGTTGGTGCACCAGCCGTAGAGGGTCCGCGCGTAGTGCTCGCGCAGGTTCTCCTCGTGCCGGATCTCGAAGCCCTGCTCGTTCATCTCGTCGACCAGCCGGCCGATCCCGTGCAGCTGGCCGTCCGGGAAGACGTAGCGGTCGATGAAGGCGTCGACCTGCTTCGGCCCGTGCGAGGTCGGCTGGGTGATGCAGTGGTTGAGCAGCCGGGCCCCCGGCTTGAGCTTGGCGTACAGCGAGGCGAAGTACGCCGGCAGCTGAGCCTCGCCGATGTGCTCGGTGAGCCCGATCGAGGAGATCGCGTCGAAGTCGGTCTCCGGAACGTCGCGGTAGTCCAGGTGCCGAACCTCCGCGAGCTCGGTGAGGCCGCGCTCGACGATCTCCTTCTGCGCCCACTCCGCCTGCTGCCGGGACAGCGTCACACCCAGCGCCTTGACCCCGTGCTCCGCGGCGGCGTGCATCACCATGCCGCCCCAGCCGCAACCCACGTCCAGCAGTCGCATACCCGGTTTCAGACCGAGCTTGCGCGCCACCAGCTCGTGCTTGGTCCGCTGCGCCTCCTCGAGGGTGGCGTGCCCGGTCGGGTAGACCGCGCAGGTGTAGGCCATCGAGGGCCCGAGGACCTTCTCGTAGAAGGCGTTCGACACGTCGTAGTGGGTGCTGATGGCCTCGGCATCGCGGCCGCGTGAATGCCGCAACCCGTGCAGCGTGCGCTGCCATCGCGGCGGCGCCTCTTCGGCC
>DASYLM010000535.1:0-2583 GCA_036009565.1 Pseudonocardia sp. | reverse complement strand
CGGCCCGGCGACTCGCGGTCCGGCGACTCGCGGTCCGGCGACTCGCGGTCGGGTGACTCGCGGCCTGCCGACTCGCGGCCCGGCGACTCGCGGTCCGGCGACTCGCGGCCGGGCGACTCGCGGCCGGGCGACTCGCGGTCCGCCGACTCGCAGCCCGGCGACTCGCGGCCGGGCGACTCGCTGGAGGCCGGCGACGCGCTGCCTGGCGACCTGGCGGAAGCGCGCACGGCGTTCGAACGCCACCTGGCGCTGGAGCGGGCGTTGTCCCCGCACACGGTCCGTGCCTACCTCGGCGATGTGGACGGGCTGCTGGGCACGGTGGCCCGGGACAGCGGTGCACTTGCCGGGCTCGACCTGGCGGCGCTGCGGCGCTGGCTGGCCGAACAGCGCGCCGGGGGAGCCAGCCGGAGCACGCTGGCGCGCCGGGGGTCGGCCGCGCGGGTGTTCACCGCGTGGGCCGCCCGTACCGGTCGGCTCCCGGACGACCCTGGGCCGAGGTTGGTGGCGCCGCGGCCACATCGGACGCTGCCAGCGGTGTTGAGCGTCGAGCAGGCCGCGACGATGCTCACCGCGGCCACCTCCGGTGCGGCCGAGGGCGATCCGCTCGCGGTGCGTGATCTGCTGCTTCTCGAGCTGCTCTACGCCACCGGAGTGCGGGTTTCCGAGCTCTGCGGGTTGGACCTGTCGTCCATCGACCAGCGGCGCCGCACCCTGCGGGTGATCGGTAAGGGTGATCGGGAACGGACGGTCGTGTACGGGGTGCCGGCCGAGCGAGCCATGCGGCGCTGGCTCGACGGGGCGCGTTCGTCGCTGGCGGGGCCGGCCTCGCCACCTGCGTTGTTGCTCGGCGCCCGCGGCGGCCGGCTCGACCCCCGGGTGGCCCGCGCGGTGGTCAACGCGGCCTCCACAGCGGTGCCCGGACACCCCGGAATATCGCCCCACGGACTGCGGCACAGCGCCGCCACACATCTGCTTGTCGGCGGCGCGGACCTCCGTAGCGTCCAGGAGTTGCTTGGTCACGCTACGCTCTCCACGACACAGCTATATACACACGTCACAGTCGAGCGTCTGAAGGCGATACATGACCAAGCTCACCCTCGAGCGTGAGAGCTCCACGGGTGAGCGGCGCGCGCCGTGTAGCGAGTTAGAGAACGCCCCGACCGAACCCGGCGCCCTGTGGGGTGAGTACGTACGGTGCGGGGCGCGGGACCACCGTGATCGCCTGGTCCTGCACTACGAGCCGCTGGTCCGGCAGGTGGCCGGCCGGGTCGGTATCCGACTGCCGGCACACGTCGAGATCGCCGATCTGATCCAGGCCGGCGTCTTCGGGCTGATCGACGCGATCGAGCGGTTCGACCCGGCCCTCGGGATCCGCTTCGAGACCTACGCGGCGCAGCGCATCCGGGGCGCCATCCTGGATGAGCTGCGGGCCCAGGACTGGGTGCCCCGGATCATCCGCAACCGTGCCCGCGAGCTGGCGAAGGTCCGGGAGAACATGGAGGCCCGGCTGCAGCGCTCCGCCAGCCCGGCCGAGCTCGCCGGGGAGTTGGGCGTCGGCCCGACCGAGGTGCGCGGCATCCTCAGCCAGATTCGCATGATCAGCATGGAGGCGCTCGACGAGTGGGCCACCGCGCGTGGCGCCACCGTCACCCTCGCGGAGACGCTGGCGCAGGAGGACTCCGACCCGGTCACGGTGTTGGAGGCCCGGGAGACCAGCCGGTTTCTCGCGCTGAGCTTCTCCCGGCTGCCTGAGCGCGACCACCAGGTGCTGTGGTGCTACTACGTGGAGAACCTGACCCTGGCCGAGATCGGCAGGCGGCTCGGCGTGACCGAGTCCAGAGTGTGCCAGCTGCGCGGCCGGGCCGTCTCCAGACTGCGCGAGAAGTTCGCCGAGCTGGCTGGCACGACCGCCCACCTGGGCTGAGTCCCTCGGTACCCGGCTGAGTCCCTCGGTACCCGGCGGATGCCGCGCCGCGCTCGCGGGTGGTGCCCCCGTTCGGCTGGATCCCCGGTCCGACCCGGTTCCCGCGCCCGGTTCAGCTGCCCGGCCCCGCGTCCGAGGGCCATGGCAGCAGGCGCACGTGCGCCCGGCGGACCAGGAGCAGGGGATCCAGGTACTGACCGTTCCGGCGGAGGCCCCAATGCAGGCAGGCCTCGGCCCGGCAGCCGAGGTGACCGGCGGCAAGTGTGCCCACCGGTTCGCCCCGGCGCACCAGTTGGCCGGGACGCACGCTCGCCCGCACCGGCTCGTAGCTGGTCCGCAGTCCGTCGGGATGGTCGATCGACACCACGCCGCGGTCGGCCAGCGGACCCGCATAGACGACCGCCCCGTCGCCGGCAGCCAGCACGGGCTGGCCCTCGGTGCCGATCAGGTCGACGCCGCGATGGCCGGGACCGTATGGCGCGGACGGCGGCTGGAACGGGCGGCTCACCGTCGGCGCGGGCGCGAGCGGCCAGCCGAACCGCGCCGCCGGTTCGACGTACCCACCGGTGCTCGCGGGCCTTGCCGGCGGGGTGGGCCCGGCACCGGGCGCGGCGGTCGCCAGCCGGGCTCCGGGCGCGAGCTGATCGATCCAGGCCGCC
>DASYLM010000534.1:0-14091 GCA_036009565.1 Pseudonocardia sp. | reverse complement strand
GGTACATCCGCGAGGAGCTGATGCCCTCCTCGAACAAGCCGGCCCGGGCGCGCTCGAAGCCCGAGGCGCCCGACGTGCGGGCCTTGACCGCGCGGGCCGAGGCCATCCCGAAGCTCTCCTTGTACTTCCGGCCGGTGCCGTCGTCGTAGAGGTCGCCGGCGCTCTCGTAGGTGCCGGCGAACCACGACCCGACCATCACGTTCGCCGCGCCGGCGGCCAGCGCCAGCGCCACGTCGCGGGGGTGCCGCACGCCACCGTCGGCCCAGACGTGCTTCCCCAGCTCGCGGGCGGCCGCGGCGCACTCCTCGACCGCGGAGAACTGCGGGCGGCCGACGCCGGTCATCATCCGGGTGGTGCACATGGCGCCGGGGCCGACGCCGACCTTGACGATGTCCGCGCCCGCTGCGACCAGGTCCCGCACGCCGTCGGCGGTGACCACGTTGCCGGCCACCAGCGGCACGGCCGAACCTATGCCGTCCACCGCCGCCCGGACGGCGGCCAGCGCGGTGAGCATCCTCTCCAGGTGACCGTGCGCGGTGTCCACCACGAGCAGGTCCACCTCGGCCTTGACCAGCGCGGTGGCCTTCGCCGCCACGTCCCCGTTGACCCCGATCGCCGCCGCCACCCGCAGCCGCCCGCCGCCGTCCAGCGCGGGGCGGTAGATGTCCGCGCGCAGGGCACCGAGCTGGGTCAGGATGCCGGCCAGCTGGCCTGCCTCGTTGAGGGCGAGCGCGACCCGTTCCGTGCGGTGCTGCAGCGCGTCGAACACCTCGCGTGGCGGGGTGTCCAGCGGCAGTGTCACCGGGTCCGGCGCGAGCACCTCGGACAGCCGGGTGAACCGGTCCACCCCGGCACACGCCGCCTCGTCGACGGTGCCCAGCGGCCGGCCGTCGCCGTCCACCACCACCACGGCATCGTGGGCGCGCTTGGGCAGCAGGTTGATCGCGTCCGCGACCGCCTGGTCCGCGGTGAGCACCAGCGGGGTGTCCCAGACCGGGTGCCGCGACTTGACCCAGGCGACGATGTCGGCGACCGCCTCCGGGGCGACGTCCTGCGGGAGCACGGTGAGCGCACCGCGGCGGGCCAGCGTCTCGGCCATCCGCCGGCCGGCCACCGCTGTCATGTTGGCGGCGACCACCGGCACCCGGGATCCGGAGCCGTCGGGGCTGCTCAGGTCGACGTCGAACCTGGATGTCACCGCCGAGCGGCGGGGTACCAGGAAGACGTCGTCGTAGGTCAGGTCGCGGGAATGGCCGTCGTGGCCGGGGAGGAACCGCACGAGACGTGAAGGTTAATCGGCAAATCCGAGAACAGGTACCCAAACGTTTGGGTACTGGATGACGCCGGTCGTCCGGCCGAGGCGCCGCGATGATGGAATCCGCGACTCGCGCGGACAAAATCCGCGACTCGCGGGGGCGGGTTAGTGCAGGAGGGCGCGGACGGCGTCGATGGTGTCGGCGTCGCCCTCGGTCTTGTCGGGGCGGTAGCGGAGCACCCGGGCGAACCGCAGCGCCACGCCGCCGGGATACCGGGTGCTGGCCTGCGCGCCGTCCAGCTCGATCTCCACCACGAACTCCGCCGGCAGGCGCACCACGTGCCCGTCGTCGCTGAGTGCCCGGGCGGAGAACTGCGCGGTCTGCCAGCTGAGCAGCTCGTCGGTCATGCCCTTGAACGTCTTGCCGACCATCACCGGCGGCCCGCCGTCCGGGTCGCGCGCGCCGAGGTGGATGTTGGACAGCTTGCCGGTGCGGCGTCCGTAGCCCCACTCGACGGCGAGCACGACCAGGTCGAGTGTGTGTGCCGGTTTCACCTTCTGCCACGCCTTGCCGCGCCGGCCGGCCGCGTACGGCGAGCCCAGCGACTTGACCATGACGCCCTCGTGGCCGCCCTCCAGGGCCTCGTCGAGCAGGGTGGCGGCCTGCTCGGCGGTGGCATCGAGCAGACCGGGCATCCGGTGCGCGCCGGCGACCTTCTCCAGCGCCTCGAGGCGTTCGCGCAGCGGGGCGTCCAGCAGGTCGGCGCCGTCCAGGTGCAGGCAGTCGAAGAACCGGGGCCGGAGGGTGCCGGCGCTGGTGTTGCGCATCGTCTCCTGGAACGGGCGGGGCCGGCCGTCGTCGGTGAGTGCCAGCGACTCCCCGTCCAGCACCACGGCGCGGCACGGCAGCGCCCTGGCCAGCTCGACCAGCTCGGGGACCCGGTCGGTGATGTCGCGCAGCGAGCGGGTGAACACGTGGACCTGCTCGCCGTCGCGGTGTACCTGGATGCGCGCCCCGTCCAGCTTGTACTCGACGGTGACCCCGCCGGCGCCGGCGAGCTCGGCCACCGCGCCGGCCAGCGTGTCGGCCGGGGAGGCCAACATCGGGCGGATGCCCCGGCCGACCTCCAGTCGGAAGGCGGCGACCGCCTCGGCCCCGTCCACCAGGGCCGCCCGCGCGGTCGCCGGCAGCGAGCCGGACAGCATCAGGCCGCGGCGCACCTGCTCGGACGGGATCCCGGCGGCCACCGCCACCGCCTCGGTGAGCACGCCCTCCAGGGCGCCCTGGCGGAGCTCGCCGGTGAGCAGCCGGAACAGGAACTGCTGCTCGTCCTCGGTGGCCGCGCCGAACAGGCCCGTCAGCAGCTCCTTGCGGCGCCGGGCCGACCCCGTGCCGGAGCTGGTGGCGAGCTCGGCCAGCACGTCGTCCACCTCGGCGAGGGTGGCCCCCGGCAGCGCGGCGGGCGGCACCTTCAGCCCCGCCAGGGTGCGCCAGCCGGTACCGAGGCGGCCCTGGCGGGGCTCCCCAGCCAGCCAGGACACCGCCGCCTCGATCTCGGCCGGGGCGAGCGCCCTCAGCAGCCCGGCCAGTGCCTCCACCTTCGCCTTGCGCGAGCGGGTGCCCCCCACCGTGGCGGAGGTGGCCACCAGCTCGGCGAACAACATGGGGCGATCCTGCCAGCCGGCACCGACAGAATCACCGGTCCCGCCGCGCCGGCCACCCGGCGGCCGGCGCGCGGGAGCTCAGGTCCGGGGGTCGGGCAGGCCGATCGCCAGCACGCCGATGACGATCGAGGTCAGAACCTGGACCGCCGAGACGATCACCAGCGCGTGCTCGACACCCGTCGACGCGCTGAGCGCCGCGAACAGGCTGCCCAGGGTCGCCACCCCGAGCGCCAGCGAGGTCTGCTGGGTGGTGGTCAGCATGCCGCTGCCGACGCCCGCGCTCTCGGCGGGCACCTGGGACAGGATGAGCCGGAACAGGGTGGGCGCGGCCAGGCCCTGGCCCATGCCGAACAGCAGGGTGCCGGGTACCAGGTCGAGCACGCCGAGGTGCGGCCAGGCCAGCAGCGTGGTCCCGATCAGCACCAGTAGCGACACCACCAGCACCACGGCGCCGGCCACCATCACCCACCGGCCGAAGCGCTCCACCAGCCGCGCGACCAGCAGCGTGGTCGCCAGGAACGACAGCGCCGTCGGGGTGAGCGCGAGCCCGGACTCCAGCGGGCTCAGGTGCAGCCCGTCCTGCAGCAGCAGCGCGTAGACGAACATGAACGCGCCGAAGCCGCCGAAGAACGGCACCGCGATGAGCAGGCCGCGGCGCATCGACGGCACCCGCAGCACCGACGGCGGCAGCAGCGGCACCCCGCCCCGGTCCTCCAGCCGCCGCTCCACCAGGAAGAACACCGCGCTGATCACCGGGAACGCGGCCAGCAGCAGCCAGCACCACAGCGGCCACCCCAGCCCGGCGCCCTCCATCAGCGGGACCAGCAGAGCCAGCAGCGACGCCCCGAGCAGCACGGTGCCCCAGAGGTCCACACCGATCGGGTTGGCGGCCCGGGTCTCCGGCAGCGTCCGGTGGGCCAGCAGCATCGCGAGCAGGCCGATCGGCACGTTCACCAGGAAGATCGGCCGCCAGCCCGCGCCGCCCAGGTTCGCGGACACCAGCACGCCGCCGAGCAACTGGCCGATCACCATCGAGATGCCGGCGGTGGCGCCGTAGTAGCCGAGTGTCCGGGCCCGCCGCTCGCCGGCGGTGGTCGCCTGGATGATCGAGAGCACCTGCGGGACCAGCATCGCGGCCGCCGCCCCCTGTGCGGCCCTGGCCAGCACCAGCACGCCGGCGTTCGGGGCGAGGCCGCAGACCAGCGAGGTCAGGGTGAACGCGGCCAGCCCGACGGAGAACAGCCGGCGCCGGCCGAACGCGTCGCCGAGCCGCCCGCCGATGACCAGCAGCAGCGCGAACCCGATGCCGTAGCCGGCCACCACCCATTCCAGGGTTGCGGCGGAGGCGTGCAGGTCGGCCTGGATGGTGGGCAGTGCGACGTTGACGATGAACAGGTCGATCGGTGCCAGCGCGGCGCCCAGCAGCACGGTGAGCAAGCCGCTGGTCGTGAGCCGTGTCGTGGGTCCGGACGTGGGCCCTGTCGGGAGGCCGGTCGTGAGCACCGGTGCCGCGGCGGCGGGTTCCCCGCGCCGGGCACGGGTCAGTGGACGCGTCGGTCGGCGCGTGGTTTTCGTCGTCACGACTACCACGATGCGTCCGCCGGGACACTGGTACCAGGAGGTGTCTTATCCGGGTACCAACGGGTACCTGGTAATAGGCTGTGCGCTGTGTAACAGTGACGGGGTGGACACCGTGGTACGCGCGCTCGGCGACGCCGTCCGGCGCCAGGAGCTCGCCGGCTTCCTGCGCAACCGGCGGGAGCGGATCACGCCGGAGCAGGTCGGTCTGCCGGTCGCCGGCCGGCGGCGGACCCCTGGCCTGCGCCGCGAGGAGGTCGCGCAGCTCGCCGGGGTCGGGGTCACCTGGTACACCTGGCTGGAGCAGGGGCGCGACATCAAGGCCTCGGAGCAGGTGCTGGGCGCCATCGCGGGCACCCTGCGGCTGGATCCCTACGAGCGCAGCCACCTGTTCGTGCTGGCCGGGGCACCTGAGCCGATGGTGCAGAAGGACTGCGCCGCGGTCTCCCCGGCGATCCACGCGATCCTCGCCAAGCTGGATCCGTTCCCCGCGGTCGTGCAGAACGCCCGCACCGACATCCTGGCCTTCAACCGCGGCTACAACTGGCTGATGGACGTCGACGGGCTGCCCTTCGAGGAGCGCAACTCGCTGCTGCAGTGCTTCACCAACCCGGCCTGGCGGTCCCGGATCCAGGACTGGTCGGACCGGATGCCCACCTCGGTCGCCGAGTTCCGCGCCCAGATGGCCGACCACGTCGCGGAGCCGGCATGGAAGATGCTGGTCAAGCGGCTACGGCAGGAGTCGGTCGAGTTCGAGGCGCTGTGGACCCAGCACGAGGTGCAGCCGATGCGCAACCAGACGAAGCGTTTCCTGCACCCGGTCGCCGGCCCGCTGCACTTCGAGTTCACCTACCTCTGGTTCGGCCAGCGCAGCTCGGTCCGGGTGACCACGTACACGCCGGCCGACGAGCAGACCGCCGCCACCCTGGCCGCCCACCTAGGCTGAGCGACTGGGCGCGAAGCCGTCGGCTAGTCGTTCACGTGGGTCATCGCCAGCACGTCGAGCGCACTGTCCAGCTGCTCGAGGGTGAGCTTGCCGCTGTCCACGTGACCGCGCTCGAGCACGACCTCGCGGATCGTCTTGCGCTCCTTGAGCGACTGCTTGGCGATGGACGCGGCCTCTTCGTAGCCGATGTAGCGGTTCAGCGGCGTCACCACCGACGGCGAGGACTCGGCGAGCTCGCGCAGCCGCGCCACGTCGGCCTCCGCGCCGGCCACCACCTTGTCCGCGAGCAGCCGCGACACCGAGGTGAGCAGCCGCGCCGACTCCAGCACGTTGCGCGCCATCACCGGCATCATCACGTTCAGCTCGAAGTTGCCCTGGGTGCCGGAGAAGCCGACGCATCCGTCGTTGCCGATCACCTGGGCGGCCACCATCATGGTGGCCTCGCAGATCACCGGGTTGACCTTGCCCGGCATGATCGAGCTGCCCGGCTGCAGGTCCGGCAGGTGTATCTCGGCCAGTCCGGTACGTGGCCCGGAGCTGAGCCAGCGCAGGTCGTTGGCCACCTTGAACAGCGACACGGCGGCCGTGCGCAGCGCGCCGGACGCCTCCACCAGCCCGTCCCGGGAGGCCTGCGCGGCGATGTGGTCGGCGGCCTCGGTCAGCACGTCGAGACCGGTCGCGGCGCGCAGCTCGGCCACCACGTTGGCGCCGAACCCCGGTGGCGCGTTCAGCCCGGTGCCGACGGCGGTGCCGCCGATGGGCAGCTCGGCGAGGCGGGGCAGGCAGTCCCGGAGCCGGGCGGCGCTGTGCTCGATCTGGGTGGCCCAGCCGCCGGCCTCCTGGCCCAGGGTGATCGGGACGGCGTCCATCAGGTGGGTGCGGCCGGCCTTGACCACCTCGCGCCACTCCACCGCCCGGGCCCGCAGGCCCTTCGCCAGGTACTCCAGCGCCGGGATCACGTCCTTGGCGACGGCTTCGGTGGCGGCCAGGTGGATGGTGGTCGGGAAGACGTCGTTGGACGACTGGGAGGCGTTCACGTGGTCGTTGGGGTGGACCGCGACGTCACCGGCACCGAGCGCCCGGGTGGCCAGGGTGGCGATCACCTCGTTGGCGTTCATGTTCGACGAGGTGCCGGAGCCGGTCTGGAAGACGTCCACCGGGAAGTGCTCGTCGTGCTGGCCGGCGGCCACTTCGTCGGCGGCCGCCGCGATCACCTTGGCCATCTCCTCGGTGAGCGTCCCGTCGCGGCCGTTGACCCGCGCGCAGGCCCCCTTGACCAGGCCCAGCGCCCGGATCTGGGCCCGCTCGAGGCCGCGCCCGGAGATCGGGAAGTTCTGCACCGCCCGCTGCGTCTGGGCGCGCCACAGCGCGTCGACCGGAACCTGTACCTCGCCCATCGTGTCGTGTTCGACCCGAAACTCAGTCATGGCGCCAGTCTGGCCGCTATCGCGCCACCCGTCCGGGTGGAGTCGGTCACGTGGGTGCCCCGGCCCCGGCGGGTTACCTGAGGACCTGGACCACGTCGCCCACCGCGAGGTTGCCGAAGAACCGCTTTGCGGTGGCGTCGGAGAGGTGGATGCAGCCACTGGACTGCGCGCGCAGGCTGCCGGTGTGGAACGCGATGCCGCCGGCCGCGAAGAACACCGACCACGGCATCGGCGCGTCGTCGAACTCCCTGCTCAGGTGGTCCTTGTCCTTCCAGAGCACCCGGTGCCGGCCGGTCGGCGTGCGCTCGCCGGACTTACCGCTGGTGATCGGGACGGGCCCCAGGGTCACCCGGCCGTTGTCGATCAGCCAGGCCTGCCGGGTGGACAGCCGCACGCACGCGGCGACGTTGCTCAGGCACGGCGTGCCGCGCACCAGGACCGGCGGCGGCGGTGGCGGTGGCGCCGGGGGTGGCGGCGGCAGCGGGATGAGCAGCGGCCCCGATCCCGGTGCCGGCACCGGCGCGGTCGGCGGCCCTGGCACGATCGGCCCCGGCAGGTGGGGGCCGTCCTGGCGCAGCGCCGATTCGTGCGCCGTGATCCGGGCCGCCTGCGCGGACTCGGCCAGGTTCTGCCGAGATTGCAGGACGGATCCGGTGACGGTGCTGGTCCCCCAGACGGCGACGATGAGCGTCGCCAGCAGCACGCGGTTGTGCATCAAGTTCCTTCAGGTCAACCGAACTCGGGCAATCGGGTCGCCCGCGTCCAAGCAGGTGGGTCTGAACAACGCCGGCCCAGCTCCCAGTGGGCGACGTTGTCCAGCACCCAACAGGTAGGACGCCTGGCCGGCCCCTCCGGATGCGGGCGCCGCCCATTCACACACAATCGGGTGATTCCTCGCTACCTCACCGGCCACATGCGCCCCAGATTTAGCCGAGTTGAAACCTGGCGGGGTGACCGGCGGCCGGGTAGCGGGGCCTCAGGGCCGCGGCGGCACCGGCATGACGCCGGCACCGGCGTCGTCGATGTCGTAGTCCACCGAGGAGTACGAACGCAGCTTGGTGAGCCGGTGGTAGCCGTCGATCATGCGCACGGTGCCGGACTTGGACCGCATCACGATGGACTGCGTGGTGCAGCCGCCCGGCGTGTAGTGCACGCCGCGCAGCAGGTCACCGTCGGTCACGCCGGTCGCGCAGAAGAACACGTTGTCGCCGGACACCAGGTCGTCGGTCTCCAGCACCCGGTCCAGGTCGTGGCCGGCGGCGAGTGCCTTCTCCCGCTCGGCGTAGTCGCGGGGCCAGAGCCGGGCCTGGATCGCGCCACCCATGCACTTGAGCGCGGCCGCCGCGATGATCCCCTCCGGGGTGCCGCCGATGCCGAGCAGCATGTCCACGCCGGTACCCGGGCGGGCGGCGGAGATCGCGCCCGCCACGTCGCCGTCGGAGATGAAGTGGATCCGGGCGCCGGTCTCGCGGATGGTCTGCACCAGCTTGTCGTGCCGGGGCCGGTCCAGGACGCACACCGTCACGTCGGCCACGTCGATCGAGCGCGCCTTCGCGACCCGGCGGACGTTCTCGCTGATCGGCGCGGTGATGTCGATCGCGTCAGCGGACTCGGGGCCCACCGCGAGCTTCTCCATGTAGAACACCGCGGACGGGTCGAACATCGCGCCGCGCTCGGCCACCGCGAGCACGGCCAGCGCGTTCGGCATGCCCTTGCTCATCAGGGTGGTGCCGTCGATCGGGTCGACCGCGACGTCGCACTCCGGGCCGTCGCCGTTGCCGACCTCCTCGCCGTTGTAGAGCATCGGGGCCTCGTCCTTCTCGCCCTCCCCGATGACCACGACGCCGTGCATCGACACGCTGGAGATCAGCTTGCGCATGGCGTCCACGGCGGCCTGGTCACCGCCGTTCTTGTCGCCTCTGCCGACCCACCGCCCGGCGGCCATCGCGGCCGCCTCGGTGACCCGGACCAGCTCCATCGCCAGGTTGCGGTCGGGGGCTTCCCTGCGACGTTCCACCGGTTCGGTCGGAAGAGAGGTGTCCATGGGCTAGATCCTGACAGATCGCGGTTGGCCGGTGGTTGTGACGAGCGCTAACAGCACCGGACCGGACGCGGGCGCCGGTGTCCGGGGGCAGACAATGGGATCCGTGAGCACCCCGTCCGACCCATCCTCAACTCCGTCCGCCGGCTCGTCACCGGCCACACCGGCCCCGTCCCCGGCCGAGTCGTCGCCGAGGACGGGGCCGGGCGGACCGCCACCGGAAGCACCGCCGCCGGCCGCGGCGCAGCGGAGCAAACCCACCACCACGCTGGGTGCCGGCCCCCGGGACATGTTGATCTCGATGCTGATCCTGCTGCCGATCATCGCCGTGCTCGCGTTCCTGGGCCGGGGCTGCTCGTTCAGCCCGGGCGGGCCGACCGTGGACCCGTCCGCGACGCCCAACGTGGACACCCGGCAGGCGCTCGCGGCGGCCGCGCACCAGGTGGCGTTCCCGCTGCGTAACCCGGCGGTGCCGCCCGGCTGGCGGGCCAACGTGGTCGACCAGCGCAAGGCACCGGGCGACGTGAACGCCGTCCGGGTCGGCTGGATCACCGCGGGTGGCCGGTACCTGCGACTGGTGCAGACCACCGCCGAGGAGGGCGCGCTGGTCGCGGCGGAGACGGGCGGCCCGCCGGGTTCGGCCGCCCCGGTCCAGGCAGCGGGGCTGACCTGGGTGAACTACACGGGCGCCAACAACGAGCAGGCCTGGGCGCACCGGGCCGACGGGGTGGAGTGGCTGATCACCGGGGACGGGATCGTGCCGGAGTTCCAGATCCTGGCCGCCGCGTTGGCCAAGGCACCGCCGCTGCCGACCAACGGCTGATCCGGGTCGGGTCGGTGCTCGGGGTCGGTGCTCGGGGGTCGGTGCTCGGGGTCAGTGCTCGGGGTCGGTGCCGTTCGTGTCGGATGCATCGGCGTGCAGCACCGCGTCCACCCGGTCCCGGGCCCCGGCCAGCTGCTGCTCGCAGCGCCGGGCCAGTCGTTCGCCGCGCTCCCAGAGCGTGAGCGAGTCGTCCAGGCTCAGCCCGCCGACCTCCAGCGCGCGCACGACGTCGGCCAGCTCGTCCCTGGCCTGCTCGTAGCCGAGCTGGTCGATGCTGTTGTCCGGGCCGTCAGCTGACGGGTCGCCGGCACTGCCGGCGGGCGGGGCGGCTTCGGGGGTCACCCGGACCATGGTGCCGGATGGCCCGCCGGGTCGGCCGCCCGGCTCAGCTGTCCACCCGGTCGCGCACGCTGGCCATCGCATGGGCGAGCGCGGCGTCGTAGCCGGCACAGGCCTCGGCGAACTCCTCGCCGTCACCCTCGGCCAGCGCCTCGGCCACCCAGTGCTCGAACGCGGCGACGCGGTCGCGGTAGGTGCTGCCCCGGCCGCGCCACCAGGCCCCGCCGGCGTACTCACCGGCCGCTTCGGAGAGCAGCCGCAGCCGGTCCGGGAACTGGCCGCGGCGAGCGCACCCACAGTCGCCGAGCAGCGCGTGCCAGCTGTCCTCGGCGGCCCGTTCGGCGGCCCAGGCACGGTCGGTCAGCGGGCCCAGCTCGGGTCGGCGGCCGGCCGTCGGGGTGGACCGGATCTCGGCGAGGGTGAGCGGAAGGAAGGCGCCCGCCGGTGGGTGCACTCCAGACATCTCGTTCCTCCGCTCGCCCGGTTGTTCAGGTCGAACCGGGTCCATCTACCACCGCGGGGATCGCCCCGTCGGCAAGTCGGATGCGCAGCCGGGCGCCCGGTGGGGCATCGGCCACCGAGCGCAGCACCGGCGACCGTGAACCCGGTGCCGGGTTCCCCGTGACGTGCTGCACCACGGCATATCCACGCGCCAGAGTGGCTGCCGGTCCGAGGCTCGTCAAGCGTGATTGCAGGTGGGCGAGGTCGGTGGCGCGCTCGGTAAGGGCACGCTGCACCGTGTTGCGGGAGGACTGGCGCAGCGTGGCCACCTCCTGCGCGCGGCGGTCGAGCTCGCGGTAGGGGGCGGCGAGCACCGGGCGGCCGCGCAGCGAGTCGAGCAGCCGGCGTTCCCGGTCGACCCAGCCGGCCAGTGCGCGCCGAGCCCGGTCACGTAGCCCGGAGATCCGTGCCGTCTCCTCCACAAGATCGGGTACGACCGTCCGGCCCGCCGCCGTCGGGGTGGAACAGCGCAGGTCAGCAACGTGGTCGAGCAGTGGTGTGTCCGGCTCGTGGCCGATTGCGGAGATCACCGGAGTGCGCGCGGCGGCGACCGCCCGGCACAGCGCCTCGTCGGAGAACGGCAGCAGATCCTCCACGCTGCCGCCGCCCCGGGCGATCACGATGACGTCGGTCTCGCGGTCCCGGTCCAGCATCTCCAGTGCGTCGATGAGCTGCGGCACGGCCAGTGCGCCCTGGGTGGCGGTGTGGCAGATCCGGAACCGGGCGGCCGGCCAACGGTTCTGTGCGTTGCTCACCACATCGTGCTCGGCGGCGCTGGCCCTGCCGGTGATCAGGCCGATCTGGCGGGGCAGGAACGGCGGCCGGCGCTTGCGCTCCCGGTCGAACAGGCCCTCGGCGGCGAGCAGTTTGCGCAGCCGTTCGATCCGGGCGAGCAGCTCACCGATGCCCACCGAGCGGATCTCGTCCACCCGCAGGCTGAAGGTGCCCCGGCCGAGGAAGAACGCCGGCTTGCCGTGCACGATCACCCGGCTGCCCTCGGTGACCGGTACCTCGGCGCCGCGGACCAGGCCGATCGGGCAGGTCAGGGTCAGCGAGACGTCCGCCGCCGGGTCGCGCAGCACCATGAACGCGGTGCCGGTGCCGGGCCGGGCGTTGACCTGGGTGAGCTGGCCCTCCACCCACACCGCACCCAGCCGATCGATCCAGCCGGCCACCTTGCGGGCCACCGTGCGCACCGGCCAGGGCTGCTCCGGCGTGGTCGCGGGTGTCGGGTCGCTCAATGTCCCGCGACGCTGGTGATCCGGTTGCTGAGCATCGTGACGAACGGCGGCCGGTCCTGGTGGGTGGTCTCCCAGGCCAGCAGCCGCTCGAGCTGTTCGAGGCTCAGCGCGCGGAACCGGCCGCGCAGCTGCGGGAGTGTCCAGCTCTCGTACTCGGGCAACCCGGGCGGACCCGTCTCGGCCGGCTTGCCCGTCGGCATCTCGCTCTCGGGTGTCTCGGTCGCCTCGGTCTCGGTGCCGGTCTCGGTGCCGGTCTCGGCGGCGGACTTGGTGCCGGTCTCGGTGCCGGTCTCGGCGGCGGTGCTCGGCTCGGACACCGCCTCGACGGCCGGCAGCTCGGTGTCCGGGTGCTCGACCGGCGGGCGCGGCACCGGGAGCTCGGAGATGTCCGGCTCAGGGAAGTCGTCCTCGTCGAAGAAGTCCTCGGGCTCCGGGTCGGGCAGGATCCGCACCGGGGTGACCTTCGGCGGCCTCGGCATCTCGACCGAGCGCAGCCCGTTGGCCAGGCCGTTGCGCGGCGCCAGGTCCTCGTCCTCGTCGAACCGCGCCCAGGCCGGCGTCTCCGGCACCGGCCGGAGCGCACCGAGCGCCCGGTCGCCCTTGATGGCCAGCTCGGTGATCCGCTGCTGCAGCCGCATGGACGCCTGCAGCGCCCCGCTGACGGCCGTCACGGGCATCTCGGTGAGCTTGCGGGGCAGCTCCTGCACCTCTTCGAGCGCGGTGGCCACCAGGCCGGCGGCGATCCGAATCGGCATCGGCAGCGGTTTCATACCCGCATTCTTACCTGTCTTGGCTGGTCTGTGTATGTCGGGGACACGATCTGTGCCAGCGGATGGGGGACTGATCCGGGTCAGACCGGTCACTGCGCCCGGCAGGGGCACGGTGCGCCCGCTTACCCTGGACCCATGTCTGCGACGTCTTCGGAAGGCAAGCGCGTCCTGTTGGCCGCGCCGAGGGGCTACTGCGCCGGCGTGGACCGGGCCGTCATCGCGGTGGAGAAGGCGCTGGAGACCTACGGCCCGCCGGTCTACGTGCGCAAGGAGATCGTGCACAACCGGCACGTGGTCGAGACCCTTGCGGAGCGCGGCGCGATCTTCGTCGCCGAGGCGGACGAGGTACCGGAGGGCGCCATCGTGGTGTTCTCCGCGCACGGCGTGGCCCCCAGCGTGCACACCGAGGCCGCCGAGCGCGGGCTGCGCACCATCGACGCGACCTGCCCGCTGGTCACCAAGGTGCACCACGAGGCCAAGCGGTTCGCCAAGGACGACTACGACATCCTGCTGGTCGGCCACCACGGGCACGAAGAGGTCGAAGGCACCGCGGGGGAGGCCCCGAACCACGTCCAGCTGGTCGACGGCCCCCGGGACGTGGCAGCCGTGAAGGTGCGCGACCCGGAGAAGGTCGTCTGGCTGTCCCAGACCACGCTGAGCGTCGACGAGACCATGGAGACGGTCCGCCAGCTGCGGGAGCGGTTCCCCGGCCTGCAGGATCCGCCCAGCGACGACATCTGCTACGCCACCCAGAACCGGCAGGTCGCGGTCAAGGCGATGGCCCCGCACTGCGACCTGGTGCTGGTCGTGGGCTCACAGAACTCCTCGAACTCCAAGCGGCTGGTGGAGGTGGCGCTGACCGCCGGCGCCGGTGCCAGCTACCTGATCGACTACGCCAGGGAGATCGACGAGAGCTGGCTGGCCGGGGTGCGGACCGTCGGTCTGACCAGCGGCGCGTCGGTCCCCGAGATCCTGGTCCAGGGCGTCGTCGACTATCTCGCCGAGCGTGGCTGGGTGGACGTGGAGGAGATCAGCACCGCCGAGGAGTCGCTGACCTTCTCGCTGCCCCGCGAGCTGCGTACCCGCCGCGCCCGCCACTAGCCCCACCCGCCGCCGGGCGGCTGGCGGGTGCACGGGGCGCTGTGGTCGGTGCTCGCACAGACCGGGGCTGTGGTCGGTGCTCGCACAGACCGGGGCCGTGGTCGGTGCTCGCACAGACCGGCGCTGTGGTCGGCGCTCGCACAGACCGGGTGCAGGCCGCACAGACGGTGTAGGCGCTGTGCCGGCTGTACTGGCTCTGTGCGGCCGTTCCTCGGTGCCTGGGGTGCCCGGCGACGTCGGGTGCGGGGACGGTGTGCGGCCGTAGGTGTGGCGCTTGCACGGGGCGCTGTGGTCGGCGCTCGCACAGACCGCGTGCAGCCCGCACAGACGGTGCAGGCGCTGTGCGGGCTGTACTGGCTCTGTGCGGCGGTTCCGGGGTGCGGCGCGACGCCGGATGCCGGGTC
>DASYLM010000533.1:0-12334 GCA_036009565.1 Pseudonocardia sp. | reverse complement strand
GAGGCGCTGGCGCTGCCCACCGACTTCTCCGCGCGGATCGCCCGGAACACCCAGCTGCTGCTGCAGCAGGAGTCCGGCACCACGCGGGTGATCGACCCGTGGGGCGGCAGCTACTACATCGAGCGACTCACCTACGACCTCGCCCGGCGCGCCTGGGAGCACATCGAGGAGGTCGAGGCGGCCGGCGGGATGGCCAAGGCGATCGACGAGGGCATCCCGAAGCTACGCATCGAAGAGGCCGCCGCCCGCACCCAGGCCCGGATCGACTCCGGCCGGCAGCCGGTGATCGGGATCAACACCTACCGGGTGGACGCCGACGAGGCGATCGACGTTCTCAAGATCGACAACGCCGATGTGCTGGCCCAGCAGGTTGCCCGGCTGCGCAAGCTCCGCGACGAGCGGGACACCGGTGCGTGTGAGACCGCGCTGGCGGCGCTCACCTCGGCCGCCGAGGCCGGCAAGCGCGGCGAGCAGTCCACCGGCCTGGAGCAGAACCTGCTCGCCCTGGCGGTGAACGCGGCCCGCGCGAAGGCCACCGTCGGGGAGATCTCCGACGCGCTGGAGAAGGTGTACGGGCGGCACACCGCATCCATGCGGACACTGTCCGGGGTCTACCGGGAGGAGGCCGGACAGGTGAGTGCCATCGAGGACTGCCGGGCCGCCGCCGAGGAGTTCGAGCGCGAGACCGGCCGGCGACCCCGGATCCTGGTGGCCAAGATGGGCCAGGACGGGCACGACCGGGGCCAGAAGGTGATCGCCACCGCGTTCGCCGACCTGGGCTTCGACGTGGACGTGGGCCCGCTGTTCCAGACCCCGGCCGAGGTGGCCCGCCAGGCGGTGGAGGCCGACGTACACGTCGTCGGAGTGTCCTCGCTGGCCGCCGGGCACCTGACGCTGGTTCCCGCGCTGCGCGACGAGCTGGCCGCGCTGGACGCCTCGGACGTCCTCGTCGTGGTCGGCGGGGTGATCCCACCGGGCGACTTCGACGCACTGCGCGAGGCCGGCGCGGCGGCGATCTTCCCGCCCGGCACGGTGATCGCGGAAGCCGCGACCGAGCTACTCGACACGCTGCGCGAGCGGGCGCACGCCGCCACCTCCTGACCACCGTGGCTGACGAGACCGAGGCCTACCTCGACGGCGTGCGGCAAGGCTCGCGCCGGTGGATCGCGCGCGCGATCACGCTGGTGGAGTCCCGCCGCCCCGATCACCGCGAGCTGGCCCAGCGGTTGCTGGTCGAGCTGCTGCCGGACACCGGCAAGGCCCGCCGGGTGGGTATCACCGGGGTGCCCGGGGTCGGCAAGTCGACGTTCATCGACGCGCTCGGCACCCAGCTCACCGGCGACGGGCACCGGGTCGCGGTGCTCGCCGTGGACCCGTCCTCCTCACGCAGCGGCGGCAGCATCCTGGGCGACAAGACCCGGATGTCCCGCCTCGCCGCCGACGACAACGCGTTCATCCGGCCCTCCCCGACCGCCGGCACGCTCGGCGGCGTGGCCACCGCGACCAGGGAGACCATGGTCGTGATGGAGGCCGCCGGCTACGACGTGGTGATCGTGGAGACGGTCGGCGTCGGGCAGTCCGAGTACACGGTGGCCGACATGGTGGACACGTTCCTGTTCCTCACCCTGGCCCGTACCGGCGACGCGCTGCAGGGCATCAAGCGCGGCATCCTCGAGCTGGCCGACGTGATCGCGGTGAACAAGGCCGACGGCCCCGGCGAGAAGGACGCCGTCCGGGCCGCCCGCGAGCTGGCCAGCGCGCTGCGGATGCTGCGCGGGCCGGACAACGGCTGGGAGGTACCGGTGCTGACCTGCAGCGCGGCCAACGGTGCCAGGATCGACGAGGTGTGGCGCAAGGTCGTGGACCACCAGGACCGGCTGGACTCCTCCGGCGAGCTCACCGAGCGGCGGCGGCGCCAGCAGGTCCGCTGGATGTGGACCATGGTGACGGACCGGCTCCGGGCGCGGCTGCGCGACCACCCCGAGGTCCGGTCGCTGGCGCCGGAGCTGGAGCGGGCGGTGCTGGACGGCGAGCTCACCCCGGCGCTGGGCGCGGACCGGATCCTGGAGGCCTTCGGGCTGGGTAACTGACCGCCGGGACGTAGGATCGCCCCGGCGGTCGGATGTTCCGTCATGCACACCGGTCCGCTTTCGGCACTTCCCTCGGTGGGTGGCAGATGAACGAACCGCACAGGCACGTGGTCATGGCCGGCGCGGACGGCACGGCGTACGCGTCGCTGCGCCGCCGCCCGGAGTCCCGCGCGGAGCGGTACCGGATGGGCCGCGAGCTGCGCGGGCGGGTGCCCCGCTCGTCGCTCGGTGAGTGGCGCCCGCCCGCCGTCGGCCGGCCGGACCCGGTGGAGCTGATCAACGAGTCGCACGAGGGCCGGTTGGACTGGCTGATCCCGGTGCGGGTGTCCCGGATGATCGCCTCGCCGTACGGTTTCCTGCGCGGTTCGGCCGTGGTGATGGCCGAGGACGTCGCGCACCTGCCGAGCACCGGGATCACCCCGGTGGTCTGCGGCGACGCCCACCTGGGCAACTTCGGTTTCTACGCCTCGCCGGAACGCGACCTCGTGATCGACCTGAACGACTTCGACGAGGCGCACCCGGGCGGCTGGGAGTGGGACGTGCGCCGGCTGGTGGCCAGCATCTGGGTGGCCGGCCGGCACAACGGGGCCAGCGAGGCGGACTGCGAGCAGGCGGTCGCGGCGTGCGCGGCGGCCTACCGCCAGGAGGTCCGCTACCTCGCCGACCAGCCGCTGATGTCCCGGTCCTTCGAGCGGATGGACGTGGACCGCCTCGCCGCCGACGCCGGCGACAAGCGGCTGCGCACCGAGATCGAGAGGGCCGCCGCGCGGGCTCGCAAGCGCACCAGTGACCGCGCGCTGCCCCGGTTCACCGAGGAGACGAAGGACGGCAGCCGGCGGATCGTCGAGGAGCCGCCGCTGATCACCCGGGTGCCCGCCGCGGAGGCCGAGGAGCTCGCCGTGGGCCTCGACGAGTACCTGAACACGCTGGCACCGCACTGGCGGCGGGTCCTCGGCGGCTACACGCTGGTCGACATCGCGCACAAGGTGGTGGGTGTGGGCAGCGTCGGGCTGCGCGCCTACGTGGCCCTGCTGGAGGGCAGCAGCTCGGACGACGTGGTGTTCCTGCAGCTCAAGCAGGCCCGCCGGTCCGTGCTGGCCCGCTTCGTGCACGGCGACTCGGCGTGGCACAAGCACCAGGGACAGCGGGTCGTGGAGTACCAGCAGGCGCTGCAGACGGTCAGCGACCCGCTACTGGGCTGGATGACCGCCGGCGGCCGGCAGTACTACGTGCGCCAGTTCCGGAACATGAAGGGCACCGTCGCGCTGGACTCGATCGACTCCGCGGCGCTGCACGACTACGCCGGCGTGGTCGGGCACCTGCTGGCCAAGGGCCATTCCCGCACCAGCGGCGCGTCGATGATCGCCGGCTACGTGGGCAAGTCGGAAGCGCTGGACGAGGCGCTCTGCCGGTTCGCCCAGGCCTACGCCGACCAGACCGAGGCCGACCACGAGGCGATGGTCAAGGCCGTGGCGAACGGCCGGCTCCCCTCCGCGTAGCGGGTGGTGCGCGACGGGTGTGCCCTGCTCAGGTGTGCACGCCCTTGGCGCCGAACAGCCACACCGCCGAGGTCAGCCAGACCACGATGAGCGCGGTGAACAGGACGCCACCGAGGACCGGGATCGCCCAGTTCGGCAGCCCGCGCCGGGTCAGCGAGAGCATCTTGGCCACGAACGTGCCGTAGAACACGCAACCCAGCAGCGAGTGCACGAGCACCCGGGTGCTGTAGGTCTCGAAGCCGAGCGCGAACAGGCAGTGCACCACGACCGGCACGGTGAGCAGCACGGCGATGCGGCCCGACCAGCGGTGCAGCGTCGATATCCAGGCCGGCGCCCCATGGCGGCTGTACATGATCCGGGCGGACAGCACCTGGACCACACCCAGCAGCGCGGCCAGGGTGGCCAGCCAGGCCTTGGCGTAGGCGCCGTTGCTGAACCCGGTGATGTTGATGGAGAAGCCGGTCGGTTCGTGCAGTCCGCCGTAGACGCCGAGCAGCACGGCGACGAGGCAGCCGACCAGCAACGGCACCAGGATGCCGGCCGCCCCCGGGTCCGGCGCGGCCACAGCGGTGGGCGCGGCCGCGTGGCGCACCGGACCCGGCTGCTCCGGGTACCCCTGTTCCGGGTACCCCTGCGCGGCGTACCCCTGTTCCTCCGGGTACCCGCGCTGCTCCGGATACCCCTGTTCCGGGTACCCCTGCTCGACGTACCCCTGTTCCTCCGGGTACCCCTGCTCGGCGTACCCGCGCTGTTCCGGGTACCCCTGCTCCTCGGGGTGAGGTTCGCGTGGTGGGGGCGGGTTCGTCATCGGGACTCCTCGGTTGCCCTGGCCCGTGCGCTACTGCCCGACGACCTGGTCGCCACCCTCGACCGACTGGGCGGTCGCGGGATCCAGCGGCGGCGCCGGTGCGGACACGCCACCCCTGTTGGTCAAACCGGTGACCTGGCCGGTGGAGTCCTTGACCCAACCGGTGGTGCCGGACGCGGTCTTGGACCGGTACAGCCCGGCGGGCGCCGCGGCCGGAGCGGCGGTGTACGTCCAGGACCTGCCGCCGGCGGACACGGTGCCGGACAGTTTCCCGCCTCTCAGCGAGCCGGTCAGCTCGTTGGTCCCGCGCCCCTTCGCACCGAGTGTGCCGCCGCTGCTGCTGCCCTGGTACCAGCCCTCGATGGCCTTGCCGTCGCACAGGTACGCCGAGACCTTGTTGTCCCGGACGGTCACCGCGAGCGCGGCATGGTTGCCGTCGGTGTAGCCGGTGTACTTCGCCTGCCCGGGGAACGACTCGGTGGCGGGCGGCGGAGCTGCCCCCGGCGCGGCCGGCGGAACTGCCCCGGGTCCGGTCGGAGCGGCGGCGGGACCGGGCCCGGGCACGGCGGGAGCCGCGGCGGGCTGGGCGGCGGACTGGGTGGCGGGGTCCCCGGCGGGCGACTTCGTCAGGTTGACGGCCAGCAGGATCCCGGCGAGCACCACCACGGCGAGGAGGGTGAGGATCGGGCCGCGTGCTCTCATGGCGCATCTCCTCGCGAGCTAGAGGACGCAAGGTACCGGGGCGGCTGAGAGAAGGACACCACCAAAATTGCGCAGTCGGCCGGGCCCGGCCGCGCGCGGACCCGGTCAGTCCCGCAGCGCGCCCGCCAGGATCGCGCTCACCTGTTCGGCTTCGACCAGGAAGCCGTCGTGGCCCCGGTCGGAGTGGATCAGTATCGGCTCGACGCCGAGCAGCTCGGCCAGCTCGACCTGCTGGCGGAACGGGTACAGCCGGTCCGAGTCGACCCCGGCGATCGTCGGCGTGGCCCGCAGCCGGGCCAGCGCGGCCCGGTTGCCACCGCGTCCCCGGCCGATCTCGTGGCTGTTCATCGCCGAGGTCAGCGCCAGGTAGCTGTTCGCGTCGAACCGGTTCCGCAGCCCGTCCTCGGCGTGCCGCAGGTAGGACTGCACCGCGTACCGGCCGCCGCGCAGCGGGTCGACGTCGCCCTGCCAGCGCCGGCCGAAGCGCGCGTCCAGATCGGTGGCGGTGCGGTAGGTGAGGTGCGCGATCCGGCGCGCGATGCCCATCCCGACGTGCGGGCCGACCGGGTCGTCGTAGTAGTCCCCGCCCAGCCAGTGCGGGTCGGCCCGGATCGCGTCGAGCTGGATCGTGCAGATCGCGATCTGGTCCGCGCTGGCCTCCACGTTCGCCGCCAACACGATCATCCGGCGGACCCGGTCCGGCGCCTCGATCGCCCACTCCAGGGCGCGCTGGCCGCCCATCGAGCCGCCGACCACGGCGGCCCAGGCCGACACCCCGAGGGCGTCGGCGAAGGCCAGCTCGACGGTCACCTGGTCCCGGATGGTGGTGTCCGGCCACCTGCTGCCCCACGGCCGCCCATCCGGCGCGAGTGAGGCCGGCCCGGTACTGCCCTGGCAGCCGCCGAGGGAGTTCGGGCACACCACGAACCAGCGGTCGGTGTCCAGCCCGAGGCCGGGGCCGATCACGCCCTCCCACCAGCCGGGGGTCGGATGGCCCGGGCCGGCCGGGCCGACGGCGTGGCTGTCACCGGTCAGCGCGTGCAGCACCAACACCGCGTTGTCCCTGGCCGGGGACAGCTTTCCCCAGGTCTGGTACGCCAGGCGGACGCCGGGCAGGGTGCCGCCCAGTTCCAGCGTCACGCCGGGCAGGTCGACGAACCGGCGCTCGCCGGCCGGGTCACCGTCCAACCAGGCGCCGGTCGGGCGCTGCGCCAACCCGTTGACCGTGCGGCCCGCCGCGGTGCTCACCGGGCCGCCCGCCGCGAGCTGATCACCCCGGTGTCGAAGCCGGCCAGGTGCAGCCCGCCGTGGAACCGGGCGTGCTCGATCTTCAGGCAGCGGTCCATCACCACGGTCAGCCCGGCGGCCTCGGCGCGGCGCGCCAGCTCGGGCGCCCACAGGCCGAACTGCAGCCACCACGCCTTCGCGCCGACCGCGAGCACCTCGTCGAGCAGAGCTGGTAAATCGTCGGAGCGGCGGAAGGTGTCCACCATGTCCGGCACCACCGGCAGCTCGGCCAGCGTCTTGTAGACCGGGTGCCCCAGGATCTCGGTGGCGTTCGGGTTGACGAAGTAGACGTCGAACTTCGTACTGGCCAACAGGTAGGTGGCCACGAAGTTGCTCGCCCTGGCCGGGTTGGGCGACGCGCCCACCATGGCGACCGTGTGGGTCCGGCGCAGCAGCGCGAGCCGGGCGCTGGGTGGGGGGTTGACCCACTCGGTGCTCATGCCTCCTCCTTGGTCGCGGCCGCGAGCGCCTGGTCCAGGTCCCACAGGATGTCGTCCGGATCCTCCAGCCCGACGCTGATCCGGACCATGTCGGGCGGCACGCCGCCGGCGCGCAGCTGCTCGTCGGAGAGCTGCTGGTGCGTCGTCGAGCCGGGGTGGATGACCAGCGTGCGGGCGTCACCCACGTTGGCCAGGTGGCTGCACAGCTCGACCGACTCGATGAACGTCTGGCCGGCGGTCCGGCCGCCGCGCACCCCGAAGGCGAACACCGCGCCGGGACCCTTCGGCAGGTACTTCGCGGCCAGGTCGTGGTGCGGGTGGTCCGGCAGGCCGGCCCACCGCACGTAGGACACCCGGGAGTCGGCGGCCAGCCACTCGGCCACCGCGCGGGCGTTCGCGACGTGCGCCTCCATCCGCTGCGGCAACGTCTCCACGCCCTGGATCAGCAGGAACGCACTGTGCGGGGACAACGCCGGGCCGATGTCGCGCAGCTGCTCGGAGCGCAGCCTGGTGAGGAAGCCGAACTCCTGGAAGTTGCCCCACCAGCTCAGCCCGCCGTAGGACGGGATCGGCTCGGTCATCTGCGGGAAGCGCCCGTTGCCCCAGTCGAAGCGCCCGGACTCGATGACCACGCCGCCCAGCGTGGTGCCGTGCCCGCCGAGGAACTTGGTCGCGGAGTGGATCACGATGTCGGCGCCGTGCTCGATCGGCCGGCACAGGTAGGGGGTGGCGAGGGTGGCATCGACGACCAACGGCACCCCGGCGGCGTGCGCCACCTCGGCCAGCCCGGCGATGTCCGCGATCTCACCGGACGGGTTCGCGATGACCTCGGCGAACACCAGCTTGGTGCGGTCGGTGATCGCGGCGGCGAAGTCGGCGGGGTCGCCACCGCCGACGAACACCGTGTTCACCCCGAACCTGCGCAGCGTGACGTCGAGCTGGGTGACGGTGCCGCCGTACAGCCCCGCCGCGGCCACGATCTCGTCGCCGGCGCCGGCGAGGCAGGCGAAGGTGAGGAATTCGGCGGCCTGCCCGCTGGCGGTCGCCACCGCGCCGAGCCCGCCGTCCAGGCTGGCCAGCCGCTCCTCCAGCGCCGCCACCGTCGGGTTGGCGATCCGGCTGTAGATGGTGCCGTACTTCTGCAGCGCGAACAGGCTGGCCGCGTCCTGGGTGTCTTCGAACACGAAGCTGGTCGACTGGTAGATCGGCACCGCTCGGGCACCGGTCGTCGGGTCCGGTGCCGCTCCGGCGTGCACCGCCCGGGTGCGGAACCCCCACTGGCGGTCGGCCATCAACTCTCCTCGCGCCGGCGATGCATACCTATTTTCCTATCACATCGGTGGGCTTTGAGACGGGCCGCTCGGGCCCCTGGAGGCGGTCCGGCCCGTACCGGGCCCGCACTCTCGCCTGCAGGTCGGGGTCATTGCGCGGCACCGGCTCCAGGAAGATCTCGTCGAGGTCGGAGAACTCCGCCCGCAGCTCGCCGTCGATCCGCACGCAGGCCCGTTCCAGGTCGGCGGTGGTCACCGAGTCGACGAAGTCCAGCCGGGCGCAGACCAGTACCCGGTCGGTGCCGGTCAGCATGGTGAGCAGGTCGACCACGGCCTCCACCTCGGGCTCGGCGGCGAGCCGGTCGCGCACCGCGTACACCAACCGGGGGTCGGCCTGCCGCCCGATCAGCAGGTTCATGTTGGTCCGGCCCAGCAGGTAGGCCACCAGGACCAGCAGCACGCCGATCAACAGCGAGGCGATGCCGTCCCACATCGGGTCGCCGGTGAGCTGGGTCAGCCCCAGTCCGGCGAACGCGAGGAACAGCCCGACCAGCGCCGCGCTGTCCTCGTAGAGCACGGTCTTCACCGTGGGGTCGTCGCTGCGCTGCAGGTACAGCCACAGCGGCAGCTCGTCCTTGGTCTTCTCGGCCCGCACCTGGCGGATCGCCTGGGCCAGCGAGATCGACTCGAGCACCGCGGACACGGCCAGCACCAGGTAGCCGACCAGTACGTTCTTGTGGTCCTCCGGGTTCCCGGCCAGCGTGTGGACGCCCTCGTAGATGGAGAACAGCGCGCCGGCGGTGAAGATCGACACCGCGGCCAGCAGCGACCAGAAGTACCGTTCCTTGCCGTAGCCGAACGGGTGGCTGGCATCGGCCGGCCGCGACGAGCGGCGCAGCGCGGTGAGCAGGAACAGCTCGGTGCCGCAGTCGGCGAACGAGTGCGCCGCCTCGGACAGCAACGCGGCGCTGCCGGTGAGTACCCCGGCCACCACCTTGGCGATGGCGACGGCGAGGTTGGCGGCGAGCGCGAGCAACACCGTGAGCAGGCTCTCGCCGTGCTCCGGCTCACCGGTGCCGGTCTCGCCGGCCTCGCCGGTCCCGCCCTCGGGTCGATCAGCCATCGAGATGCTCCCGGAAGAACGCCACGACCCGCTCCCGCGCGTCCTGGGCGCTCGGTTCGTGGTGGCCGAGCCGCAGTGGCGTGTACGGGCCGACCAGCTCCATCACCCGGTTCGGCGCCTTGGTGTAGAAGGAGTGCCCGACCTCCGGGTAGACCTTGACGTCGTGGGGCACGCCCAGCTCGGTCAGGTTGCGCTCCAGCCTCGCCGGCATCGGCTTGAGGCTCAGGTCCTTGGCGCCGTAGCTGCCCACCACCGGGCAGGACCGGGGCATCTCCTTGGGCGCCATGCCGTAGAACGGCGCGCTGGCCTGGTAGTTGCCGGTCATCGCGAGGAGCAGGGCGAAGCCGCCGCCCATGCAGAAGCCGATCACGCCGACCCGCTCGGGGTCCACCGAGGGCAGCGCCGTCAGGTACCGCCGCGCCGCGTCCAGATCGTCCAGCGCGTCACCCTTGCCGGTCGCCACCGTGCGCAGGCAGCGGGCCACGCAGAGCGGCTTGGAACCGCGCGCGAACAGGTCCGGGATCAGCACCGTCCAGCCCTCGCCGGCCAGGTCGGCGGCCACCCGCGTCATCTCGTCGTCCATGCCGAAGATCTCGTAGATGAGCAGTAGCCCGGGCCGGGGTGCGTCCGGCTGGCCGTCCGGGGTGGTCAGCACGCCGGGCATGGCGAAGCCGTCGTCACATCGGAACGTCACGTCGCTCTGCATGCGCTGACCCTAGCGGCTGGCACACCGGTCCTCAGCGTGCGTTGATGCGGACGAGGCCCTCCTGCACGGTGGTGGCGACGAGGCGGCCGTCCTGGGTGAAGAACCGGCCGGTGCCCAGCCCGCGCGCGCCGGAGGCCACCGGCGAGTAGCACTCGTAGAGCAGCCACTCGTCGGCCCGGAACGGCTGGTGGAACCACATCGCGTGGTCCAGGCTGGCGCGGCGGATCTCCTCGTCCCGCACCGGGATCTCGTGCCTGGCCAACACCGAGTTGAGCAGGGTCAGGTCCGAGGCGTAGGTGAGCAGGCAGACGTGCAGCAGCTTGGTGTCCGGCAGCGTGCCGTCCGCGCGCATCCAGACCCGCATCGGCTGCCGGGTCGGCGTGAACCCCGGTGACCAGACCGGGTCGCCCACGTAGCGGATGTCCAGCGGGCGGGGCAGCTGCTGGAACGGGCCCACCGCCGCACCGAGCTCCACGATCCGGGTGCCCATGTCCGGAAGCTCGTCCGGGGTCGGCACCCCGGTCGGCATCTCCTCGGAGTGCTCGAGGCCGGGCTGGTGGACCTGGAAGGACGCGGACAGCGAGAAGATCGCCTCGCCGTGCTGGATGGCGAGCACCCGCCGGGTGGTGAACGAGAAGCCGTCGCGCACCCGCTCGACCTCGTAGACGATCGGCACCGTCGGGTCACCGGGCCGGATGAAGTAGGCGTGCAGCGAGTGCACCTCCCGCTCCACCGGGACGGTCCGGCCGGCCGCGACCAGCGCCTGCCCGGCCACCTGGCCGCCGAACACCCTCGGCAGCGACCGCGGCGGGCTGTGGCCGCGGAACAGGTTGACCTCGATCCGCTCCAGGTCGAGCCCGGCGACGAGCGCGTCCAGCACGGCCTGCCCGGTCGGCACCCCGTCCGCGCCGACGACCTCACCGCCGGCCCCGGTGTCGGTATCGGACTGCGTCATGAGCGAGCAGTCTGCCCTATCCGGGACGCCACCCGGGCGGTGCGCTCAGGACAGATCTTCCTCGCCGAGACGGTGCACCCGGATCAGGTTGGTGGATCCCACCGTGCCCGGTGGCGAACCGGCCACCACGACGACGAGGTCACCGGGCTCGGAGCGCTCGATGCTCAGCATCGCCGCGTCGACCTGGCGCACCATGGCGTCGGTGGAGTCGACCTCGGCGACGAGGAACGTCTCGGTGCCCCAGGTCAGCGAGAGCTGGCTGCGCACCGCCGGCACCGGGGTGAACGCCAGCAGCGGCAGCTTGCTGTGCAGCCGGGCGAGGCGGCGGACCGTGTCGCCGGACTGGGTGAACGCGACCAGTGCCCTGGCGCTGAGTCGCTCGCCGATGTCGCGGGCCGCGTAGGACAGCACGCCGCGCTTGGTACGTGGCACGTGGTTCAGCGGCGGCACCCCGAACGAACCGGCCTCCACCGCTTCGACGATCTGCGCCATGGTGCGCACGGTCTTGATCGGGTACCGGCCGACGCTGGTCTCGCCGGACAGCATCACCGCGTCCGCGCCGTCCAGCACGGCGTTGGCCACGTCCGAGGTCTCGGCCCGGGTCGGCCTCGGGTTGGTGATCATCGAATCCAGCATCTGGGTGGCCACGATGACCGGCTTGGCGTTCTCCCGGGCGATCTGGATCGCGCGCTTCTGCACCAGCGGCACGTGCTCCAGCGGCAGCTCCACGCCCAGGTCGCCGCGCGCCACCATGACCCCGTCGAAGGCCAGCACGATGGCCTCGAGGTTGTCCACCGCCTCCGGCTTCTCCAGCTTGGCGATCACCGGCAGCCGGCCGCCGCCGACCCGGTCCATGACCTGGTGCACCGCGTCGATGTCGGCGGGGCTGCGCACGAAGGACAGCGCCACGAAGTCCACGCCCAGGGAGAGCGCGAACTCGAGGTCCTCGATGTCCTTCTCGCTCATCGCCGGCACGGACACGTCCATGCCCGGCAGCGAAATGCCTTTGTTGTTGCTGACGGTGCCGCCCTCGGTGACCTCGCAGATCACGTCCTGGCCTTCGACACCCCGGACGGTCAGGCCTACCTTGCCGTCGTCGACGAGCAGCCGGTCACCGGGCCTGGCGTCCCGGGCCAGCCCGTCGTAGGTGGTGGACACCCGATCGTGGGTTCCGGCGACCTGCTCGACGGTGATGCGGACTGTCTCACCGGTCTGCCACTCGACCGGGCCCGCGGCGAACGTGCCCAGGCGGATCTTGGGTCCTTGCAGGTCAGCCATGATCCCGACGGCATGACCCGTCTGGTCGGAGGCAGCACGGACCACGTCGTACACCTGCTTGTGGTCACTGTGGCTGCCATGGCTGAAGTTCATTCTCGCGACGTCCATACCGGCCTCGACCAGCTCGAGGACTCGTTCCGGGGTCGATGTGGCGGGACCCAGGGTACAGACGATC
>DASYLM010000532.1:0-2894 GCA_036009565.1 Pseudonocardia sp. | reverse complement strand
GTCGGGCAGTGCACCAGCCGGGTACCGGGCCGCTCCAGCCAGCGCAGCAGCACGCCGGCCTCCTCGGCGGGCGCGCCGCGCAGGGGCCCGGAGCCGGGGCGGACCGTCTCGGCCCCAGCCTGCAGCGCCGCCACCACCGGCATCGGCGCCACCCCGCGCCGCGCCACGCCGGCCGCCGCCAACCGGCCGTGCCGCAGGACCGCGAGCTCCCAGCCACCGGCGCCGTCCGGACGGGCCGCCACCAGTTCGGGCAGCGCGGTCAGCGCGGCGAGGCGTTGGCCCCGGCGCAGCGCGGTCAACAGGTCGGCCAGCTTGTCGCGGCGGGTGGCCGCCGCCTCGAACCGCTGCGCCGCGCCGAGCCGCTCCACCTCCGCGGCCAGTTCGCGCAACGCGCCGTCGGACTGGCCGGCGAGCAGGTCGGTGACGGCGCCGGCGGTCACCGCGTACTCCACGACGCTCTGCCGGCCGGCGCACGGCGCGGCGCACCGACCCAGCTCGGCCAGCGCGCACGCGGTGCCCTTCGGGTTGCGCGCCGGGATGCGCTGGGTACAGCGGCGCAGCGGCACCGCGTCCTGCACCGACTCCATCGCCGCCACCGCATCACGTCGCGACCGGAACGGGCCGAACGCGCCGTCCCTCGGCTCCTTGATCACCGAGAGCCGGGGGAACGGTTCGTCGGTCAGGATCAGCCACCAGGCCAGGTAGGGCGTGCGGGACCGCCGGTTGAACCGGGGCCGGTGCGCACCCAACAGCCGCAGCTCGCGGACCTGGGCCTCCAGCGTGTGCGCACATTCCACCGCGTCCACCCGGGTGGCCAGCGACACCATGTCCCGCACCCGGCGGCGGCGTTCGGCGGCGGTGAAGTAGGAGCGGACCCGACGGCGCAGGTCGCCGCTGGTGCCCACGTAGAGCACCTCGTCCCTGGCACCGCGGAACAGGTAGACGCCGGGCGCGTTCGGCAGGTGCTCGGCCAGTCCGCGCTTGCGCCGCTGGGCGTCCGTCGGGCGGTTGCCGGCGGGGCTCGCGGCCAGCGTGAGGAGCTCCTCCAGGCTCTGCACGCCGAGGTTGCCGACCCGTTCCAGCAGCGCGTGCAGCACCTGCACGGTGGCGCGGGCGTCGTCCAGTGCGCGGTGCGTCGGGCGGACCGTGCTGCCGAACAGCTCGGCCAGCGCGGACAGCCGGGCCGACGGCGCCTCGTCCCGGCTCAGCACCGCCCTGGCCAGGCGCGCCGTGCACAGCACCGGTGGCTTCGGCCAGGCCAGCCCGTGCCGTTCGCAGGCGGCGCGCAGGAATCCGGTGTCGAACGGCGAGTTGTGCGCGACCAGCACGGAGCCGGCGAGAAACTCCAGCAGGCTCGGCAGCACCCGCTCGATCCGAGGCGCCCCGGTCACCATCGCCTGGGTGATCCCGGTCAGCGCGACGATCATCGGCGGGATGCCGCTGCCCGGGTCGACGAGGGTGGCCAGCTCGCCGAGCTGCTCGCCGCCGCGAACCTTCACCGCGCCCACCTCGGTGATCGCGTCGACCGCCGCGCTGCCCCCGGTGGTCTCCAGGTCGAGCACCACGAAGGTGACATCGCGCAGCGGCGTGCCGAGCTCGTCGAATGACAGCTGTGGCATTTGCCGGACGGTAGGCGCGGGCACCGACGATTCCCAGGCTCCGGACGGGGCGGGGTGGGCAACAGTTCGGTCACGGGCCGCGGTCTGCCGGTTACCGGGGGCTCAACGGACGCTGGGTGGCCCACCCGGGGAGCTCACCGGCTGGCGGCGGGATACCCGGGTGATCGAAGCTGGCGGCTGATCGTCCTCGGCCACCCGGTGCGGACTAACCTGGGCCGATGGCGGAGCAGGCGTGGACCGAGCTGCCGGAGTCCGTTCGGGCTCGGCTGGCAGAGGTCGCGTCGGTCGCGGTGGGCGAGTTGCCGATCGCGGAGCTTCCGGCGGGGCTGCGCCGGCTGGCCAAGTTCACGCCGAGTAAGCGGGCCCGGCTGGGCGCCCGGCTGCTGCTGGGCGAGCTGAGGGACTCGGCCGCGTTCCGGGCCGCTGTGCTGGCGTGGTGGGACGAGCACCGCCCCGGCGAGCTGACCGGGCCGGATGCGGATCAGGTCGGGAGCACCGCCGGCGCCGTGCTCGCCGACGCGCCGGACCTCGCCGAGCGACTCAGCGAGGTCGCCGAGCGGGCCGACGTGGTGACACTGCGCGCGCAGCGCGACGCCGCGCTGGCCCGGGTGGAGAAGCTCACCAGCGAACTGGAGCGGCTGCGGGCCGAACTGGCGGAGACCCGGTCGCAGGCGCGCGGGTCCGACCCGGGCCGAGACCAGGAGCTCGACCGGCTGCGCAAGCGGTTCCGCGAGCAGGGCACCCGGCTGCGCCTGGCCGAGGACGGCACCCGCGCCGCCGAGCACGAGCTGGCCGAGCTGCGCCGGTCCAGTGCCGCCGAGCTCGACGCCGCCCTCACCGCCAGGGACCGGGCGCGGGAGCGGGCCGACGCCGAGCGGGCCAGAGCGGCCAGGGCCAGCGACGAGGCCACCGGCGCCCGGCAGGCCGCCAGGGAGGCCAGGCAGGCCGACGAGGTCCGGCTCGAGCTGCTGGTGGACACGCTGGCCGGTGCGGTGGCGGGCCTGCGCACGGAGCTCGCGCTCGGCGGCGGAGGCGGAGGCGGTGGCGGACCTCGGCCCGCGGACCTGGTCGGCGGGGTCCGGACGCCGGGGCGCGGCGGTGCGCGGATCGCCGACGCCAGCGGGTTGGACCGGCTGCTGCGGTTGCCCTCGGTGCACCTGATCGTGGACGGCTACAACGTCAGCAAGACCGGCTACCCCGAGCTCACCCTGTTCGACCAGCGCACCCGGTTGATCGGCACGCTGGGGGCGGTGACGGCGCGGACCGGCGCCGAGG
>DASYLM010000531.1:0-9068 GCA_036009565.1 Pseudonocardia sp. | reverse complement strand
CCGCCCGGTCGGGCTACCCGCCGGCTGTCCCCCGCCGGCTGTCCCGACCGCCCCGCCGGCGTCGCCGTACCAGCGGCCCGGGCCGGCGGCGTGCGTGGTGTCGCTTACCGTGGCACGCATGCCGGACTACGAATACCTGCGCGACGCCGCCGAGATCTACCGGCGTTCGTTCGCCACCATCCGGGCCGAGGCCGATCTGTCCGGGCTGCCCGCCGAGCTGGCCACCGTCGCCGTCCGCATGATCCACACCTGCGGCATGACGGACCTGCCCGCCGACCTGGGCTTCACGCCGGACGTCGTGGCCAAGGGCCGGGCCGCGCTCGCGGCCGGCGGCCCGGTGTTGTGCGATACGAACATGGTCGCGTCCGGCATCACCCGGCGCCGGCTGCCGGCCGACAACGAGGTGCTCTGCCTGCTCGGCGCACCCGGCCTGCCCGAGCTGGCCGCCCTGCTCGGTACCACTCGCACCGCGGCGGCGGTCGACCTCTGGGTGGACCGGATGGCCGGCGCTGTGGTGGCCATCGGCAACGCGCCGACCGCGCTGTTCCGGCTGCTCGAGCTGATCGACGCGGGTGCACCGGCACCGGCCGCCGTCATCGGCGTGCCGGTCGGCTTCATCGGCGCCGCCGAGTCCAAGCTCGCGCTCGCCGAGCACCGGGGCGGGCTGGAGTACCTGGTGGTGCACGGCCGCCGAGGTGGCAGCGCGCTCGCCGCCGCCGCGATCAACGCCATCGCCGACCCCGTCGAGTAGTCGTAAGTGGCGGGTGGTCCTCCCCGAGTGGCGGGTGGTCCTCCCCGACCACCCGCCACTCACGACCCCCGGACGGTGGCCAGCCAGCGAGCGGCGCCGGCAACGGTGGTCTCGACCGGCACCCCGGCGGGCACCGGGGGGCGGGACTGGATCACGACGGGGATACCGAGCTCGCCTGCCGCGAGCAGCTTGGCCTCGGTCATTGCCCCGCCACTGTCCTTGGTCACCAGCACGTCGATGCGGTGCTCCCGCAGCAGCTCCCGCTCCGCGTCCAGGGTGAACGGGCCCCTGGCCAAGAGCGTCCGCAGCCGCGGCGGCATCGGCGGCTCCGGCGGGTCGACCGAGCGCACCAGGAACCAGTGCTCCCCCAGCTCGGCGAACGCCGCGAGCCCGCCGCGGCCGGTGCTGAGGAAGACGCGGCGGCCCAGTCCGGGAAGCGCCTCGGCGGCGGCGGCCAGCGTCGGCACCCAGTGCCAGCGGTCCCCGTCCCGCGGGGTCCAACCGGGGCGGCGCAGTACCAGCAGCGGGATGCCCAGCTCGGTCGTCGCGGCGGCAGCCGAGGCGCTCATGGTGGCCGCGAACGGGTGGGTCGCGTCCACCACCACCGCGATGCGCTCGGCCCGCAGGTAGGCGAGCAGCCCGGGCACCCCACCGAAACCGCCGACCCGCACCTCGCCCGGCGGCAGCACCGGCGACCGCACCCGACCGGCCAGCGAGGACACCACCGACAGCCCCGGCCGCGCCACAGCCGACTCCGCCGACCCCCCGGCCGACCCCCCGGCCGACCCCGCAGTCAGCACCTCGGCCAGCCGGCGGGCGTCCCCGGTACCGCCGAGGATGAGCACCCGCATCCGGTCATCGTGGCGTACCCGACGCTCCGGTCGGGCGACGCCCCCGAGATACCGGTCACCACCGGCCGCGGCGCCCGATCGGACGTGGGTACTCTGCGGTCACCGCGGAGATGCGGGCCCCGAGGGCCTGGCCGCGGCACCTGAACTCGCGGATCGGAAGGAACCTCCTGTGGCACGCTCCGTCAACGTCACCGTGACAGGTGCGGCGGGTCAGATCGGCTATGCGCTCCTGTTCCGGATCGCCTCCGGCCATCTGCTCGGCCCGGACACCCGGGTCAACCTGCGCCTGCTGGAGATCCCGCAGGCGGTCAAGGCCGCCGAGGGCACCGCGATGGAGCTGCTGGACTGCGCCTTCCCGCTGCTGGACACCATCGATATCACCGACGACGCCAAGACCGCCTTCGACGGCGTCAACGTCGCGCTGCTGGTCGGCGCCCGCCCGCGCACCAAGGGCATGGAGCGGGGCGATCTGCTCTCGGCCAACGGCGGCATCTTCAAGCCGCAGGGCGAGGCGATCAACTCCGGCGCGGCCGACGACGTGCGGGTGCTCGTGGTGGGCAACCCGGCGAACACCAACGCGCTCATCGCCCAGTCGCACGCCCCGGACGTACCGGCCGAGCGGTTCACCGCGATGACCCGGCTGGACCACAACCGGGCGCTGTCGCAGCTCGCCACCAAGCTGGGCGTCGAGCTGTCCGAGATCAAGAAGCTCACCATCTGGGGCAACCACTCGGCCACCCAGTACCCCGACCTGTTCCACGCCGAGGTCGGCGGGCGCAACGCGGTCGAGGTGGTCGACGACCTGGACTGGATCCGCGACACCTTCATCCCGACCGTCGCCAAGCGCGGCGCGGCGATCATCGAGGCGCGCGGTGCCTCGTCGGCGGCCTCGGCCGCGAACGCGGCGCTGGACCACGTCTACGACTGGGTCAACGGCACCCCGGACGGCAACTGGACCTCGATGGGCATCCCGTCCGACGGCTCGTACGGCGTGCCGGAGGGCCTCATCTCGTCCTTCCCGGTGGTCTGCAAGGACGGCAAGTACGAGATCGTGCAGGGGCTGGAGATCGACGAGTTCTCCCGGCAGCGGATCGACGCGTCGGTGGCCGAGCTGGCCGAGGAGCGCGACGCGGTCCGCGAGCTCGGGCTGCTCTGACCCGCCACACCTGACCGACGAACCGGGCCCCGGCCGGTTGCTGCGAAAACAGCCGCCGCCGGGGCCCGTGCCGGTGCCATACTGCCGGCGTGGAAACCACCATCGCCGAGGTCGCCGACGGTATCTTCCGGCTGTCCACCTACCTGCCCCAGATCGCCCCGCCGGCGGGCTTCACCATGAACCAGTTCCTACTGGTCGCCGACGAGCCGATGCTGTTCCATCTCGGGCACCGTGAGCTGTTCCCGCTGGTGGCGCCGGCGGTGGCCAGGTTGCTGCCGGTGGAGCGGCTGCGTTGGCTCTCCTTCGGGCACGTCGAGGCGGACGAGTGCGGCTCGATGAACCAGTGGCTGGCCGCCGCGCCGCATGCCGAGGTGGCACACGGCGCCGTGGGCTGCATGGTCTCGCTCAACGACATGGCCGACCGGCCGCCGCGACCGCTGGCCGACGGCGAGGTGCTCGACCTCGGCGGCAAGCGGGTGCGCCACCTGGACACAGCGCACGTGCCGCACAACTGGGAGTCGAGGGTGCTGTACGAGGAGACCACCGGCACCCTGCTCTGCGGTGACCTGTTCACCCACCTGGGCAACGGCCCGCCGGTGGTGTCCGACGACCTGCTGGAACAGGCGATGATCGCCGAGGACGCGTTCCTGGCGACCTCGCTCGGGCCGCACACCGTGAGCACCCTGCACCGGTTGGCCGAGCTGGAGCCGCGCACCCTGGCGGTGATGCACGGGTCGTCCTTCTCCGGTGACGGCGGCGGCGCACTCCGCGGGTTGGCCGACGCCTACCAGGGCCGGTTGGACACGGTGGCGGGCCACTGAGGACGCCGGTCAGCTCTCGGCCACACGCTGGGCGGCACCCCGTCCCGGCGGGTGACCGCACGGCACACACCGCCAGTACGCCTCGCAGATGTTCCAACGTGTGTGCGGCGCACTCGCGGTGTGTGCGGTGAGCCGACGCGCGGCGCCCGCCAGCCGGGGCCGACTCGGGTCAGTGCTTCTCCGCGACCCACTGCGTCACCGGCATCGCCGGGCGCCAGCCGGTGAACCCACCCACCGGCGCGGCCCGCTGCACCTGCAACCGGGTCAGGGTCCCGCCGTGCCGCCCGTACCAGTCCGCGAGCACCCCCTCGGCCTGCACGGTGACCCCGTTCGCCACCAGCCGCCCGCCGGCGCGCAGCGCTGACCAGCAGTCCGCCAGCACGCCGTCGACGGTCACCCCGCCCCCGATGAACACCGTGGACGGCGGTTCCAGGTCCGCCAGCGCCGCCGGGGCGGCGCCGGTCACCACCCGCAGCGCGGGCACCCCCAGTGCCGCCGCGTTGCGGCCGATCCGGGCCGCACGCGCCGGGTCACGCTCGACGGCGACCGCCCTACAGGACTGCTCGGCGCGCAGCCACTCGATCGCGATGCTGCCCGAACCGGCGCCGACGTCCCAGAGCAGCTGGCCGGGCAGCGGCGCCAACCGGGCCAGGGTGACCGCCCGGATCTCCCGCTTGGTCAGCTGGCCGTCGTGCTCGAACGTGTCGTCCGGGAGCCCCGGCACCAGAGTCAGCCCGACCGTGCCGGAATCGGCCACGCAGCGCACCGCGACCACCGCGAGCGGATCCCCCGGCGTTTCGTGCCAGTCGCCGGCATGGCCGCTCCGGATCCGCTCGGCCGGGCCGCCGAGCTGCTCGAGCACGGTCAGCTCGCTGTCGTGGTAGCCCAGCTCGGTGAGGACCCCGGCGACCTGGCCCGGCCCGTCGGGCGACGAGGTGAGCACCAGGATCCGCCGTCCCGGCGCCGCCCAGGCCCGCAGCCTGTCCAGCGGGCGCCCCACGGTGCTCACGACCGTCACCTCCTGCACCGCCCAGCGCAGCCGGGCGCAGGCCAGCGACACCGACGACGGGTGGGGGTGCACCTCGATCCGGTCGGGCCCGAGTACCCGGCACAGGGTGGAACCGAGGCCGAAGAACATCGGGTCCCCGCTGGCCAGCGCGCACACCAGCCGGCCGGCGAACCGTTCGAACAGCGCCGGCAGAGCCGGTACCAGCGGGCTGGGCCACTCGACGTGCTCGGCGCCGTGCCCGAGGTGGCCGTCGCCGACGCTGCCCAGCAGCTCCAGTTGGCGCCGGCTGCCCAGCACCACCTCGGCGCCGGCCACCGCCTGGCGCGCCGCCGGGGACAGTCCGTCCCAACCGTCCGCGCCGATGCCGACCACAGCCACCGGTGCCGATTCGTTCCCTGTCACCGGGCGATCGTGTCATTACCGCCGGGCGCCCGGACGCGGCTACCCGTTGTTGTCCGAGCGGCGTTGTCCGAGCGGCGTTGTCCGAGCGGCGTTGTCCTAAGCGGCGTGGTGGCGGGCGGTCGGCTTCAGGTCCGCCGCACCGCCGGCGCCGGGCGGGGCGGACCGTGATGCGCCGTGGCCCCTCGGCGCACCGGGACGGCCGGCGCCCGGCTCACCGACGGCACGCGGGGTGCCGTCGAACGGTGCGGCCGCGACCCGCGCGAGCACCACCAGCGCGAGCAGGCCGAGCACCACCAGCCCGTGCGAGAGCAGCCGCGACCCGGCCACCCGGTGCAGCGCCAGGTCCACCGCACTGAGCGCGGCGAGCACCCCGACGAACGCCCCGACCAGCGGTAACATGCCGCGGATCCGGACCGGCCTCGCGGCCACGCACAGGAAGCCCACCGCGAGTGCCAGGTTCCAGGCCGAACTCTCGTGGGAGAAGTGGGTCAGCGTCGCGCCGCCTACCCCGTGGCCGCCGTTCTCGTCACCGGTGGCCGCCAGGACGTCGCTGGTGGCCAGGCCGAGCTGGCCGACCCCGATCGCGGCCAGCAGCACCCGCAGGGCGGTCTCCCGCCTACTGGCGCACCAGCCGGGCCCGGGCATCGCGTGCCGCACGGCGTCCACCAGGTCCGGAACCGGCTCGACCAGCTCGGTCCTGGCCAGCCGGGTCACGTGCGCGGCCCGTTCGGCGTAGCGGCGGCACTCCGCGCAGCCGACCAGGTGCGCTTCCACCTCGACCCGCTCCTCGGGCGACTCCTCGTCGTCCAGCCGGGCCGACAGCGCCTCACGACACTCCGCACAGGTCATAACTGAGATAGTCGTCGGGCTCGCCCGCGCGGTTCCCGTCGACCGGCCGCGTGCCATCGGTAGGCTCCTGCTGTGACCGGCGGTGCCCGAGATGACGAGATCACCCGAGCCGCGCTGGCCGGCGCCCGGGGCGACACCGAGGCGACGGTGGTGTTCATCCGGGCCACCCAGCGGGACGTGCACCGCTTCCTGACCAGCCTGGTGGGGGCCCGCGAGGCAGACGACCTCGCCCAGGAGACCTATCTGCGAGCGCTGCGCTCACTGCCCCGGTTCGCGGCCCGCTCCTCGGCCCGCACCTGGCTGCTGTCGATCGCCCGCCGGGCCGCCGCCGACCACGTGCGCACCGCGGTGCGGCGTCCCCGGACCGGCGCCGAGCCGGACTGGGACCTGCTGCCGGAGCACACCCCGACGATGCCCGGCGTGGACGAGCGGGTGCTGCTGCGGGAACTGGTCCTGGGGTTGACCGAGGACCGCCGGGAGGCATTCGTGCTGACCCAGATGCTGGACCTGAGCTACGCCGACGCCGCCGCCGTGTGCGGGTGCCCGGTCGGCACCATCCGGTCCCGGGTTGCCCGCGCGCGGGCCGACCTGGTGGCCGCACTGGCCGGTGGTCGGTCGGGCGAACTCGGCGCGGACCGGCTGGACGCGACCGGTCACTGAGTGCCGGGCGGCCGCCGGGCTGAACCCCGCCCTACGGTCAGCACGATCACCCCGGCCACCGCCATCGCCGCCGGGATCACCCACATCCCCGAGCGGAAGTTGCCGGTCGCGGTGTTCAGCGCCCGGTTACGAAGGGCGTTCAGGATCATCACGATCGCGCCCACGGCGTACGGGATCGCGGTCACCAGCCCGACCTGGACCAGCGAGAACTTCACCCCGAGACGCCGAGGCGGTTGCTTCAGGCCCAGGCCTTGCGCAGTACGCCGACCATGTCGTCCAGCACGCCCACCGCGCTCGGGACGGCCGCCAACATCCAGAAGAACCCGTGCAGCATGCCGTCGAACCGTTTCGCGGTGACCGCGACACCCGCCTCCTCGAGCCGGCGCGCGTAGGCCTCGCCCTCGTCACGCAGCGGGTCGTACTCGCTGGTCGCCACGTACGCGGCCGGCAGGCCGACCAGGCTGTCCGCGCGCAGCGGGCAGGCGTACGGGTCCTTGTCCAGGTCCTGCGCCCCGAGGTAGTGCGCCCAGAACCACTGCATCGAACCCTTGGTCAGCAGGTAGCCCTCGCGGTTGTCGTGATAGGACGCGGTGCCGAAGTTGAAGTCGGTCACCGGGTAGATCAGCAGCTGGGCGGCCAGCTCGGGACCGCCGCGGTCGCGGGCCGCGAGCGCCACCGCGGCGGCCGGGTTGCCGCCGGCGCTGTCCCCGGCGACGGCGAGCCTGGCCGGGTCGCCGCCGATCTCGGCGGCGTGCGCGCCGACCCACACGGTGGCCGCATAGCTGTCCTCGAAGGCCGCCGGGTAGCGGTGCTCGGGAGCCAACCGGTAGTCGACCGAGACGACGATCGCGCCGGCCGCCGAGGCGAGCTGCCGGCACGGCTGGTCCACCACCTCGAGGTCGCCGATCACCCAGCCGCCGCCGTGGAAGTAGACCACCACCGGCAACGGTCCCTCGCCGGCCGGCGTGTACACCCGCACCGGGATCTCCCCGGCCGGGCCGGGCACCGTGCGGTCCAGCACCGAGGCCACCTCGACGGGCTCGCCCTGCAGCGCGAGGAACCCCGCCGTCGCGGCCCGCGCGTTGGGCACCGTCATCTCCTCGGTCGCCGGCAGGCCGGCCTCCGCGAGCGCGTCGAGGAGCCCCTGGGCTTCCGGGTGGACGGGCATTGTTGACCTCCTGGGTGAGCACCGGCTGCTACTCCGGACGCTATCGGGCGCTCGGGCGCCGCGCTCACCGACGCCGCGGGTCTCTACCCTGCGGTCATGCAGTGGAGCAGCTCGGACATTCCGGACCAGACCGGCCGGACCATCGTGGTGACCGGCGCGAACAGCGGCCTCGGGTTGGTCACGGCCCGCGCGCTGGCCGCCGCCGGGGCCCGGGTGGTCTGCGCCTGCCGCAACACCGCCAAGGGCGAGGAGGCCATGGCCGGCCAGCCGGGCGACTGGGAGGTACGGCCGCTCGACCTGGCCGACCTCTCCTCGGTCGCCGCGTTCGCCACCGAGCTGACCGGGCCGGTCGACGTCCTGATCAACAATGCCGGTCTGATGGCCGTACCGGCGCAGCGCACCGCCGACGGCTTCGAGATGCAGTTCGGCACCAACCACCTCGGCCACTTCGCGCTCACCGGCCGGCTGTTGCCGCAGGTCACCGACCGGGTGGTCACCATGTCCAGTTTCCTGCACCGGATTGGCCGGATCGAGCTGTCCGACCTCAACTGGGAGCGCCGCCGCTACCAGCGCTGGCTCGCCTACGGCCAGTCGAAGCTGGCCAACCTGATGTTCGCCTACGAGCTGCAGCACCGACTGCTCGCGGCCGGGTCCTCGGTGCGGTCGATGGCGGCGCACCCCGGCTACGCCGCGACCAACCTGCAGGGGCGGACCGGAACCGTGCAGGACCGGTTCACCGGTCTGGTGAACGCCGTCGCCGCGCAGTCCGCCGAGATGGGCGCGCTGCCCCAGCTGTCCGCCGCCACCGTGGTGGATCTGCCGGGCGGGACCTACGTCGGCCCGGGCGGGCCCGGCGAGATGCGCGGCCACCCGAGGCCGGTGGGCTCCAGCGGCCGATCACACGACCGGGTGGTCCAGCGGGAGCTGTGGGCGGCCTCCGAAAAGCTCACAGACCTGCGTTTTCCGGCGTAATCGACGCGTCCTGGATGCTGATGTGCGGAACTCGGATTGCTTTAGGCCGCATAGCCCAAAATGGCTGCGTCCGATTGGGCGATATAACGTGTTGGACTGTCCGTGCTCGGGGGGGCACGCTGCGTAGAATGGCCAGCCTGCGGCCCTGAGGAGCTTCGCTTGATCGCCCACTTCGACGTGAGTCCGACCGCCGTGCCGGCCGCGCACCGAGAACGAGCGGTCTCGGCGATCTCGGACTCGACCGCGGCCGAGCGCGCCGGCACCGGGAAGCTCGCCGCCCGGGTGGCCCGTCAGATCGAGCAGGACGTGCTGCGCACCGGGTGGCCGGTGGGTGAGGTGCTCGGGTCGGAGACCGAGCTGCGGGAGCGTTACCAGGTCAGCCGCGCGGTGCTGCGGGAGGCGATCCGGCTGGTCGAGCACCACCAGGTG
>DASYLM010000530.1:0-10701 GCA_036009565.1 Pseudonocardia sp. | reverse complement strand
AACCCGTACCTGGCCTTCGCGGTCATCCTGGGCGCCGGTCTCACCGGTGTGCAGAAGGGCTACGAGCTCGGCGAACCGGCCGGTGACGACGTCTGGTCGCTCACCGAGATCGAGCGCAGGGCAATGGGGTACGAGACGCTGCCGCAGAACCTGACCGAGGCGCTGGCCGCCATGGAGCACTCCGAGCTGGTCGCGGAGATCCTCGGCGAGCACGTGTTCGACTTCTTCCTGCGGAACAAGCGGGCGGAGTGGGACGCCTACCGCCGCAACGTCACGCCGTACGAATTGGCAACCTATTTGCCAGTGCTCTGACAGCTTCAGTTCAGGCTGCGTTCACTCTCAGTTTATTCTCAGTTATCTCCACCGACCACTCTTCTGGGCGGCGGGGAGGCCGGCCCGGCCACCGTGATGGCGGTGGTTGTGTTTCGGGATCTGCTTCCTGGTGGTGGCCTACGGGATCTATCTGATCGTGGGCTGAGCCTCGGTTCCGGAGTGATCGAGCAGGTGCGCCGGCAACGCGATAGGTTGCCGGCGCACGTTGCGTAGGAGGATCGCCGTCGGCGGATCCCCGCTGAGGGGCCGCGATCGAGAGGTCGCCCCCCGGGAGAACCAGGAGGAGGGCCACATGAGCACCGCGTCGCGGCCGCCGGGACCGCACGAGTTCCTGCCGGAGGTGCCGTCGTTCACCCTGACCAGCACCGACATCAAGGATGGCGCCCGGCTGGCCGACCAACATGCGAGCGGAGTTTTCGGGGTGACCGGCGGCGAGGACGTCTCGCCGGAGCTGTCCTGGTCCGGGGCCCCCGAGGGCACCAAGAGCTACGCAGTGACCTGCTACGACCCGGATGCGCCGACCGGCAGCGGGTTCTGGCACTGGGCGGTGGCCGACGTCCCGGCCAGCGTCACCGAGCTGCCGACGGGGGCCGGTGCGCCGGGCAGTGCCGACCTGCCGGCCGGCGCGCTCACGCTGACCAACGACGGTGGTATGAAGGGCTTCGTGGGCGCCGGTCCGCCGCCCGGGCACGGCGAGCACCGCTACTACTTCACCGTGCACGCGGTGGACGTGGAGTCGCTGGGGCTGCCGGACAGCGCGAGCCCCGCCTACCTGGGGTTCAACCTGTTCGCGCACACCCTGGCGCGGGCCACCCTGGTCGCCGTCTTCGAGCGCTGACCCCGCACCCGGGCCCGGCGTCCGTACGCCGCCGGGCCCCTCGCGCCTGCGGGCGCCGGGCGCGTCGTGCTCCCGGTGCGGCAGGATCAGGCGTTGTGACCGAGCGGCGTAGCGGAGCTTCGTTGGTCCGGCTCGGCCTCACCGAGCCGTGGGCCGAGCAGACCCTGACCGAGCTGGGCTGGTGGGACGCCGGCCGGCCGGCCACCACCGCCGAGCCGGTGATGTGGGCGCTGGCCCGCAGTCCCGACCCGAACCTGGCGCTGCGCGCGCTCGAACGGCTGTCCGAGGCCGACCGCACGGAGTGGTCCGCCCTGGATGCCGCCCTGCGCAAGGACGAGGGCCTGCGCGGCCGGCTGCTGGCGCTGCTCGGTGCCTCGACCGCCCTGGGGGACCACCTTGTCACCCGACCGGCGGTGTGGCGGCACCTGAGCTCTGAGCGGGCGCTGACCCCGGAGCGACTGCCGGACGTGGCCACCCGGTCGGCGGCACTGCTGCGCGCGGTGGGCTGCGAACCGCCGGCCGAGTCGGAGCCGGCTGCCCAGCCGGCCGGGGCCGGCGGGTCGGGCCCGGGTTCGGCCGGGGGTGGCGGGTCGGGCCCGGGTTCGGCCGGGGCCGGCGGGTCGGGCCCGGGTTCGGCCGGGGGTCCAGGCGCCGACCCGAGTGCGGTGCCCGGCAGGTCGGCGGTGTCGCGCGCCGCGCTCACCGGCCCGGCCGCGATCAGCGCGCTCCGCGATGCCTACCGCGACGCGCTGCTGGAGATCGCCGCCGCCGACCTCGCCGCGGTCAGTGAGCCGTCCCTTCCGGTGCTGCCGATGGAGGTGGTGGCCGCGCAGCTGTCCGACCTGGCCGCCGCCGCCCTGCGCGCGGCGCTGGCGGTGGCGGTGTCCGAGGTCTTCCCCCGGGAGCCGGGCGGCGGCGGGACCGGCGGCAACGGGTCGGGCGGCAGCGGGTCGGGTGCCGGGTCGGGTGCCGCGTCGAGTGTGGAGGAGCCGCCACGGCTGGCGGTGATCGCGATGGGCAAGTGCGGCGGGCACGAGCTCAACTACGTCAGCGACGTGGACGTGATCTTCGTTGCGGAGCCGGCGGACGGCCCCGCGTCCCGGCTGGCCGCGGCGGTGATGCGAGTGGCCGGCGACGCGTGCTTCCCGGTGGACGCCAACCTGCGCCCGGAAGGCCGCCAGGGCGCTCTGGTACGCACCCTCGAGGGGCACCTGAGCTACTACCGCCGGTGGGCCAAGACGTGGGAGTTCCAGGCGCTGCTCAAAGCCCGCCCGGTGGCCGGCGACCCCGAGCTGGGCACCGCCTACGCCGAGGCCGTGGCACCGATGGTCTGGCACGCCGCGGACCGGGACGACTTCGTCGCCGAGGTACAGGCCATGCGCCGCCGGGTGGAGAAGCACATCCGCCCCGAGTACGCCGACCGGGAGCTGAAGCTGGGCCGGGGCGGGCTGCGCGACGTCGAGTTCGCGGTACAGCTGCTGCAGCTGGTGCACGGCAGGGCGGACCCGGAGATCCGCTCGGGGTCCACCCTGGACGCACTGGCCGCCCTGGGCGCCGGCGGCTACGTCGGCCGCGACGACGCCGCGAACCTGGCCGCGTCCTACCGGTTCCTGCGGATGCTGGAGCACCGGCTGCAGCTGGCCCGGCTACGCCGCACCCACCTGTTGCCGGCCGAGTCCGACACCGCCGACCTGCGCTGGCTGGCCCGGTCGGCCAAGCTGCGCCCGGACGGGAAGCGGGACGCGGTCGGCGTGCTGCTGGCGGAGCTGCGCAGCAACACCGGCCGGGTCCGGCGACAGCACGAGAAGCTGTTCTACCGCCCGCTGCTGACGGCGGTGTCCCAGATCGCGAGCGAGGACCTGCGGCTGTCCGAGAAGTCGGCGGCGTCCCGGCTGGCCGCGCTGGGCTGGGCGTCCCCGGAGGGCGCGCTGGCGCACCTGCGCGCGCTGACCGGCGGGATGTCCCGGGCGGCAGCCATCCAGCGGACCCTGCTTCCGGTGCTGCTCGAGCAGCTGGCCGACACGGCGGACCCGGACCGGGGGCTGCTGGCCTACCGGCGGGTGTCCGAGGCACTCGCGGACACCGGCTACCTGGGTCTGCTGCGCGACGAGGGCGCGGTGGCCGAGCGGCTGATGTTCCTGCTCGGCACCTCGGCGCTGGTGCCCGACCTGCTGGTGCGGGCCCCCGACGTACTGCGGCTGCTGGCCGACACCTCGGCGCGGGCGGAGCTCGCCACCAGGGACCCGGTCGAGGTCTCGGCGTCGCTGCGGGCCACCGTCGCCCGGCACCTGGACCCGGCGGACGCGGTCGCGGCGGCCCGCTCGATGCGCCGGCACGAGCTGCTGCGGGTGGCCTGCGCCGACCTGCTCGGGCTGCTGCCCGTCGGTGCGGTGTGCACCGCGCTGAGCGAGGTCTGGGCGGCCGTGCTGCGCTCCGCGCTCGGCGCGGTGGCCAGGGCACAGCCGGGTTCGCCGAAGGCGCGGCTCGCGGTGATCGGGATGGGCCGGCTCGGCGGTGCCGAGCTGGGTTACGGGTCCGACGCCGACGTGTTGTTCGTCTGCGAGCCGGCGAACGGGGCGAGCGAGCACGACGCGGTGCGCTGGTCCACCACGGTGGTGGAGCAGGTGCGGTCGCTGCTCGGCGCGCCGAGCCCCGACCCGGCGCTGCAGGTGGACGCCGACCTTCGGCCGGAGGGGCGGGGCGGCCCGCTGGTGCGCACCCTCGAGTCCTACCGGACCTACTACGCGAAGTGGGCCGAACCCTGGGAGGCGCAGGCGCTGCTGCGGGCCCGCCCGCTCGGCGGTGACATGGAGCTGGGGGAGCGGTTCCGGGACCTGATCGACCCGATCCGCTATCCCGCGGGCGGCCTGGAGCCGGCCAAGGCCACCGAGATCCGCCGGATCAAGGCTCGGGTCGACACCGAGCGGCTGCCCCGGGGCGCGGACCGGGCGACCCACACCAAGCTGGGCACCGGCGGCCTGGCCGACGTGGAGTGGACGGTCCAGCTGCTGCAGCTGCAGCACGCCGCGGACGTGCCGGAGCTGCGCACCACGTCCACCCTGGACGGCCTGCGCGAGTGCGTCGAGGCGGGGCTGCTGGCCGGCGCCGACGCGGACGCGCTGATCGCCGGTTGGACGATGGCCACCCGGTCCCGCAACGCGGTCACCCTGGTCCGGGGCAAGCCCTCCGACCAGCTTCCCGGGTCGGGGCGGGAGCTGGCGGCGGTGGCCAGGGCGATGGGTTACCCGGCCGGTGGTGACCCCGGCGAGTTCATCGACGAGTACCGCCGGATCACCCGGCGGGCCAGGGCGGTCGTGGAGCGGGTGTTCTACGACGGTTAGAGCACGTCCCGACACCGCCGGAAACTGACGCGCGGCGACGGCCGGGTGCCGGTTACCGTGGCGGAATGTTGCCGACCGACCACCTGGTCGCGTTCCTCCTGGCTTGCGTCGTGCTGGTGCTGATCCCCGGCCCTACCGTGGTGTTCGTGGTGAGCCGGGCACTGGCCCACGGCCGCCGTGCCGCGCTGGGCAGCGTCGCCGGCAACTCCACCGGGGCGGCCGTGCTGGTGCTGCTGGTGGCCCTGGGTCTCGGCCCGGTGGTGGAGCGGTCGTTGCTGGCGTTCACCGCGATCAAGCTGGCCGGCGCGGTGTACCTGGTCTACCTGGGGGTGCGGACGTACCGGGAGCGCGGCCGCCTCGTCGAGCTGATGCGAGGCCCGGCGCCGGGCGGAGTCGGGCGGCACGTGTACCGCCAGGGCGTCGTGGTCGGGCTGACCAATCCCAAGGCGTTGGTGTTCTTCGCCGCCGTGCTGCCCCAGTTCGTCGAGCCGACCGCGGGACGGGTGCCGGTGCAGCTGATGCTGCTGGGAATGACCTTCGTGCTGGTGGCGATGGTGCTGGACGGGGTCTGGGGCCTGGCCGCCGGCGGCGCGCGGGACTGGCTGGCGCGCTCGCCCCGGCGGCTGACCGCGCTGGGCGGCACCGGTGGGCTGACCATGATCGGGCTCGGCGTGGGGCTGGCGGTGGCCGGCCGGGACATCTAGCGGGACCGACTGTGACCACCGCGGGATGGCGCGGCCGCCGGTGCGCTACGCCGCGAGTTGCCGGCGGAGTTGTTCCAGTTCGTGTGCGATCCGCTCGACAGTCCCAACCCGCGCTGCGCTGGAGGCTGGCCGGTCGGGGTGACCCCCGCCATACTCGTCGAGGGAGGTCTACCGATGGCCACGCGCAGCTATGTCGCCGAGGTGGGCGAACAGAACGCCACCTTTCTCGCCCACCAGAGCCGGACCGCGTTCCTCGCCTCGGAGTACCGCCCGATGGATCTGGGTGACGGCCGCATCTCGTTCAGCGAACGGGCCCTCGATGCGGCGCGCGAGCTCGGCGAGGAGGAGGAGGGCTACATCACCGATGACGGCGAGGGCCTGCGGGTCTGGCTCGGTGAGGACGCCTACGAGCTCGAGGTGAGCCTCGACTGAGGCGGCGGCGTCGCGCTCCGGTGCCGGGGCGGGCCCGGCCGGGCGCGGTCGCGGTGCTGGCAGACTGGGGTCATGTCGTCCGACGCCGCTCGCCGGTCCGGGTAGCGCGTGCCGGAGCAACTCGTCCCCGAGCAACTCGTCCCGCTGCTCGCCCCCGTAGTGGCACTGCTGGTGGTCGGCCACGGCGGCCTGTGGCGGATCGCCCGCACCGTGGTCACCATCGCCCACGAGGGCGGACACGCGATGATCGCGGTGCTCACCGGCCGGCGGCTGGCCGGCATCCGGCTGCACTCGGACACCTCCGGGGTGACCGTGTCGGTGGGGCGCACCACCGGGCCGGGCATGGTGCTCACCGCGCTGGCCGGCTACCTCGCGCCGTCCCTGCTCGGCCTCGGCGCGGCCGGCCTGCTCACGGTGGGCTGGACGCGCCCGCTGCTGTGGCTCGGGGTGGTGCTGCTGCTGGCCACCCTGATCTACGTTCGGAACTGGTTCGGCGGGGCGGCCGTCCTGCTCACCGGCGGCCTGGTCGGCGTGGTGGCGTGGTACGGCTCGCCGGCGGTGCAGGTCGCGTTCTGTGCCGTGCTCGCCTGGTTCCTCCTGTTCGGCGGGCTGCGGGCGGACCGCGAGCTCGGCCAGGGTCGCCGCCGGCAGGTACGCCGCCGGGACTTCCCGCTGGACTCCGACGCCGACCAGCTGGCGCGGCTCACCGGGCTGCCGGCGTGGCTCTGGGTGGGGCTGTTCACCGTGGTCGGGCTCGGCGCGGTGGCACTGGGCGGCTGGTGGCTGCTGGGCGACGTACTCCTGCAGCTGGCCCGCCGCGCCGGGATCCCGACCTAGGAGCGTCGGGCCAGCACCTCCGGCAGGCCGAACGCCTCGAACAGCGTGGTGTCGAAGTAGCAGGCCACGTGGGAGACGCCGCCCTCGGTGAGGGTGAGCTGCTGCAGCTGGAAGGCCCGGTGCGCGCCGTCCTCGCCGCGCATGTAGACCGCGAGCACCGGCTGGCCGTTGGCCGACGTGCGCAGGAACCGCATGTCGTCGCCCTCCTTGGCCGGGCACCTCTCACCGATCAGGGTGCTGATGTCCGCCCGCCCGAGGTACCAGCCGGTGAACGGCGGCATCTCCCACACCGCGTCCTCGGTGAGCAGCGCGACGATACGCGGCACGTCGTACCGCTCGAACGCGCTCAGGTACCGGTCCAGCAGGTCTTTGGCGCGCTCGTCACCGTCGGGCAGCACGGCGTGCGCGCTGCCGCGCTGCTTCTCGAGCTGGGCGCGGGCGCGCTGCAGCGTGCTGTTCACCGCGGCGACCGAGATCTCCAGCGCGGCGGCGACCTCGCTGGCCCGCCAGTCGAGCACATCCCGCAGGATGACCACCGCGCGCTGCTGGGCCGTCAGGTGCTGCAGCGCCGCCACGAAGGCGAGCCGCACGCTGTCCTTCGTCACCGCCGCCTCGGACGGGTCAGGATCGGAGGTGCCCCACACCATCGCGTCCGGCAGCGGCTCCAGCCAGGGCAGCTCGGGACGCTCCACCAGACCGCCGTGGGGGTCGGCATTCGGCTGGCCGAGGCCGGTGGGCAGCGGGCGGCGCTGGTTGCGCTCCAGCGCGGTGAGGCACACGTTGGTGGCGATCCGGTACATCCAGGTGCGGACCGACGAGCGCTGCTCGAACCCGTGGTACGCCCGCCAGGCACGGATGTAGGTCTCCTGGACCAGGTCCTCGGCTTCGTGCACCGAGCCGAGCATCCGGTAGCAGTGCACGGTGAGCTCCCGGCGCAATGGCTCCACCAGGGCCAGGAAGGTCTCGTCGGTCGTGGCTGTAGTAACCGCGGCTGTAGTAACCGTGGCTGTAGTAACCGCGGCCGTAGTAACCGGGGTAGGAACCGTGGTAGTTGCCGTGGGGGTCACCGTCGGAGTCACCGGAGAAAGCTATCGCCTACCCCCGACGAGTTCTGTCGGCTTTTCGGGTCTACCTCGCTGTGGGCGGCCCGACCGCCGCTCCCGGCGGCCCCAGCGGGGCCCGGGCGAACCGAGGAAAGGGACCTCCGCGATGAACCGGATGATCTTCGTCAACCTGCCGGTGAACGACCTGGCCGACTCGACGGCCTTCTACACCGGCCTGGGCTTCGCCATCAACGAGCAGTTCAGCGACGACCAGGCCGCCTGCATCGTGGTCTCCGAGACGATCTACGTGATGCTGCTGGTCGAGGACCGGTTCAAGGACTTCATCAACGGTGAGATCAGCGACGCGCACCAGTCCTCGGAGGTGCTGCTGTGCCTGTCCGCCGAGAGCCGGGCGGAGGTCGACCAGCTGGTCGCGGCGGCCCTGGCGCACGGCGGCAAGCCGTGGAGGCCGGTGCTGGAACAGGGGCCGATGTACGGGCACAGCTTCGCCGACCCGGACGGGCACGTCTGGGAGGTCCTGCACATGGACATGTCCGCCGGCTGAGTGCGGCCTACCCGGTCGGGCCCGGAAGCACGGCGGCCCGGCGTCCCACCGAGGTGAGGCGCCGGGCCGACGCGGCCTTTCGGCCGGTGAGAGCCTGATCACGCGGCTCCGGAACGCACTACTCGCAGCTCCGGCCGCTCATCCGATCAGACGTCGTAGTACAACGAGAACTCGTACGGGTGCGGGCGCAGCCGTAGCGGGGTGATCTCGTTGTCGCGCTTGAGGCTGATCCAGGTCTCGATCAGGTCAGGGGTGAACACGCCACCCTCGAGCAGGTAGTCGTGGTCCTCCTCGAGCCGGTCGATGACCGCTTCGAGACTGGCCGGGACCTGCGGGATGTCCTTGGCCTCCTCGGGCGGCAGCTCGTAGAGGTCCTTGTCGATCGGGGCCGGCGGCTCCATCTTGTTCTTGATGCCGTCCAGTCCGGCCATCATCATCGCGGCGAACGCCAGGTACGGGTTGCCGGACGAGTCGGGGCAGCGGAACTCGAGTCGCTTGGCCTTCGGGTTGTTGCCGGTCAGCGGGATCCGGATGCAGGCCGAGCGGTTCCGCGCGGAGTAGACCAGGTTGACCGGGGCCTCGAAGCCGGGCACCAGGCGGTGGTAGGAGTTCACCGTCGGGTTGGTGAAGGCCAGCAGGCTCGGTGCGTGGTGCAGCAGGCCGCCGATGTAGTGCCGCGCCATGTCGGACAGCCCGCCGTAGCCGGACTCGTCGTGGAAGAGCGGAGCGCCGTCCTTCCACAGCGACTGGTGGGCGTGCATGCCCGAGCCGTTGTCGCCGAAGAGCGGCTTCGGCATGAAGGTGACGGTCTTGCCGGCCGCCCACGCGGTGTTCTTGACCAGGTACTTGAACAGCATCAGGTCGTCGGCCGCGTGCAGGAGCGTGTTGAACTTGTAGTTGATCTCGGCCTGGCCGGCGGTGCCGACCTCGTGGTGGCCGCGCTCGACGGTGAAGCCGGAGCCGATCATGTTGCTGACCATGTCGTCGCGCAGGTCGGCGTAGTGGTCGACCGGGGGCACCGGGAAGTAGCCGCCCTTGTAGTTGACCTTGTAGCCGAGGTTGCCGCCGACCTCGTCGCGCCCGGTGTTCCACCAGCCCTCGACGGAGTCGATGTGGTGGTACTGCTGGTGCGGGTCGGAGCCGAACTTCACGGAGTCGAAGATGTAGAACTCCGCTTCCGCGCCGAAGAAGCAGGTGTCGGCCACCCCGGAGGCCGCGAGGTACTCCTCGGCCTTGCGGGCGACGTTGCGGGGGTCGCGGCTGTAGCGCTCACCGGTCACCGGGTCGTGCACGAAGAAGTTCATGTTGAGCGTCTTGTGCTTGCGGAACGGGTCGATCCGGGCGGTGGCGGGGTCGGCGAACAGCGCCATGTCCGACTCGTTGATGGCCTGGAAGCCCCGGACCGAGGACCCGTCGAAGGCGATGCCCTCGTCCAGGAAGTCCTGGTCGACGGCCGATGCGGGGACGGTCAGGTGCTGCATGACGCCGGGCAGGTCGCAGAACCTGATGTCGACGTACTCCACCTCCTCATCGGAGATGAACCGCAGAACCTCGTCGGAGTTGCTGAACACTCTCGGTGGCTCCCTTGAACTCGGCTCGAATGGTGGGCCGGCGGCGGGCAGAGGTGTGTCCTCGCCGGTCTCAACTGGGGCGAAACTATGTCCGCCGTGTTGCCCGCCCATCACTCGCACGTTTCGCGCACGTTAACGGGCGGGCGGATAATCGTGATCACCGTACCGTTCGGGGGACAGCCTAGGGTGGATCCCGTGGCGAGATGGACCGGATCGTGGCTTGCGGGATCGGCCGGGCAGAGCAGTACCGATCCGGCGGATGGAGCAGTGCGTTTTCCGGGCGAACGACTCGGTCTGCCGGCCGAGGGTGCGGGGTCGGTGGCCGGCTATGGGCGGCGGGTCGCCGCCTTCGTGCTGGACCTGCTGCTGAGCTCCCTGGTGGCGAGCCTGTTCACCGCGCCGAGGTTGCCGGAGAACTGGAGCGTGCTGGCCTGGGTGGTGCTCACCGTGGTGCCGACGGCGGCGTTCGGCATGACGCCCGGCATGACGCTGCTCGGTCTTCGGGTGGCCCGGTTGGACGGCCGGCCATTTGTCGGGATCCCGCGTGCGCTGGTGCGCACGGTGCTGTTGTTCTTCGTGGTGCCCGCGGTGGTGACCAACACCGACCGGCGCGGTTTCCACGACCGGGCCGCCGGCGTGGTCGTCCTGCGCTCCCGCTGAACCGGCGCGCCGTACCCACCGCCGCCTGCGGCCGCACACATCGCGGTGCCGCCGCACACATCGCGGTGCCGATCGGCCGCGCCGGCCCCCTGAGGCACACCCCCGGCGCCTGCTAGCCGTGGCCGGCAGTTCGGCGTCCCCCCGGTTGAGGTCAGCCGCCGCTGAGGTAAGCCCCGCGAGGGCCCGGGAAGTCAGCTCAGTGAGGTCAGCGGCGGCGCACCGAGCGCTGCACGCTCCGCATCTTCGCCCCTGGCGGCAGCGGGCCCTTGGGCATCGCCGCGGCGCGGGAGCCCAGGGCGGTCAGCCGGCCCTCGACGACGTCCATCTGCTTGGCGGTGATGTTGCGCGGGAGCTTGGCCAGGTGCGTCTGCAGCTTG
>DASYLM010000529.1:0-10870 GCA_036009565.1 Pseudonocardia sp. | reverse complement strand
TGCAGGTACAGCTGCGGGCCGTCGAGCAGCCAGCCCTGCGTGGCCGCCACGGTCGCCGGCCGGGGGCTGCGCAGCAACCCGAAGGCCTGGTCGAAGCCGTCGGCACCGGACTGCTGGGCGCTGGCCAGGGCTCCCGCAGGTTGGCCAGCCCGATCATCTCGATGACCGTCCGGGAACCGCCGAACTGGTTCCAGAGCGCGTTCATCGCGTTGTCGTCACTCAGGCTCAGTGCGCGCTGGATGTCGGCCTCCGAGCCGAGAGTGAGCTGACCGGTCGTGCGGTCCAGCACCGCGACGCCGTAGGACGCCACCGAGGGCCGGACGGCGTTCAGCGTGTCCACCGAGGCGATCGCCGCCGGCAGCGTCTGGCCGGCCGAGGTGCCGGCGGTCAGCGTCGTGTCACCCGCCCCGGAGTTCGGGTCGGCCGCCCGGTAGTAGTAGTCGTCGACCCGCTGACTGTGCCGGACGATCAGCACCGAGGAGCCGATGGTGGCCAGCAGCAGCACCGCGGTGAACGGCAGCAGGAACGAGCGTCTGGCGCGGCGTCGCCCAGGTGGCTCCTACTCCATGCCCGCAGTGTGCGGGCAGGCCCTTTAAATGACCTTGCAACCGGGCCGACACGCTCGCGGCGGCCGCCCTGAACTGCACCGTTGCGTATACCTACGCAGAGCTGCTCTGCGTAGGTATACGCAACACGGACGATCCGGTGCTACCGACCACTAGTGCCGGAGCGGACCTTCTAGGACGCCGGCGGCTCGTCGTTCGGTCGGGCTGGCCGGGGCTTGCGGCCGCCGTTGGCGCCGCGGAAGATCCGGGGCTGGTCCTTGCTTGGAGGCGCGCTGCCCCGGTCCTCGCGGGCGGCCAGCTCCTCGTGGAGCTGGCGGAGCAACCGCTGCTCCACGTCGGACAGCGGGCCGTCGGCCGTGTCATCCGGCCGCGTCGGGGGTCGTTTCGGCGGACCTGCCGGACCGCCTGGCCCACCTGGCGCCACCGGCCGGTTCGCACCGGTTCGGTCCGGCCCGGCCGAGAACGGCCCCGGGCCCGACGTCGCCGGCCGGGGCGGCGGCCCTGGCCGGTTCTTCGGCTCGTCCCTGGGCGGACCACCGGCCGGCTCCCGCGACCCACCCCAGTCCCCACCGCGGGGCTGGTCGGCGGGCCGGCGCTCGATCGGTTGATCGGCGGGGCCGGCGGCCCGATCCGGTCCCGGCCCGTCCGGGCCGAACATGTCGTCGTCACTGCCGGCGCCGGACCGGTCGAACGTGAGCCCGGAGGCAATCTCGTCGAACCCGGCGTCGGAGCGGTCCGGACGGTCCGTGCGGGGGCGGCGCGGCGCCGAGCCGCGGGCGGTGATCACCCGGTCCACCGGGCGCAACGGGGTCGGCCGGCTACCGTCGGATCCCGCGATGGGGCCTGGGCGGGGCGGCTCCGGACGTCGCGCGGTGTCCCGGGCCCTCGACTCTCCGCCGTTCGCGGCGGGCTCCGGCCGGACCCCGCCGGCGCGCCCGTTCTGCCCGCCGGGCCGGGTCGTCTCCGGCAGCGGGCGGTCACCGGTCACCTCGACCCGGACCGCCTCGGCCAGCGCGGCGCGGTGGTACTCACTGAGCTCCGTGTCGGCGGCGAACACCTCCACCGACGCGAACACGCCGGCCCGCAGCAGCACCTCGCCGACCTGGTAGGCCAGCACGTCGGCGCCGTCGGACTCGTCGACCTCGATGAGCACCACCGGGTGCGGCAGCGGGCCGGGCGCCGAACCGGTCGGGGTGCACCGCCAGCTCAGCCAGAGCTCACAGTTGCGCAGCAGCCGCGCCGGCACCGAGGCCAACGCGTGCTCGGGGGACCGCTCGCTGCCGACCGCCGGGAACCCGCCGCCCGCCGGATCGGCCATGAACCGGTGCCTCAGCCGCGGCGCGGCGTCCGGCGCGGGCAGTGACTCACCCCTGCCGAGCAGCTTCAGCCGGCCGGCCGCCGCGAGCAGCGCCTCGTGGGTGGCGGCCGGCAGCCGCACCCGGTCCGCCTGCACAGCGGCCGTGACGAGCTCGAGCGCATAGTCGCCCTCGCCGACCGCGACCAGCTCCCGGCACCAACCGAGCAGCTCGTCGTCGAGCAGCCCGGCGAGCGAAAGCAGCAGGCTGTGCGTGTCGACCGTGACGTCGGTGACTTCCCGGCCCTCCGGCATCTCGCCTCCTTGAGCTAGTAGTCGCTGGGCTCAGGCGTCGACCAACGAACCGCTGGAGTCGCGGCGGGGACGCCCCGACTCCCGTTCGTTGGGTCGCCACAGCGAGGTCGAATCACGAAGCGCCAGCCGGTGGTACGGGGGTAGAGCCAACGGCGGCGATACCACTTCAACGCACGGCGACAGGTCGCCGTGCGCACGCAGCACGCGCTGCAGGGTGCCGGTCAGCGCCGGCAGGTCCTCCGTCACGTGCGCCAGGACCACCCGTTGGGGACGGGAGCGGTCGACGCGCCAGCTGCGGCGCAGTTCCTTCGCACCGGGGTGGCCTCGGACCACCGCGGTGAGCATCAGGTCGATGCTGTCCCGCCAGCCGCCGGGGCTGGACAGGTCCGCGCAGAGCTCTTCGGGGGCGAGCTCGGCGCGGAAGGTCGCATTGGTCTCGCCCGGCTCGGCGACCGGCAGGACCGCGTCCAGCTGCCGCTGGGTGGCACCCCAGAGCGGCAGGCTGGCCTCCATCAGGTCGCGCTCCGCGTCGGTCAACCCGATGCGGTTGCGCAGCAGCGCCTTGGGCAGCGCGCGGCTCAGCGCGGCGTGCCCGTCGGCGGCCAGCCAGTCACGCAGCCGCCACAGCAGCCGGTCGGGCAGCCGCCCGGCCAGGCGGACCAGCAGGTCGTGACAGGCGCGCTCGGGGTCTGCCGGGACGCCGTTCTCGGACTGGGTGCTCATGGGGACACCTCAACAACGATCTCGATCTCGACCGGCGCGTTCTTGGGGAGCTCGGCGACACCGACGGCGGACCGGGCGTGTGCGCCCGCCTCACCGAAAACCTCGCCGAACAGGGACGACGCGCCGTCGATCACTGCTGGTTGGTCGGTGAACCCGGGAGCGGAGGCCACAAATCCGGTGACCTTCACCACCCGCCGCACCGCGTCGATACCGACCAGGGCGTGCACCGCGGCCAGCGCGTTCAGAGCGCAGGAGCGGGCCAGCCCGGCGGCCTCGCCGGCGTCGATCTCGGCGCCGACCTTGCCGGTGCTCACCAGCGCGCCGGCCACCACCGGCAGTTGTCCCGCGGTGAACACCAGCGATCCAGAGCGCACCGCGGGCAGGTAGGCACCGGCCGGCTTAGTCACCTGGGGAAGCTCGATCCCCAGGTCACGGAGTCGCTGGCTGGCCGACATCAGCCGGACCCGCCGCCGGCGACCGGGCGCTTGAGATACGCCACCAGCTGTTCACCGGTCGGGCCGGGCAACACGGTGACGAGTTCCCACCCATCGGAGCCCCATTGGTCCAAGATTTGCTTGGTGGCGTGGGACAGCAACGGAACAGTTGCGTACTCCCACGCGGTCCCCGAGGCGCTCATGGTGCGCCACCATATCTTGGGGCACATCGTAGGCTGCACAGGCATGTGGCCCGATGAGCTCGAGCGTGCCCGGCTGCACGTCGTGACCGGCAAGGGCGGCACCGGCAAGACCACGGTGGCCGCCGCGTTGGCACTCGCACTGGCAACCGGTGGCCGGCGCACCCTGCTGGTCGAGATCGAAGGACGGCAGGGCATCGCCCAGCTGTTCGACACCAGCCCGCTGCCCTACGAGGAGCAGCGGATCGCCGTGGCCCCCGGTGGCGGTGAGGTGCGCGCGCTCGCGGTGGATGCCGAGGCCGCGCTGCTGGACTACCTCGAGATGTTCTACAACCTGGGCATCGCCGGGCGGACGCTGCGCCGGATGGGCGCGATCGAGTTCGCGACCACGCTCGCCCCCGGGCTGCGCGATGTGCTGCTCACCGGCAAGGTCAAGGAATGTGTGACGCGCACCGGCAAGGACGGCCGGCACGTCTACGACGCGGTGATCCTGGACGCGCCGCCGACGGGTCGGGTGGTGACCTTCATGGACGTCACCAAAGCGATGGCCGACCTGGCCAAGTCCGGCCCGATCCACCGGCAGAGCGAGGGCGTGGTCCGGCTGCTGCACTCGGCGGACACCGTCGTGCACCTGGTCACCACGCTGGAGGACCTGCCGGTGACGGAGACGCTGGAGACGGTCTCGGAGCTGGCCGACGCCCGGCTGCGGACCGGCGCGGTGATCGTCAACCGGGCCGACGCCCGGCGGCTGCCCACCCGCTCGGTGGACAGCGCGGCGGACGGCCGGGTGGACCGGATGCGGGTGCGCTCCGGATTGGCCTCGGCCGGCCTCGAGCTGACCGACGCCCAGCTGGACGGGCTGCTCGCGGAGACCGTGGAGCATGCCGTGCGGGTCCGTGCCGAGGCCGCCGCGCTGGCCCGACTGGACAAGGAGCCGACCGAGCCGCTGCCCCGCCTCACCCTGCCGGAGATGATCGACGGCATCGAACTGGGCGCGATCTACGAGCTGGCCGAGAAGCTCACCGAGCAGGGCGTTCAGGCCCACGCGGTACCGAGGCCGGCCACGGCAACCCGCTGAGCCGGCCCGGATCCGAGAACAGGACGATGCAGTGAGTACCCACCAACCGCCCAACGACGGGGTTGAGCCATGAGTCCGAGCAAACCGACCCGCCGCCTCGACCTGGACGCGGTACTGGACTCGCCGGAGACCACCGTCGTGGTGTGCTGCGGGTCCGGCGGGGTGGGCAAGACGACCACCGCCGCCGCCCTCGCGGTGCGTGCCGCCGAACGGGGCCGGCGGACCGTGGTACTCACCATCGACCCGGCGCGACGGCTGGCCGAAGCGCTCGGTTTGAGCACGCTGAGTAACGAACCGAAGCGCGTCACGGGGGTGAGCGACGACGGCGCGGGGTCCGGCGACCCTGCGTCCGGCGGCGAGCTGCACGCGATGATGCTGGACATGCGGCGCACCTTCGACGAGATGGTGTACACCCATTCGACGCCCGATCGCGCCGAGAAAATCATCGCCAACCCGTTCTACCAGACCATCTCTTCCTCGTTCTCCGGAACACAGGAATACATGGCCATGGAAAAACTCGGCCAGCTGACCGCGACCGGCAAATGGGACCTCATCGTGGTGGACACACCACCGTCCCGCTCGGCATTGGACTTCCTGGACGCGCCGCAGCGGATGTCGTCATTCCTGGATGGAAAGATGATTCGACTGTTGTCCGCCCCGGCACGGGTGGGCGGGCGCGGACTGCGCCGGTTGGTCGGCGCCGGTTTCGGTCTTTTCGCCAAGGCGGTCGGCACCATCCTGGGCGGCCAGATGCTCGCCGACGCCTCGGCATTCGTGCAGGCCTTCGACACCATGTTCGGCGGTTTCCGGGAGCGCGCCGCGCTGACCTACGAACTGCTCCGCTCGCCGGGCACCGCGTTCGTGGTGGTCGCGGCGCCGGAGCCGGACGCGCTGCGCGAGGCCGCCTACTTCGTCGATCGGCTGGCCAGCGAGGACATGCCGCTGGCCGGGCTCATCCTGAACCGCACCCACCCGGTGCTCGCGGACCTGCCGGCCGGGCGCGCCAGGGACCTCGCCGACGTGGCGGACAAGGCCGGCAGCGGCCGGCTGGCCTCGGCGGTGCTGCGGCTGCACGCGGACCGGGTGGACCGGGCGGAGCGGGAGCAGCGGCTACTCGCCCGCTTCACCAACGCCCACCCGAGCGTCGCCGTACAACAGGTGCCGGCGGTGGCCGGGGACATCACCGACCTGGCCGGACTGCGCGAGATCGGTGCGCGACTGACCGCGGCGCCGATCCCGGGGCGGACCGCCATGGTCGCCGCCCAGAGCACCCAGGACGCGCTCGGCTGAGCACTCGGAGCCGGCCCCGCCGGCGCACCGCCGGGCACCCGTTCAGGCAGCCTCGGACAACCGGGCGGCGGGTGCGAGCCGGGCCTGCCTGGCCACCGCCGGCACCAACGGCATGGGCAGCGGGACCGGCACCCCGGCCGGAGCCACCGGCGCGGCGGCCGGAGCCGGGACCGGAGCGGCCGACCGGTGGGCGGCGATCTCGTTGAGGAAACTCTCCCAGCAGGTCACGTCCGGGCGCCTGCGCAGCATCGCGCGGCGATCCCGTTCGGTCATACCGCCCCACACACCGAACTCGACGCGCTCGTCGAGGGCGTGCGACAAACATTGGGTAAGAACCGGGCAACCCCGGCAGATAGAACGGGCATCGCGCTGCTTCGCACCTGTTACGAAAAGGCGTTCCGGATCTCCGTTACGGCAGTTGGCCGACACACGCCAGTTCCCCGTCGCAACCATTTCTTGCTCCCTAGTCCAGGCCCGCTGCCGCGGCGCTCAGTGGTAGTGCTCTGAGCCGACCGAGCTTTCCGGCGAGCTGTTGGCATTCCGTCTTGCTGATAGACGCAAGTTTGGCCGGACCGGTTCCCGCCGCCAAGCCGGGAAAATTACTCAACTACGTAGGGTGACCTACCTAGTCCCGGCGTCCGCGGGGCTTGGGTACGCCACGCCCGAGGTCCCCGTTCGAGCGCTCATCCCCGCGTAAGCTCACGCTCCATGAACGGCAGCGAGCCGACCAATCGGCTGGTCATCAAGCTGCTCGGGCTTTGTGTGGTCGGTGGGGTGCTGGTTGCCGGCATGATCTTCCCACTCGCCGCCGGCGCCGGCGTCGCGTCCAACACCGCGGCCGACAGCATGGCGAGCGTGTCCGCCGACCTGGCCGACGAGCAGATGCCCTCGGCCACCACAGTCACCGACGCGGCCGGCACCCCGATCGCCTACCTCTACGCCCAGAACCGCACCCCGGTCGCCCCGGAGGCCATCTCACCGGCGATGAAGGCCGCCGTGGTTGCCATCGAGGACCGTCGGTTCTACGACCACCAGGGCGTGGACTGGCAGGGCACCATCCGCGCGATGATCGCCAACTCGGCGTCCGGTGACGTACGGCAGGGCGCCTCCACCCTGACCCAGCAGTACGTCAAGAACTACCAGCTCTACGTCACCGCGAAGAGCGAGTCCGACCGCTTGAAGGCCACCGAGCAGACCACCGCCCGAAAGCTCCGGGAGGTGCGCATCGCGCTGCAGCTCGAGCGCAAGATGACCAAGGACCAGATCCTCGCCGGCTACCTGAACATCGTCTTCCTGGGCAACAACGCGTACGGGGTGTACTCCGCCGCACGTACCTACTTCAACACCACGCCCGACAAGCTCACCGTGCCGCAGGCCGCGATGCTGGCCGGCATGGTGCGCTCCACCAGCGCCTACGACCCGGTCAGCCACCCGCAGGCCGCACTGGACCGGCGCAACGTGGTGATCAGGGCGATGGCCGAGCAGTCCATGATCACGCCGGCGCAGGCCGCCGAGGCGACCGCCGCACCGCTGGGCGTCGTCGACCCGCTGACCTCCCGCCCGAACGGCTGCCTGGGCGCCGCCGAAGCCGGGTATTTCTGCAAGTACGTGGTGGAGTACCTGACCGAGGCCGGGTTCACCGCGGACCAGCTCAACCGGGGTGGCTACACCATCCGCACCACGCTCGACCCCAAGGCCATGCAGCAGGTCAAGGGAGCCGTGGACGCCGAGGTGCCGCCGAAGCAGCCGCACGTGGCCAACGTGATGGCACTGGTCGAACCGGGCACCCAGAAGCACCGGGTGCTGGCCATGGCGGCCAACCGGACGTTCGGACTGCGCGCGGACCAGGAGGAGACCAGCTACGGGCTGCCCTACCAGCCGGTGAACCTGGGAGCCGGGTCGATCTACAAGATCTTCACCGCCGCCACCGCCCTGGAGAAGGGTCTCGGCATCAACTACGTGATGACGGTCCCGCCCAGCGGGTACGCCTCCCCGATCTACAAGGACGGCACCGGCCGGCCCATCCCGGTGCGCAACGACGGCAGCTACGCCGGCTCGATGCCCATGTGGGAGGCGCTCGCGCTGTCGCCGAACACCGCGTTCGTCAAGCTCGAGGAGTTCACCGGGGTGGCGCCGGTGGTCGACATGGCGGTGAAGATGGGCCTCCGCTCGCTGGCCACCACGCCGTTCGTCGAACCGGGCACCGGCAAGCGCACCAAGCGTTCGATCGCGGAGGCCACCAAGGCACAGGGCCTGGCCTCCTTCACCCTCGGTGTGTCGCCCACCAGCATCCTTGAGCTGGCCAACGTCGGCGCCACCCTGAACAGCGCCGGCACCTGGTGCCCGCCGAGCCCGATCGACCAGGTCACCGACTGGGCGGGTAAGCCGGTGCCGGTCACCGAGCTGCCCTGCGAGAAGGTGCTGCCGCCCGGGCTGGCCGACACGCTGCTGACCGGGTTGAGCCACGACGCGGTGATCGGGACCGCGGCCACCTCGGCCAAGACGCTGGGCTGGAACCGGCCGATCGCCGCGAAGACCGGCACCACGCAGCAGTACAAGTCGGCCGGCTTCATCGGCATCATCCCGCAGACCGCGGCCGGAGCGGTGATCACCTTCGACAACTCGCGGTCCCCCAGGCCACTGTGCGATCCCGGCGGGGAGGCACCGCCGGTGGCCTGCTCCGGCGGCAACATCTACGGCGGCAAGGCCCCGGCCAGGACGTTCTTCACGGCCATGAACGGCTACCTGGCCGGCCAGCCGGTTACCCAGCTACCGCCGGTCGACGACCGCTACACCGAGGGCGGTGCGGCCTCCCGGGTGCCGGAGATGATCGGCAAGAACGCCGACGACGCGCGCAAGATCCTGTCCAAGGCCGGCTGGAAGATCAGCCTGCAGGACGTGGACAACCGCGCGCCGCATGGCGTTGTCGTCGGCCAGTCCCCCCGGGGCTCCGCGCTGCCGGGTGAGGTCGTGACGCTGCAGGTCAGCACCGGTGACGTGCCGCCGCCACCGCCGCCGCCGGGCGACCCGTCCGGGGACGACCGCGATCTCGGCTACGGGCCCAACGGCGAGGTGTACGACCAGTACGGCCAACCGGTCGCACCCGGCCAGTCCGCACCCGGCCAGTCCGCACCGGCGGGGCCGTCCGCCCAGCCCGGCCCCGCCGCTGCGCCGGGCGCGCGCGGTGGACCGTCCGGCCGGGCCGGCAACTGAGCGCTGGCCGCCCGTTGCGCCGAGGTCGGCGCGGCGGCGATCCGGCTCGGCGTGCGCCCGATCCGGTCGGCGGGGCCCGATCCGGTCCGCGGTCAGAGCGGGCGGGTCAGCCGATCAGCCGGGCCTTGACCGCGGCGGACACCCGGGAACCGTCGGCCCGGCCGGCGGCGGCTCCCGTTGCCGCCTTCATGACCAGGCCCATCTGTCTCGGCCCCGGCGCGGCCCCGGTGTCGGCGGTGACCTGCGCGATCGCCTGCTCGGCCAACGTGTCCACCTCCGCGTCGGTCAGCTGTTTCGGCAGGTAGCGGGCCAGCACCTCGGCCTCGGCACGTTCCTTGTCGGCCAGCTCGACGCGCCCGGCCGCATCGAACGCCTCTGCGGACTCGGCCCGCTTCTTCGCCTCCCGGGTCAGCACCCGGGCCACCTCCGGCTCGTCGAGCTCGCGCGCGGTGTCACCTGCCACTTCGGCGGCGGTGATCGCGCTCAGCGCCATCCGGATGGTCGACTTGGCGAGCTCGTCCCGGCCCTTGATCGCGGCGGTGAGATCGTCTCGCAGCTGAGCTTTCAGACCCATGGCTGATCAGCTTAGAGCCCCGCATCCGGCGCGCCGACCGGGTTGCCCCGTACCCTCGGTGCAGTGAGCAGGTTGATACGGAGCGCGCTCGGGGTGGCCGGGCTCGGAGTGGCAACAGTCGGGTACGCATCGCTGATCGAGCGGCGGCATTGGACGTTGCGCACCGCCACGCTGCCGGTGTTGCCGGCGGGCAGCCCGAGCCTGCGTGTGCTGCACGTGTCGGACCTGCACATGATGCCCGGCCAGGCCAGCAAGCAGCGCTGGGTCGCCGAGCTGGCCGCGCTCGAGCCCGACCTGGTGGTCAACACCGGCGACAACCTTGCGGATCCGAAGGCGGTTCCCGCGGTGCTCCGCGCGTTGAACCCACTGCTCGCGCTACCGGGGCTGTTCGTGTTCGGCAGCAACGACTACTTCGGGCCGACGCCGAAGAACCCGATGCGCTACCTGTTCGGGCGGCGGCAGAAGTGGATCGGCGGCGTCCCGCTGCCCTGGCGGGACCTGCGCGCCGCGATGATCGAGCGCGGTTGGCTGGACGCCACCCACCAACGGCTGCGGTTGGACGTGGCCGGCCGGTCGGTGGCCGTCGCCGGTGTCGATGATCCGCACATCCGGCGGGACCGCTACGACACGGTCGCCGGCCCGGTGACCGAGCCGGTCGCGCTGCGGCTCGGGCTGACGCACTCTCCGGAGCCCCGGGTGCTCGACCGCTTCGCCGCCGACGGCTACGACCTGATCATGGCCGGGCACACCCACGGCGGTCAGCTACGGGTGCCGCTGTACGGCGCACTGGTCACCAACTGCGGGCTGGACCGCTCGAGGGCCCGCGGTGCCTCCCGGTGGGGGGCGCACAGCTGGCTGCACGTGTCGGCCGGGCTGGGTACCTCGCCGTACGCCCCGATCCGGTTCTCCTGCCCGCCGGAGGCCAGCCTGCTGACCCTGGTGGCCCGTCCGGTGGCCGCGGAGGGTCTCCGATCCGGCGGAAGCCGAGCCAAGTCAGGGGCCGCCGCGGACGTCAGCTAGACTCTCAAACGGCCGCGAGGCCATCGGGGTGTGGCGCAGCTTGGTAGCGCGCTTCGTTCGGGACGAAGAGGTCGTGGGTTCGAATCCCGCCACCCCGACAGTACGAAGGGCCAGGTCACAGACTTCTAGCGAAGTCCGGGACCTGGCCCTTTTCGTCTTTGCA